>NZ_JAVAJF010000001.1:657911-986866 GCF_030718085.1 Marinobacter sp. MDS2
CCTGACCCTTCAGCTTCCAGCATCAGGTTTTTGATACCCAGCTCGTCGCCGATGCTTTGCGTCAGCTCATTGGTCTGCGTCAGGCCCAGCGAAATAGCTGCCGCGCTCATCTGCCCTTCATCGCCACGTCCCTGGGGCGGCCGCCCCAGGATGACGTAAGACAAGGCTTCGCTTTGTGGCATAGACGGTTCGGAAAACACTTCGGTTTCCGGCTCGCTGATAGGCCCACTGAGCCTGATGCCGGCCACGACGGCATCCACCTCTCGCACCGCTTCAATATCCAGATACGGCTCGGTCAGCGCGCCTACAAATACAACTCGCGCCCTGCGCAGATTGAGATCCTGACCGTATGCTTCGTACCGGCCATTCACCAATCTCAGAGCGCCGCGGGTGTCCATATCGTTGCCAATTCGCAGTGTCCCTTTCAGCTCCCCGGTCAAGCCAAAAGCGTCCAGCGTCACTTCGTCTTCGCCTACCACCACAACCACATCCATGAGCATGTTACGGATTACGGGCTCTTCGGCTTCCACACCAACAATCACTTCATCGCTTGATACGGAGACCGCCGATTCCGGCAGAGCCTGGACTTCAATTCGCCCACGAGGCACTTCAACGCGCCCGGAGACAGACAACTCGCCAGTCTGCAAACGGATATCAATGTCCGGGGCCACTTCCACCGAGGCATAAGGCTCAAAATGCACCGGCAGCCGTTCTCCTTTGACATTCAAATTCAGCTCAGGCTCGCCGCGCCAGTCCAAGCGGCCAGAGAGCTGCCCTTCACTGCGGTCATTGCTCTGCCAGCGCCCGCTGATGTCCGCGTTATACCCGGCAAATTCAAGGGCCAGCACCACCTTTTCCATCGGCAGCGGCAAATCCGGATCCTGAAAGCGGCCGTCGGTGAGCGCCAGCTCACCGGTAACAGCCGGCTTCAGCAACGGTCCTTCCAATGAGCCTTCGCCATTGACCTGACCGGCCACTTCATCGATTCCGGAAAACGCCGAGACAAAAGCAAGATCGAGATCTTTCAGGGAAAAAGTTCCCTCAACTGGCCGGTCATCGGCGACCGGATCAACCTTCAGCTGTGTCGCGAACTGGCCGAGTTCCGGGCCTTTCAAAGCCACTGACAACTCCGCCAACTCAGGTTTGAGCATCGCGTTTAATGTCAGCTCTTGATGACTCAGCTTTTCCCAATCATCCAGAACCAAAAACTCGAAAGTACCTTCTCCGGCGTCAACCGAAACCCGGCCGTCAGGGCCGGCTTCCGTCATGGCAACCTCGATATCGGCATTGAGCAGCGCAGTCCAACGGAAGGTGTCCGGCAGTAAGGGCTCTAGGGCCAACGTTGGAAACTGGCTAATCCGGTACGCAATGACAGGGTTCGGCCACAGCTGTTGGTCCTCTGCGCAGACGGAGCTGTCCTGCCAGCGCCAGCAGTGCTGACCAAGCTTTAGCTCGCCTTGCTTGGTGTAAGCAAGCTCGGTGCGTTGGTCCAATGCCCACAAATGCCCGGGCTCCGGCACATTGATTTCGCCTCGGGTTATCGCGCCAGTCCAACTTTCAAAATTTTCGCCCAACCCACCGGTCAGCTTCATCAGCAACGACATGTCCGGGTGTTTCGCTTCCAGCGACAGCGCATGATCACCTCGCGTGCCTCGGGCGGCAACGTTCACTTCATCCAGGGACTGACCCGCCGCTTTAATCTCCCGCGCGGTCGCGCTTGCGTTTAAAACCTCACCGGCCCCCAGACTGGCCTGAACCTCTAGTTGGCCAACTTGCACATCGTCGCGCCATGCCAGTGTTTCAGCTTTAAGCCGGATCTGACCCTGAGGATCTTGCAAAGAGCCCTGTGCGCTGAGTTCGCCAGACAGGTCGCCCTGCAGGCCGGGAACAATCAGTTCAGGTTTTGGCAACTCTACGGATAACTCCGCCCCGATCTCACTACCATATTGGCCGCTACCACTGACTTTATTGTCACCAACGGATACCAATAAATCCTTCAGCATCCAGTCGGAACCGTCACTGCTCAATTGGCCTTTGGCGGTTGCTGGCTGCTGCTGCCATTCACCGGTAAGATCCCAGTCCGCCGACATCATCGGCAACCCGCTTTCCTGCAACTGCCCCCGGCTGTGTACCTGGCCATTCAAGTCTGCCTCCAGAATGGGTAGCCAGTACCCCGGATTGAAGGCGTTTAACTCAAGCGCTGCCTGCCAAGACAGTGGCCCGGAGAATCCCAAACCAACCTGTCCTGTCATTGATCCAGCCCCCGTTGTCATTTCCAACCGGTTGACGTTTAACGCTTTGGAATCCCCCTCCAAACTAGCGATCAAATCCGCCGCGCCTTGAGGGCCTTTAACGCTTGCCTCAAGATCTGCCTGATAATTTTCTCCGCGATAGCTGGCCTGTCCTTGCAAGGTTTCCAAAACCACGGGAGGTGCGGCAACATCGGGCAACAATCCAAACCAGGGAAAGGCATCCAGGCTAATATCAGCGTTGGCCTGCAAGTCCTCTTTCCAGGAAACGTTTCCCGAGGCATTGAAGGTGCCAGGCTCTTGACGGTCTGTAACAGCAGGACCGGAAAGCGAAAGGTGCAGATCCGAAGCAGCCTCGGTGGTCACTAATCCGTCGAGGCCTATCTGAATGTCACCGGTCGTGCCGGGAAGCACCGCCCGCGCGTTGGTCTGGAAGCCATTCGCTAGAGAGCCTCCCAAACTTAACGCGAGATCTTTCAGCATTAAGGTGGGCGGCAGTGCGTTATGGGCGATAAAGGCCTTCGAGGTCAATTCGAGCTGTGCTGGCAAACGCTCGTCGAGTGGTTTGGCAGAGCCTTGCAACCGGGCATCGAGATACCCCGCGCTTTGGCCATCGACTCTAAGCTCGCGAACGCTACCGGTGAGATTCAGATCAACCAACCACTTATCACCCGATGGCGGCGGCAAATCCACCTTCACGTTCAGATCCAGCGGCCAATCTCTTCGCATCTCAGCCCAACCGCTGGCGTTCACACGCAGATCACCGAGCACATAGGAGGCCTGATCAATGTTCAGGCTGGCCCCTGAACCACTCGTTTTGAACGCAACCCTGTCCCAGATGCGGCCTCCGTTGACCGTTAGCTCACCCAAAGCCACGTCTTTGACTTCCACCGCCAACGGCAGGTTGATGTCAGGCAAGGTTATTCCGCCACCGGATTGTTCTTCTGTGTCTGACGGTTGCACCGTAATCTCGATACGGCTGGCTTTTAAGGTATCCAGACACACGGTCAGCTGGAACAGACAGGTTGGGGACCAGTCCACTTCCGGTGACTTAACCGTTACCCCGACGCCATAGCCTTGCCACTCCAGGCGCTCTGCCTGCCACTGCCCCAGCAACGAACCGTAAGCGGCTTCCGTTTGCAAACCCGGAATCTTCTCCAGTGTCCATGCGGTGCCTTTGTCGGTGTTGAGGGCAAGCAGAACCAGGCCAAAGGCAATCAACGGCAACAGTATGATGACCGCAATGCCAGCCAATAACCAAAACCACCAGCGACGCCGGGTGGGTTCTTTGGCCTGTTGGTTCTTCTGATGATCAGTCGTCTCAGATTGCTCACTCACAATTCCGGCCCCATCGAAAAGTGGACCCGCCAGCCGCCACCGAAAGACTCATTCAACCCTTCCGCAACATCAAGGCGCAAAGGCCCGACCGGACTGACCCAGCGGATCCCTACACCCACCCCTGTCGCTAACGGATCAAACACATCATCCACCGCGTTGCCTTCATCGATGAAGGCGGCAAGGCGCCAGTTCTTTATGAATTCATACTGGTACTCTGCACTTCCGACAATAAGATAGCGGCCACCCACCACATCACCGTCACTGTTTTTCGGTGACAACGATTCATAAGCGTAGCCACGAACCGTTTGGTCGCCGCCGGCGAAGAAACGAAGAGACGGCGGCACGTCATCAAAATTATTCGTCGCCACCCCGCCAAAATTAAACCGAGCCAAAAAACGGTGCTTGTCCGCCAGGGTATAAAGGCCCCGGGCCAGAAAGTTCACATGCAGAATATCCGCATCCGACAGCGCCGCCCGGTGCGCACCCGTCACATCGACCTGCAGGCGGTAACCTTGAGACGGATCCAAAGGGGAATTGGAGTGCAACTTCGAATAACCGACGCTGGGCAGCAACAAACTGGAGGTGTCCTGTGTTTCTTCGCCGATGGTGTAGCGCTCACCTTCCCATCGTAACCCCAGAATCTGCATCCATCCGGTATCGAGCTGGTGGCGCCACTGTTGCCCCAGGGTCAAACGCTCGGAGGCCACGTTTTCGATTTCCTCACGCTGATAACCGGTACTCAATCGAATGGAGTCTGTCATCGGTGGATCCAGCGGCAGTTCATACCAACCCGAAATGCTCTGACGCAATTCCGACACCTCGGTGTCGAGCCCCCGACGATGCCCCATGGGATTTATATAGTGCTCTCGCCAGGTGCCACGAAACCTGGGCCCCACGTCGGTTGAGAAGCCTACACCCGCTGCAAGTGAACGTGGGTCTCGAGGCGTGAGATCGATGTTGATAGGAATAACCCGGTCTTCTGCATCGCTTGGCGAGGCATCCAGGTCCACTCCTGAAAAATAACCACTGTTGGAGAGGTCGCCGCTCAACTTGGCAACCTTGGCAGCATGAAACGGCTCACCGGGCTCAAAGGTCACAAACTGCTCCAGAAGCCGTTGTTCGAAGCCGTGCCCTTCCAGAAATGTGACCTCCCCAAGCCGGTAACGCTCGCCAGACTCGAAACTCAGATTGATGTCGGCAATTTTTTCCGCCGGATCAACCCTCAACTCGCGCTTCTCATACTCGCCATCAAAGTAGCCCAGGCGCCGGGCCCTGTTGCTTATGCTGCTTCGAAGGTTGTCGTATTCTCCGTGGTTCAACACATCACCGACCCGCGGCTTTTCAGGCAGTCCATCAACAAACTCGGAATCCTTCGACCCCGGCCCGTGAATGTCCACGTTCCGCTGACGGACGCGCACCGGGGTACCGGGATCGACAGTGAGAATCAGCTCCGCCAGCCCCACATCGCCGTCATTCACCTCCCAGGTGATTTTCGGGTTGTAGTACCCCAATGCACGGAGGGCTTCTTTGGCCTGACCTACTGCCGTAGGAGCATATCGGCGCAGGCCATCTGCGGTGCGCCCTTCAACCTCGCCCAAAAAAATGCGTGCGTTGTCTTCAAGAGCATCGTGATCGCCCTTCACCTGCACTTCAACCTGATTAGCCAGCACCAGCGATGGAAGACAGAGCAGGAGCAACGCTATAGCCTTGAAAGCCGTCTCTTTTACTAAGAAAGGTGGCAGCATACGGTGTACCGGCATCCAAACCAGATTGTTTTATGAAACGTGGAGTTAGACCTCGGAGTTTACCGGTCCCCCAACTCACGTGCCATGCCTGCAACACCAAATAAAGCGAGAATTCATAAGAAGTTGGACTTGAGCTGAACCCGCAAGAAAGTCGTCCCTGTTAAGCAAATAGGCTACCCTGTCATAGACTTATGACTGGTTCCCGCTTCACCCACAGGTACCGAGAATGCTCAGGATCAACCGTGAAAACCTGAAATCCAGCCATCAGATGATCTGGTTCCTTATAGACTTTGCAATGCTGGGGCTGCTGATCGTCAACCTGGCGTTCATTATCTGGGATTCCATCTATAACTTTGTTGCTGTGCAGAACCTGCTAAAAGACTATCTGCCCGCCGCGCAGTCTGCCTATCACCCCATTCACGAACGCTTTATCTTTTACGACATGATCTTCGTGTGGATCTTCCTGAGCGAGTTCGTTGTCCGGTGGGGGTATTCTGTGAAGGCGAAGGTCTATGACCGCTGGTATTTCTACCCGTTCATCCATTGGTACGATCTGGTTGGCTGTATCCCCATCGGAAGTTTCCGTTTTCTGCGGGTATTGCGGGTTATTTCTATCGTATACCGCCTTCACCAGTACAAAATCATCGACTTCACCAACACCCGCATCTACACCTTCCTTGCGTTTTATTTCGACGCGTTTATGGAAGAGCTTTCAGACCGGATCGTGATCAAGGTGTTGACTGGCGTTCAGCACGAGATTCAACAAGGTTCTCCGCTGTTCGACCGAATCCAGAACGATATTCTATACCCCAGAAAAGCCATGCTCGCAGACTGGTTGTCTGACCGAGTTGCCCATGCCGCGGAGCAAGGTTATATGCCCAATCGAGGCGCGTTGCGAGCCTATCTGGAAGATCGGGTTGACCACGCTTTAAAGCAAAACCTGGAACTGTCCCGGCTCAAATACCTGCCGGTCGTCGGGCCGACCATTCAGGACACACTGGAAAATGCGGTGGGAGACATCGTCGCCAATGTCATACACCAGATACTTGAAGATCTTGCATCGTCGTCAAATCACGCGTTTATCGAGGACATCGTCAACGCCCTACTCCCCGACCCGGATGCAACGGCCGAAGAAGACAGCGATCAAGAGGCTTTGATTTCGTTGATTAATGAAATAATCGACGCGATAAAGGGGCAGGTTCGAGTGAAGCATTGGCGGAAGAACCTGCCGTAACAGCAGGTTCAAACCGATTCAGTAAAAGCGGGATTATACCGCCATCTCCGGCACATGATCCGGAACAATCAGAGGCCCACCGGTCTTTTCGGCAATCTCTTCAACAGAAACCCCCGGTGCCCGCTCTTTCAAAATGAAGGTACCGTTCTCGATTTCCAGATACGCCAAATCGGTCAGCACTCGTTTAATGCAGCCGGCCCCAGTCAAAGGCAGAGTGCACTTGCTTAGCAGCTTGGATTCACCCGTTTTCGAGGCGTGAGTCATGGTAACGATGATGTTGTCTGCACCGGCCACCAAATCCATCGCACCGCCCATTCCTTTGACCAGCTTCCCCGGAACCATCCAAGACGCGATGTTGCCCTGCACATCCACCTCAAACGCACCCAGTACCGTCAAATCAATGTGCCCACCGCGAATCATTGCAAACGATTCTGCCGAATCAACAATTGATGCTCCCACACGCGCCGTGACGGTTTGCTTGCCGGCATTGATCATGTCGGCGTCGATTTCTTCTTCCGTTGGAAACGCGCCCATCCCAAGCAGCCCGTTCTCCGACTGCAGCATTACCGATATATCGTCGGGCACATAATTGGCCACCAAGGTAGGGATACCAATTCCTAAATTGACATAAAAACCATCTTTCAGTTCGCTGGCGACGCGCTTTGCCATCTGCTCTCGTGATAAAGCCATGTGATTCTCCCCGGTTTTAATGAGTTGTTGTCCGTTATCAGGCCCTGATGGTGCGCTGCTCGATACGCTTCTCAAAAGTGCCGCAAATCAGGCGATCGACATAGATACCTGGCGTATGGATCTCTGCCGGATCCAGCGTTCCTGCTTCTACAATTTCTTCCACCTCAACCACGGTGATCTTTCCTGCTGTGGCCATCAGTGGGTTGAAGTTTTTGGCGGTATGTCGATAAATCACGTTGCCATAGGTATCGGCTTTCCAGCCTTTCACAATGGCAATATCACCGGTGATTGCCTGCTCCAAAACGTAGTTACGGCCATCGAACTCACGCACTTCTTTACCTTCCGCCACTTGCGTGCCATACCCCGTTGCGGTGAAAAAAGCAGGGATGCCTGCACCACCCGCACGCACACGCTCTGCGAGATTTCCTTGGGGGGTCAACTCAACCTCTAATTCGCCGTTCAACAGCTGCTGTTCGAACAACTTGTTCTCACCTACATAGGACGCAATCATGCGGCTGATCTGGCGGTCTTCCAGCAACAAGCCCAAACCGAAACCGTCCACACCACAGTTATTGGATACCACGGTCAGGTCCCGATTGCCTCGGCGCTTGATCTCAGCGATCAGGTTTTCCGGGATACCGCACAAACCAAAGCCACCGGCCAGAATAGTCATACCATCGGCCAAGCCTTCCAAAGCCTCCTCGTAAGAAGACACGCGCTTATCGAATCCAGCCATTTGTACCTCGTCGTTTCTTGTTAATGAGCACTCATTATTACGAACGACTTTTATTTGTTTAATCGAATTTTTCGGAGCAATTATTTCGAAAAACAAAACAATCGTGCGCTAGAATGTTACTCATACTCATCACAACGCCGAGTCCCATGAACGTAAAACAACTCAGATCATTTCTTGCCGTTGCCGAAACCCTCAGTTTCGTTATCGCCAGCGAAAGACTGCACACATCCCAATCGGCGTTGAGCATGGCCATTAAGGGTCTTGAGGATAGTTTGGGCGGGAAGGTGTTCGTAAGAACCACTCGGTCGGTGCAGTTAACACCGGAGGGAGAGTCACTACTACCGCTGGCAAGGAAGTTACTTGCAGACTGGGATTCCGTTCATCACGAACTGCAACAACGCTTTTCTCTTGGCATTGGCAAGGTCAGTGTTGCGGCTATGCCTTCGTTTGCCATCAACGTACTGCCAAGAGCCCTGAAGCAATTTCGGGCTTTGCATCCGAACATTTCAGTGCAAGTGCACGATGTTATTAATGAGGATGTCATCGATATGGTTCAGATCGGTGAAGTAGAACTGGGAATCGGCTTCAAGCCCTACCCGGCATCGCTGGCCTTCGAACCTTTGTTTAACGACCAGTTCGTGGCGATTGTTCCGCCCGAAACCGTAGCTGACAGCGAAGACTGCGTGGAGTGGGATGCTCTTTTAGAGCACCCATTTATATCGCTGCAAAAACCCTCAGCCGTGCATGCCTACCTTGAAGATAGCTTGCGAGATAGCAATCGGGTTCTGAAAACCGAACTGGAAGCCCATCAACTTTCGACCGTGGGCAAGATGGTCGCCACCGGCCTGGGGGTTAGCGTTGTACCCGCACTCTGCACCCCGCAGATGGAAGCTTTGGGGGCGAAGGTTTTGAAATTGAAAGACGCTCGTATTGAGCAACCGGTAGGGCTTATCTGGCATCGGGAGCGTGAGCGGTCGGCAGCCACTCGTGCGCTCTACGAAGTACTCAAGACAGCCCGGGCCGATCGGTCAGGATAAACGATGCTTAGCAAATCATCGTGCATCGAGGCCGAACGTCCGTGCCACCTGGCGTGATAGCATCAAGGGCTTGTTACTTATGGATTACAGCCCAGAACAGAGAGCCCTTAGCAATGCGATATACTCATTGCTAACATCGTAATCGGAGAAGCACCTTGAGGCTCGTTTGTATTTCGGACACCCACAGCCTGCACGGAAAAATACCGGACATACCGGCCGGCGACGTCCTGATTCATGCCGGCGACTGCCTTGGTGCCGGCACGTTGCAAAATGTGGAAGATCTTAATAGCTGGCTCGGCACCCTGCCCCACTTGCACAAAATCGTGATTGCCGGCAATCATGATTGGTCCTTCCAGGAAACACCAGAAATAGCCAAAGAAGCGCTCACTAACGCAACATACCTAGAGGATAGCGGCGTTGTAATCGACGGGGTTAGATTTTGGGGATCGCCTTGGACTCCCACATTCCTAGACTGGGCATTCATGCTGGATCGCGGGCAGGCCTTACACGATCGGTGGATACAGATTCCCGACGACACCGACATACTCATTACGCACGGCCCACCAAAAGGTATCGGGGATGAGGCCTCCTTGGGATTTCAGTGCCAAAATGTAGGGTGCGTAGACTTACTGCACCGCATTCAACAGTTGCAGTTGAAAGCGCATATTTTTGGCCACATTCATGAAGGCTATGGAGAGTACATTCTGGGTAAAACCCAGCTGATTAATGCCAGCACATGCACCGTTCGGTACGAACCAACGAACCCACCGATTGTTCTGGATATCTGAAAGTGAGGATGCGCCTGAATTGTCTGCCTGCTGATACGCCGGTGCTTGCTGCGGGCTTTGCCGATATTCCTGGGCGGCCGAACCTGGAAGCATTTCGGTACAATGAGGCCGCGGACATTTGAGG
This sequence comes from Marinobacter sp. MDS2, assembly GCF_030718085.1. Taxonomy (NCBI): domain Bacteria; kingdom Pseudomonadati; phylum Pseudomonadota; class Gammaproteobacteria; order Pseudomonadales; family Marinobacteraceae; genus Marinobacter; species Marinobacter sp. MDS2. The sequence goes on from NZ_JAVAJF010000001.1 coordinate 667,853, forward strand.
TAAAAATAATGACCAATAGAACAAAGTACGTCCTAAAAGATCTCCTAAAGCAATGCGACCCAAATGCTCCCATGCCACAGGCAGTGCGAGACTGGGATAACATAAAGCCTGTTGGGCGTGAGAAATATGAGGACGTATCGTTACGAAACGAATCTAGCGAATGGTCAATCACTCGGCCAAAGAGTGATTAGGTGAAACCATGAGTATGGCAGCAGGGACACTCACAGCACTGGCTATAGGCATTACCGGCGGAGCACTCTTGACCACATGGTGCCTATGGTCCCGGCACCAAGAAATAAAAGAAATGCGAAACGATAACCATCAAAGGAATGACGATAAGTGACGAACAGATGTACCTTGGTCGTTGTCGCTACAATCAGCCGACGTGAACCAGCTATCTAGCCAGTCCTTTCACACTGCGATTAACGGCCTCAAGAGCTTCCTCGGAAGGGTTTTGAAGCAGGTAATCCCTGATAGAGAGCGGCCGAAATTCAGTGAACAGATCCGTGGCGCGCTGAAACCATTCAAATGCCATCTGTTTGTTTTGCGCAGGAGTAATCTCTACCAATCCCTTATAAATGCCGAGGAATAGGTCTAGCTTCTTCACAGCGGCCTCTGGCATTTCCCTCTCTTCAGAAAGCCATGCTCGACTTTCTTGCTCATCTTTTGCCCCAGCAAGAACCGCTACGTCCAGAGGTGTCAGCCCTAGCTCTCCTTGGTGCTCGAGCATCCAGCGCAGTGCCGCGACGCCATGACTATTTCCGATCGTTTTCGGAAAGCTAAACTCCTCATCGCGAGGCACCGCCAACTCATCAGCATGAGCGGCATATGCGTCGAGGCCGTCCAACAACATCTTTTCAGAGAAGCGTTTTAAAGTCATTCCCTCCCCCAAAGAATCAACCGATACCTATATAAACTTTAGCAGGCGATTAATACATACAGCCATCAAAAACAGCTCAGATGACCGGCAATCTTCCTATTCCCCTGCAGACAGCACCGTTCACGGTCCTACTAGGCAGATTCGGGGCCCGTATTTCGGTAGGCTCCAATTCACATATTCAACGCCGGTAATTCCCCGTCACCGCTGCGGAAAAACCTAATCCTTTACACTGCCCTCTTCCGCAGTGACCAAGCCGCACCTGCCAACCTAGACTAAAGTCCAATATAAACACATGGGGCACCAATGATCTTATTTGGTATACCAAATAATTAAAAGGAAATACCATGGATCTCATGCAACAGTTTGTTGGTGAGCATTTCGTCCGTCAGGATTCGCTGGTACCTCACCTTGAGGGCACCGAGCTTTCCATCACCACTTGGTCCGCACGCTTCCTTGAGCAGCCTGTCGTCCTTGTGCAGTCTGAAGAGACTCCCAACAAAGGCGCCCTCGGCACTGTGGAGATTGACCTGATCTGTTCCGCTTTCGCCTACGCCGCTGAAAAGGGCTTGCCGGTGGTTCTCTACCTGAACTCTTCCGGGGCACGGCTCAACGAGGGAGATGGGATCCAGGCCTCGTTCCGTAAGCTTTTGAATGCTGCCCTTGCCTTCCGCTCCGAAGGACACCGCATTGTAGTGTTAATGGGTAAGAACGTTTTTGGTGGCGCCAGCTTGCTGGCGATGAGCGGACACACGCGCATTTATAGCGAAGCCACCCGCGTTTCCATGACGGGCCCCCGTGTAATGGAGGGGCAGCCAGAAAACCAGTCTCACGACATCCGCTCGATCATTGCTGCAGAAAACCGTGCTCGAAACGATGCTTTCGGCGTGTGGGCTGAGAGCTCGGATGACGTTAAGACACAGCTACATCAGGCGCTTTCACACGAGGACTCCGCCCATGGCGGCGCAGAACTGGTGAAAGCGTCGGAGCTGCCCTTTGAATCCTCTCGAGTAAAGGAGGATCCATCCGGCATTAACTGCACTGGTACTCAGCCGCCCCAAATCAACGACTTGCTGGCACTCATCTTGGCGATAGCCAAATGGGACCACTCGGATGAGTTAGCGCTTACCTGTGAGTGGTCATGCCACAGCCTCAATGCCGCTGACGAAAACGCATACCAAAGCTACTGGCTCTTTGCGGTGTCTGAAACCATTTACCGCAAACAAAAGTATGGCTGCCAGGTCACCTGTCACTTTGCCAAAGATGTCTCGGGGGGGCTCTACATAGCGCTCGCTGCCTCGGCAACAGAGGTCACGGCGGCCCCGGGTGTAGGTGTACAGGCTTTACCGTATGGAATCGTGGACCAAATCGTCACATCGGCAACGGCCGAGGAAAAAGAAATTGAGCTCATTGAGCTGGAAATAATTGATCGAATCGAAGGACCTCAATAATGAACAAGAACTTCTTTAACAGAATTCTGGAATCCGCCATTCAAGCCGGTGCAAAGCCTTTCCTAGTGGGCCCGTCCGGGGAGGAGTATTCCTACAACGACCTACTGGAAATCACCGCAAAGTTTGCCGAAATCCTTCGACAGCTTGGAGTACAGCCGGGTGACCGGGTTGCCGCCCAGATCCATAAAAGCCCACAAGGATTCTTCCTGTACCTAGCCACGTTAAGGGCCGGGGCCATCTTTGTACCTTTGAATACCGCCTACAAAGCCCGGGAAATCGAGTATTTCCTGAGTGACAGCAAGCCTGCGGTATTTTTCTGCTCCGAGGTCAGCGACAAGGAGAACCAGGAAGCGATTGAGGCCCATGTTAAGTTTGGCTCAGCACTCTTTGACGAGGCTGGCCATTGCGCTCTGTTGTCCGCCGAGGTGGCTTGTGAGCCTAATGCAGCGGCAGCGGAGCGAGCCGGTTCTGATGTCGCCATCATTATTTACACCTCGGGAACAACCGGCCAGCCCAAGGGCGCGATGCTCACCCACGACAACCTCGCATCGAACGGTCAGTCATTGACAGAAGGCTGGAAGTTTACGTCCTCCGACGTACTGCTTCATGCTCTGCCCATATTCCACGCCCATGGTTTGTTTATCTCGACCCATTGCGTACTTCTCTCGCAGAGCAAAGTGATCTTTCTAGAGAAGTTCGATGCCAGAGTGGTGCTGGAAAAGCTGCCTGAAAGTACCGTGATGATGGGTGTTCCCACCTTCTATACGCGCCTGTTAGCGGACCCCGACTTTAATAAAGATGTAACCCACTCTGTTCGCCTGTTCATCTCCGGCTCTGCACCACTGCTTGAGGAATCCAGCCAGCAATTCCTGGAGCGGACCGGCCACGTGATCCTCGAGCGCTATGGCATGACCGAATCCGCCATCATCACCAGCAACCCTTACGACAAAGAGCGCAAAATTGGCTCAGTTGGCTTGCCGATCGAAGGCGTTGAAGTCCGAGTGACGGCTGAGGATGGATCCGCCGCCAAGATTGGCGAAGTGGGCGGCATTGAGATCAAAGGCCCGGCGGTGATGAAGGGTTACTGGAACAAGCCCGAAAAAACCGCCGAAGAGTTCACCGGTGATGGCTGGTTTAAAACCGGTGACCTGGGACGGCTGGACGACGAGGGTTACCTCTTCATTGTCGGCCGCGGTAAGGATCTAGTCATCTCAGGTGGGTACAACGTGTACCCCAAGGAAGTGGAATTGGTTATCGACACCGCGCCGGGTGTGAAAGAATCGGCCGTTATCGGCGTCTCCCATCCAGACTTTGGCGAAGCCGTTGTCGCCGTGGTTGTGTTGGATGCCCCTTCGGAGCAAATCTCTGAAAACGTCATTAGCCTCTGCAAAGAAAATCTTGCCAGTTACAAGGTGCCAAAAGCTGTGAAGGTAGTTGAAGAGTTGCCTCGCAACGCCATGGGCAAAGTTGTTAAGGCCCAGCTGAGGACGGACAACGCCAAACTCTTTAAGTGATGCCTCCGTCAACACGCGAACAATAATGAGGTTTTTATGATTATAAGAACAATAGATAAAGTAGTAGGCAGGGTTGGTGACTTAAGTTTCCATCTCTCCCTGCTGGTGACGGTCTTCCTTGTCGTGGCGATCATCTGGGAAGTGGTCAACCGTTTTTTGTTCGGTACCTCTTCTGTCTGGGTGTCAGAGGTTTCCGGCTACCTCGTAGCATCTATCCTGTTCCTTGCCGCTGGAAGGGTCTACCGAGAGGGTGGCCATGTGAGCATGTCGATTTTTATCGACATGCTCACCGGCGCACCTAAATTTGCCTTGCTGGCACTGATTGATGTTTTGGTCCTAGGCTTAGCACTGGTGGTCGGCTACGCCACGTACGACATGGCACTGCTGTCGTACCAGCTCAATTGGCGGTCATCTACCACGCTGGCAATGCCTCTGTTTATTCCCCAAATGTTCATGCCAATTGGCGCTGCCGTCCTGGCCCTCGAAGCTATCAGGCTACTCGTTCGTAACATCTGCGGCGTTTGCCGAACAATGCAAGGAGCACAGGCATGATGGTCTTGATTGTTATCGCATCCCTGCTGATCATGCTCGCACTGGGCACGCCAGTCGCATTCTCATTAGGAATCTCGGCCCTGCTGGGCATCGTTTATATCGGCGGCTTTAGTGCTTCGTTTGCAGTGTCTGACATCATCTGGGGGACCGTCTCCGAGTTCGTTCTGGTTGCGATTCCCTTGTTTGTGTTAATGAGTGAGATCATCAACAGCTCGGGCGTCGGCAAGGATCTTTTCCGGAGTGTGGATAAGTGGTTTGGCTGGTTGCCAGGTGGGCTGGCCATCAGCACCATCGTTGCCGGGGCAATCTTTGGCGCCGTCAGCGGAACCGCCGTCGGTGTTGCGGCAGTGATCGGTAGCGTAGCTATTCCCGAAATGATGAAGCGCAACTACAGCAACGAGATGTCTTCGGGCACCGTAGCTGCGTCAAGTGGCTTGGGCATGATCATCCCTCCGAGCTTGCCGTTGATCATGTACGGTGTTGTGACCGAAACATCGATTGCCGACCTGTTCTCGGGTGCCCTGATACCCGGAATCGTCATCGTAGTAATGATGAGCGCGTACGTTGCATTTATCTCACTGAAAGAACGTAAAAAACCAGGTTTCGTGCGTATCGATTCGACCGCAGGCGAGCGTAAGGACCTGGGCTTTGGCAAATCGTTGGCCCTTGCTGGTCCGGTTATCTTCCTCATCGTCGTGGTAATTGGCAGCATCTATAACGGCATAGCCACCCCCACAGAGGCGGCCGCTATCGGTGTGTTCGGGGCCCTCGTGATTTCAGCGATGAAGGGCTCTCTGTCCTTTAAAAATCTCTCAGAAGCGCTGATCAAATCTACCAAGACCAACTGCATGCTGCTGGCTATCCTCGCCTTCGCCATGGTCTTCAGCTATGCCCTCAGCAATGCGCAGGTACCCCAGCAAGTTGCGGAAATGGTGATCTCGGCGGAGCTCAACAAGTGGACTTTCTTCATCATCGTGATGGTGATGCTGTTCTTCTTGGGCATGCTGCTCGATGCCATCTCTCTAGTGATCATTGCCGTGCCGATTATCTTTCCGGCGATGCTTGCCTACGGCTTTGACCCCATTTGGCTGGGTGTCGTGATCATGGTGAACATGTGCTTTGCCGTGATAACGCCGCCAGTCGGTCTATGTCTTTACGTTGTACGTGATAGTGTTGCCGGGCTCACCTTATCGCAGGTTGTTCGAGGCACCATCCCGTTCATCGTTCTGTACGCTGCAGCGATCGTCGTTCTATCGATGTTCCCGTCGCTGACAGCCCTTTATTAAGTGAACAATCTACAAAAACAATGAGGATTAACTAATGTCTCTAGGTAAATTTTTCTCACTCGTGCTGCTGGCGTCAGCCATATCTGTCTCGGCTAACGCGAAAGAAGTTATTCGACTAGGCCACTATTTCCCGACAGAAGACTTCCGCGGAAAAACGGCCCAGTACTTTGCGGATTCCCTGGATTCCAAGACTTTTGATGTGAAGGTCTTTCCTTCGGAGTCCCTTGTTAAAGGCCGAGACGGATTTATGGCCACCGCCAGAGGCACGGTGGATGTCTACAGCCTATTTGGCGGCTACGCAGTAGGCAGTGTGGATCTCATGCGGATCTTCACCATCCCGTTCCCGCCGAAGTCGATGAGCGATGCCAAGCTTCTGGAGTTTGCCAACGACCCGCGTGTGCTCGAAACCCTGGGAACGCAGTTTGAAAGATCACAGGTCAAACTGCTGGGCTTCATCAATTCCTCTGGCGATACTACTGTGTTCATGTCCGACCATGTTAAGGGCCTTGAAGGCTTTTCTGGCAAACGGATTCGGGGTGTGGGCGGATACACAGATCCTGCCCTACAGGACCTGGATGCCTCTGTCGTCTTTATGAGTGCGGCTGAGCAGTTCCTGCAACTACAAACCGGCGGCGTTGATGGCGTAATCACCACCAACTCTTCCTATGCTAACCTGGGTTTGTCTGAAGTTGCCCCGGCACGGCTGGACCGCTCCATTGTCCGTACGCCCTACGCTCTGGTGATGAACCTGCGCAAATGGAATCGTTTGGATGAGTCTGAACGCCAGGCAATTCGGGAAGCTGTTCAAAAGACCATCAAGTGGTCTGCAGACAACTTTGCGGAAGAATCTAAGCGCCTCGCTGACCTAGTTGAAGAGCAGTCCACGTCTGTGATCGAGCTTGAGGGTGAAGACGAACAACGTGTTAACGCACTGTCGACAAAATACCTGAGCGAGTTTTCCAAATCCTACGGTAAAGATGCGGACCTGTTGGTAAAGGTCTTTAAAGAATACAATAAGTAACCACCACTCTCGATGCCCCTTGGTCTTTTGCCCAAGGGGCATTTTTTCGCTAATGGAGAAGGGAGCTTTCTTTGGACAGGGATCAAATACAAAAAATCTTGGAAGAGCGGCTTCTGGATCGTTTCTATGTTTCCGGTGACCGGCTGAACGAACGAAGCCTGGCAGCGGAGTTTGGAGTGTCGCGAACCCCGATTAGGGAGGTTTTGGCACGCCTGCAGAGCGATGGGTTGGTCGAATACCGAGAACGAAGAGGGGTGTTCGTGAAAAAGGTTAACCTCAGCTATGTGCTGTCCCTTTTGGAGCTTCTTGCTGTATTAGAGTCATCCTGCGCAAGGCTGGCTGCACGCTCTGGCAGTGTTGAAGACAAACACAAACTCCTAGCTTTAGCAAAACTCACTATCGAGGGTGCCGAAACAGGTGTGGAGAAATACTCAGAATCAAACAAGCAGTTTCACGAATTGATGTACCACATGACGGGTAACGATGAATTAGTGAACACGGTATTCAATGCACGAAGAAAAGTAGCCCCATATCGTCGACAGATTCACCGAGTTGCCGGGATGACCTCCGAATCTGCGCATGAACACGTCTCGATTGCGGAGGCGATCATGCAAAGGAATGAAAAACTAGCGGCAGATTTGATGTTCCATCATCTGGACATGAGCCGCAGTGAATTCACGCCTTTTATTGCCTCGTTAGGCAAGGTTTTTTCTTGAATTTGGATCCCAGTGTTTTCGTTTTCTTGCCTGATCGGCCTTTCGATCCAGTCTAACCATTCTGCGTATTTGACGGAGGTTGTTTGTAATCCCCCCAATTCCTAATCGGCTATTTGAGTAGATAACGGAAAATCCTGTTCTAACGCCCTTCATTTCTCGCGAGAATTACTCAGCGGCAAACGATTAAAGCTGAGCCTCTAGATAAATCATCGTAACGAAAGTGCCATTTAGAGTCGTTAGCATCCCATGAAAGATACCCTATACGCTGATTTGAGAGTTCCTATGGACAACAAACGACGAAAATTTTTGCAAATGCTTTTGGTAAGTGGCTCGGCGGTAGCATTGAGCGCGTGCGGAGGAAGCGCGGAAGGCACGGGTTCCGCGCTCAAAACACCACCCCCATCAGGACAGGACACACCTCCCTCCCCCGGCTCGGGCGCAACGCCTCCGGAGGCTCTAGCTATGGAACTCCCTCTTACAGCCGGACCTCTCATGGGCATTGGTCCGCTTGAGAACAGCGGAGTAGATGACATAATGATTCCCGCTGACTTTGAGATTCGGCGCGTTGCCATATCCGGCCTCTTAGCCTCCACAGTCCTTCCCCTATCTTCTCCCGGTCAGGTCAACTACCTGTGGCATACCTTCCCAGATGGCGGTGCCGTATTTGATTTGGATGACGGCGGCTGGATCTATGTAAGCAACAGCGAAACCACATTAACCGGTGGTGTTGGCGCACTGAAGTTTGACCGAAATGGCCAGCTCACCGATAGCTACCCCATTCTCAAGAACACTCGACGGAACTGTGCCGGTGGACCAAGTCCTTGGCAAACTTGGCTGTCCTGTGAGGAGGTTAGTGATGGCCGGGTTTATGAATGCGACCCTCTGGGCACCCCCGGTACCGCTAGAGAACTTCCGGCTCTCGGAATCTTCAACCACGAAGCTGTCGCGGTAGATCTAAAAACAAAGACGCTCTATCTCACCGAAGACGCAGGAGACGGACGACTTTATCGCTTCCGGTCCAGCGGCATGGCGGTCTCAATTAACGGCAAGCCGGGATTGGACATGCAAAACGGCACTTTGGAAGCCTTGGAAATCGAAGGTTTTGAAGCGGGTGGCTATCAGGAAGACCTCACCGAAGCCCGCAAGGTCCACAGGGTTCGATGGGTCCCCATTCATTCTCCTGACCGCCCCCAAAGTGAGGTTCGCTCTGAAATCCAAAAGACGACTGGTGTAGGGGCTCCAGGAACTGTATTCAAAGGCGGCGAAGGCATCTGGATTCAGGAGCTCACGAAAGATAAGCAGCCTCGTGTGACTGGAGCTTCTCACCCTCTTCGTGCGGTCGTATATTTTGCGTGCAAAGGCGATAACCGAGTTTACGCACTCGACATCGATAACGAGCTAATTGAAGTTGTATTCGACAACGAACAACTTATGGCTCCGGACGTCCCATTTGATGATGTCGACAACATCACCATCTCGCCCATGGGAGATGTCATCGTTTCAGAAGATGGTGATGCGATGCGCCTGATGGTGATGAACCCAAACGGGCCATCCAAAATCTTGTTACAAGTACCCGGCGGCGGCAGTGAACTAACCGGTCCAGCATTTACTCGTAATGGCCAGTTCCTCTACTTCAGCTCTCAAAGAGGCAGCGCCATCGGTCCTGGACTTCTAGGGCTCGGCATAACCTATGAGGTGAAAGTTCCTAGTCGCTTCTTGAAGCGGCTAGTGAAGGCCTGATTAACGCCCTATTTATCGTCGATGACCCGTCCTGAATAAGATTTACACCTTCCTACTTGAGTTTACGGAGGGTGTAAATCTTATTCAGGACGGGTCAATCACGAAAAGGCCGGCAAAGATTCCAAAGGTTGCGCCAGCCAGAACTTCGATGAACCTGAGCCCAAGCAACATTCCGATGTCACCTCCCCCGAGAGAAAGTGCCTGTCCAATGAGAGCCGTTACTGCCGCCATTCCGGCAGCGTAGTTAACAGGTATAAAGTAGAAGGACAGAAAAGTCAGGGCCATAATTGTGGCCCACTCCAACCAGGGAATGGGTGGCAAAATACTGCTTAAAACAATTGCCAGAGCGAATCCCACAACGACGCCAATAACGTTTTGCACGCCCTTGCTTAACAATCGTCCCGAGTTTTCTGTTCCAAAAAACATGAACATGGCTACCAACACCGCCCATGGCCATCTTTCCGGTGAAATAAGAAATCCAGCCAGGGCTGCCGGCATTACCGCTGCCGTCACCTGTATCGCCCGCCGATGAGAAGAATGCATCCTTTTTTCCGAGAAACTGGCCGCATTTTCCGCCACGTCAACTCTCCGAAACTCAGCAACATCCTTCTGCTCAGCTTCCCGGGTAACCCAATCGGCTCTCGTGACTTCTGTTTTTTCAGTGAGGATCCGGGAGATTTCTGCTTCGCTTGCCGGCGCGCCGAGAAGTTCTATTTCAAAAGCGGTTCGCTGATCGAGTAACGCGGTCCGGCTGGAATCATCCAGTTTTGGATGCGTTGCTAATGACTGAATAACCGGCACCAGCTGCAACCCGAAAGCGTTAATGCCATGGCCGCCACCCAGCATGACCGTCATTCCGCTGAGCGGCATCAGCAGCATGCCCGCGACCAGGTTAGCTGGTGGCCTTTACTTGCCCGAGCCACCCATTCTCTGTTCTCCGTCTGATAATGCTAAATCAGGCGATGCTCTCGACAATGCCGCCCTCTACCCTCAGCGCCGAGCCGGTCGTGGCGCTGGCCTGGGGCGATGCGGCATAGACACACAGACTTGCCACCTCTTCAGGATCCGCGAATCGTTTGATAAGAGAGGAGGGGCGGTTTTCATCGCTTTTTCCGTCTCTATGTGAATTCTTTAAGGTATCCGAGGATCGAATGCGGCGCTAATCAACCGAAACGATAGGCTGAAAGCTGGCTCTTGAGCACCTGCTCCGAATAAACTTTTTGCCCCACACTCTCGCCGGCGGCACCCGCGGCCACCATAAGAGGGATCAGATGTTCTTCATGGCCTTGGGGGTGACAGTCATAGGCATAGGGTGCAGCTGACCAATTGGCCAAATTGGCCCACCGCTCACCGGGCTCAGCTTCCACAGCCGTGCTCAGCCAGTTGTCGAAAACCTCTGATCGTGGTGTGAACGCTGCGTTGCCATAACCGCGCATGTTATGAAAGCTCATACCACTGCCCACGATTAAAACGCCCTCCCGCCTCAGAGAGGCCAAAGCCCTTCCCGCCGCAAGGTGCGCCTCCGGGTCCAGATCCGCGCGCAGGGAAAGTTGGACAACCGGGATGTCTGCCTTGGGAAATATCAATTTCAACGGTATGAACATGCCGTGATCAAAGCCCCTTTCATGGTCTGCCCCGGCATCGAAACCAGCCTCTGTAAGAAGCCTCAACACGTGATCAGCCAAGTTGGGTGATCCGGGCGCCGGATACGTCAGTTCATAGGTATGCGCTGGAAATCCATAATAATCAAAGATCAGCTCCGGCTTCGTACTCCCGGTTACCCGAAAGTCTGACTCCAGCCAGTGCGCGGATATTAATAAAACCGCTCGCGGCTGGCGTGGTAGCGATACAGAAAGGTTTGCAAGGAAGTCTGCCATTCCATCCCATGCTTCGGGCGGGTTCCAGTCCATAAAGAAACAGGGGCCTGCTCCGTGAGGTATGAACCAGACCGGCTGTTCGATCTGGAGTGTGTCGAAGTCGGCCATAATCTTGTCACTCCCGTTAGTTCTTCTCGTGGGTATCGTGGATACTAAATTTATACTCACACTCTGAGCAGTAGAACCCTTAGAAAAGAACAACAGTTCCAACCAAGAGTTATTAAGGAACAAACCTTCTTGTCCCTGCAACCGCGCATTAACGATGGCATTCAAACTTTGACCTGTAACATCTCCTTGCATGTATTCATGCTTTTCATATTTTTCATTCGGATCCCGGTTACCTGGGGTTGGCTGGGACGGCCCGTGTGATTGCATGGCATCCGAAACCAATCACCACTCCCCAGAAGGCGGAGGACAATCCGAACAGCGATAGTCCGGAAGCGGTCACGATAAATGTGATCAGTGACGCCTCCCGCTGGCCCGCGTCTTCCAACGCCGCAAACAGGTTATTGGCGATGGCCCCCAGCAGGGCCAGGCCGGCCAATACCGCTACAAAGGCTGCAGGCAATGAGGTGAAGAGCGCCACGATCGTGCCGGCAAACAGACCACCCACCAGATAGAACACGCCATTGAATACTCCTGCTATGTAACGTTTCGAGGGATCCTCCTGAGCATCCTTGCCGGTGCAGATCGCAGCGGTAATGGCGGCAACTACCGTCGTGATTCCGCCGAACAATGCCATCGGCAGCGAGATGAGACTGGACACAGCGATAACCGGTTTGGCCTTCACCCTGTACCCGGCCCCCTGCAGAATTGCCATGCCTGGCAGAAACTGCCCCGTCAGGCTGACCAGTACCAAAGGTATAGCCAGGCTCAGGGTGGAACCGAGGTTCCATTCCGGGGTGATGAGCTGGGGGACAGCCATGCTCAACCGAACACCGGCCAGAGATGCATCCTCAAGCACCACCGCCAGTACTACCCCGACAATCAGAAGCAGGACCAGCGTGTATTTCGGCACCAGCCGGCGAAACACCACGTAGGCCAACAGCATGCCGATCGCCAGTGCCGGTGTGGATTCGATAGCCGTAAAGGCACCGACCCCGAACTGGAACAGGATTCCGGCCATCATCCCGGCGGCCACACCTTTTGGAATGGCCCTTACAAACGCATCGAACGTGCCCGAAACACCGATGACAAAGATAATCACGGCGGCGGTGATATAGGCACCTACTGCCTCGTTTAATGACAACTCCGGGAACAGGGTTACCAGAAGCGCCGTTCCGGGAGCGGACCAGGCAGTCACAATCGGTGCCTTGAGCCACAGCGACAGCAGGATTCCGGAAACGGCCGCGCCCATTGAAATAGCCCAGACCCAGGAGGTCATCATCTGGGTTGAAATATCCGCCGCCGCGCCGGCCTGGAAAAAGATGGCCAACGGCCCGGCGTACGAAACCAGCACCGCCAGGAAACCGGCCGCAACGGCGGATAACGACATGTCTCGGAAAAGCTGCGGCATGCTCAATTCCTTCTCATCTGATCTTCGGGAACGGAAAAAAGCCCCGGTCACTCACGCGCCGGGGCAAACGAGGGGTTCGACTGACAGTCTCCCTCAGGGGTGCATCAACGCTCCACAATTAATTAGTCGGGGCCAGTGCCGTTTCCGCCTCCGACTGAACAGGCTTCTCACCGAACCGCCGGCCCACCAGCGCAATGGCGACGGTGGCAATCGCGCCCGGAATTGCCAGCGCCAGGAAATTCACATGGTGCGGCAGGGCAAGAGCCAGCAGGGTGCCACCGAGCATGGGGCCGACGATGGCGCCGTTGCGACCGATTCCCGAAGCCCAGCCCAACCCGGTAGACCGTATGCTGGTTGGGTAGTACTGGGCCACGTAGGCGTACAACAGGATCTGCGATCCAATGGTCGTGGCGCCGGCGATTCCCATCAGGGTGTAGAGAACCCACATCGGGTTTTCATAGCCCAGGGTGATCAGAGAGCCCGACCCCAGGATGAAAAAGCTCACCATGACAGATCGCAGTGAAAAACGGTCGGCCAACCATCCACCGCCAACCGCGCCGACAATGGCCCCGATGTTCAGCACCATCAAGAACATCAGGCTGGAATCGAGCGGATAACCGGCCGCCGACATCAGTTTCGGCAACCAGGAGCCAAGTGCGTACACCATCAACAAGCAGTTAAAGAAGGCCACCCAGAACATCAGCGTGCTCATGGCACGGCCACCCCGGAACAGTTCCAGCACCGGCGCCTTGCTTTCTGTGGTCGGCGGAACAACGAGGACGTCCTGCTCGTTAATAGCTTTGAAAGGCGCCACCTGGCAAAGAATGTTCCGCGCCTCGCCCTCGCGCTTCTGGGCCATGAGGAATGCCACCGACTCAGGCAGGTATTTGATCATCAGGGGCAGAAGCAACATCGGCACAATGGCAAGATAGAACATGATCTCCCAGCCGAAATTGGGCACGATCCAGATACCCAGGCCTGCCGAAATCATGCCGCCCACGGCGTAGCCGCTGAACATGAGAGCCACGAGCGTGCTGCGTTTACGAGCGGGCGAATACTCGCTCATCAGCGACACCACGTTGGGCATTACACCCCCTATTCCAAGGCCGGCAATAAACCGAAGGATGCCGAACTGCCAGGCGTTGGTGGCAAAGCCGTTGATAACTGTGGTCAGACTGAACAGGACCACACACATCAGGATGACTTTCTTCCGGCCCCACTTGTCGGAGAGCATGCCAAAGCCCATGGCACCAAACATCATGCCGAACAAGGCACTGCTACCCAGCAAACCTGCCACATACGGATTGAGGTTCCACTGGTCCATTAGCAGCGGCAGAACCACGCCATAAATCACTAGGTCGTAGCCGTCAAAGATAATGATCAGGGTGCACCAGAAGAGCACCTTCCAGTGAAATTTGTTGAATGTCGCGTTATCAATAACGCCGTTGACGTCGATGTTTCTCATTGGTCTGTTTCTCCGAATACTATTGTTTTTGTCGGGAGTTCCTATCAATCTTTTTGCGTTAACCGCAGTCGCCGCCGGCCACGGGCAGGATGGTTCCGGTGATGTAATTGGCCGCATCGGAAGCCAGGAACAAAATCGGTTCCGCCTGCTCATCAAGGGTGCCGTAGCGGCGCATGAAGCTGGTGGCGTTGGTCTGGTCGATCAGGGTCTGGTACCAGGCCTGTTCCCGCTCGCCCTGTGCCTCGGTGTTGCGCGGCGTCAGCCGGGGAGGTGCCTCGGTGCCGCCTGGGGCCGTGGCGTTCACCCGGATGCCATGCTCGGCGTACTCGAAAGCCAGGTTTACAGTCATGGCGTTAACGCCGCCCTTGGCGGCGCCGTAGGGCACCCGCATCAGGCCACGGGTCGCCACCGATGAGACGTTCACAATGGCACCACCCTTCTGTTCCACCATGTAAGGCAGCACAGCGCGGCAGCACCACAGGGTCGGGAACAACGAGCGCTGGATTTCCTTCTGGATCTGTTCCGGCTGGTACTGCTCGAACGGCTGGGCCCAGATGGTGCCGCCCACATTGTTAACCAGGATGTCGATGCGGCCATACTGCCCATGGGCCTTGGCCATCACCATTTCCGCACCTTCCCAGGTTTCCAGGTTGGCCTGCACGGCCAGGGCTTCAGAGCCCTGATCGCGCAGCTCGGCGGCAACGCCCTGCACGTAGTCCGCGATGTCCACCAGGACCAGGCGGGCACCTTCGGCGGCGGCCAGTTCGGCCACTCGCCGGCCAATGCCCTGTGCCGCACCGGTGACCACCATCACCTTGCCTGTGAAACGCGGGGTCATGCCACTTTCTCCTCAGCCGCGGATACGCTCGGGGTGAACTTCTCGTAGTGGAAGGAGTTGGGCTCAATGCCCTGCTCCCGGAAGTAACCCAGTACCGCGTCAACCATCGGAGGCGGCCCGCACAGATACACGTCTACATCACCCTCGTTGATCGGTGCATCTTCCATGTGGTTGGTGACATAGCCCTTGCGGGGATGCGAACTTTCGTCGCTGGCCACTACCGTCTTGAAACTGAAGTTTTCAATTTCTTCGGCAAATTTTTCGAGGGCTTTCAGCCCCACCAGGTCATCGTCGTTGGTCACGCCGTAGATCATGTGAGTGGGCTGCTCGCAGCCTTTTTCCTTAAGGCTTTCGAGCATGGCCAGGAACGGAGCCAGGCCGGTACCACCGGCCAGCATCAGAACAGGGCGCTGGACCGGGCGCAGGTAGAACACACCCATGGGGCCGGTCAGGGTCACCTTGTCGCCAGTCTTGGCCTTGCCCACCAGCCAAGAGCTCATCAGGCCACCGGGCACGTTGCGGATCAGGAAGCTCAACTCGCGGCTGCCCGGGCGGGAGCTGAACGAGTAAGCACGGGTTTCCTCGGTGCCGGGCACCTGGATGTTTACGTACTGGCCCGGCAGGAAGCCGATATCGGCGTCTGCGGTAACCTTGAGTTCGATGGCGGTGGGGGAAATCAGGTTGACTTCACCCACGGTGCCGGTAACGGCCTCGTTACCGGCCTTGCTGCACAGGGATGCGGCCGCCGGAACCTCAACCACACAATCGCTGGAGGGCACCATCTGGCAGGTCAGCACCATGCCCTGTTCGGCTTCCTCGTCAGACAGCGCTTCGTCGATGTACTCGTCACCCATGTCAAACTCACCCTGGTGGCAGGATCCCTTACAGGTTCCGCAGACACCGTCGGAGCAATCCATGGGCAGGTTGATCTGGGCCCGGTAGGCGGCGTCGAGAACGGTTTCACCTTCATTGCAAGTGATGACCCGGGTAACGCCGTCTTCAAAATTAAGCGCGATGTTGTAACTCATGATGATGCTCTCCCCATCAATTACAGGTGATAGATATCAATCACCTGATTGATGTAATCGTTGCTAAGAACCACCTTCTTCTCGGTGATCAGCGGCTGCTCGCCACTGCAGTCCAGGGTGTAGAAAGACACGCCGAAGAAGGACTGGGTCTTGTGGTAACGGTGGCTGTTGGTCTGCCAGTTGAAACGCAGTTTTACGGTGTCGCCGTCCCGCTCCAGGATTTCCAGGTTGCTGGTCAGGTGAACGGTGCGCGGCTCCGGGATGGAACTGGCGCCAGAACGCTCGGTTTTCAGCCGGTAGACGCGGTCTTCCAGTCCACTACGGTTGGGGTAGTAGATCAGCGAGATCTCGGTCTGCGGATCTTCGGTCAGCTCGTCGTTGTCGTCCCAGGCCGGCATCCAGTAGGTAACGTCTTCGTGGTAGCACTTGAGCCACTCATCCCACTCCCGGTCGTCCAGCAGACGGGCTTCCCGGTAAACAAAAGCCTGGATCTGTTCGAAAGACATGCTCATTTGGAAGCCTCCTCGGTCAGGGAAATAAAGCGCGCGCGCTCGGTTTCAACAGCCTTGGTCATCTCTTCCACCCAGTGCTGGTGGTGCGTTACATACAGGCCTTCATCTTCCGGTTTGGCGCCACTGAGGATCGGCTTCAGGTCGATGCCCTTGGCCCAGTCGTCGGCGCCTTCAATCCATTGCTGGGCGCCACGGCTCATGTCGTTCCATTTGGTACCCTTGGCGTAGTAGCCCTGCTGGCAAGCGCGGAACTCTTCCAGATCATCCGGCGTGCCCATGCCGGACACGTTGAAGAAGTCTTCGTACTGACGAATGCGCTTGGCGCGGTTGTCTGCGGATTCACCCTTGGGTGCCCAGCAGTAGATGGTGATCTCGGTCTTGTTGACGTCAATCGGGCGCAGCACCCGGATCTGGGTGGAGAACTGGTCCATCACGTAAACGTTCGGGTACAGGCACAGGTTCTTGGTGGTGCGCACGATGAAGTCGGCCTTCGCCTCACCCACTTCCTTTTCCAGGCGCTCCAGTTGGTTGTATACCGGGCGTACTTCCGGGTTGGTCAGGCGGGTCCACAGCATCATGTGGCCGTTCTCGAAGGAGTAGAAACCGCCTTCGTTGGACCAGCTCTTGGCATCTACTGCCTCGGTGCCACCTTTCTCGTAGTTGCGCTGGCCCATAGTGGACAGGTAGTTCCAGTGCACGGTGCTTACGTGGTAGCCGTCGGCGCCGTTTTCGGCAGTCAGCTTCCAGTTACCTTCGTAGGTATAGGTGGACGCGCCGCGCAGGATCTCCAGGCCTTCCGGCGCCTGGTCCACGATGGCGTCAAGCACCTTGGTGGTCTCACCCAGGTACTCTTCCAGCGGCAATACGTCGGCGTTCAGGCTGCCGAACAAGAAGCCGCGGTAGTTTTCGAACTTCGGCAGATGTTTCAGGTCGTGGGAGCCGTCCACGTTAAAGCTGTCCGGGTAACCGCCCTTCTTCTGGTCCTTGGCCTTCAGCAGCTTGCCGTCGTTCTTGAAGGTCCAGCCATGGAACGGGCAAGTGAAGGAGGTCTTGTTGCCGCGCTTCTTGCGGCACAGGGTCGCCCCGCGGTGGGTACAGGTGTTCAGAATTGCTTTGAGCTCGCCATCCTTGGTCTTGGTGATGATCACCGGCTGACGACCCACTGTGGTGGTGTAGTAGTCGCCCGGATTCTCGATCTGGCTCTCGTGCGCCAGGAAAATCCAGTTGCCTTCGAAGATGTGTTTCATCTCCAGTTCAAACAGCTCTTCGTCGGTGAAGATGCTGCGGTCACAGCGGTAGTGGCCGGTTTGTGCATCGGCTTCCACCGCGTTGCGGATCGTTTTCTCAAGTCGGTCGAGTTGGCGAGTCATGTTCGTCACTCCATTTTGTTGTTGTGAAAACCGTTTTTCGGGCGTGTGGGCCCCCTGACCGGCCTGCGTTCACAGGCCGGTCGGATCACAAGAACATTGGGATTAAAGGGTTGGAATCAGGCCGCTTCGCCTTCCAGGGCGCGCTTGCGCTCTTGGCGGCTTTGCAGCTCAGGCTTGTCGGTAGCAACCAGCTGGATGTTGAACTCCACTTCGGTGAACGGCTTGTTCAGGCCGAACTGCTCAGCCTTGGCCGGGTCTTCGATGCGGTTGGCTTCAACCACCAGCTCTTCACGGGTAGCGAAGGCGAAGTCGTCGTAGGTGTACTCGTCACCGGCCAGGTTGATCTGGGTGGTCAGGTGCTTGTAGCCCGACTTGGAGGCAAAGAAGTGGATGTGCGCCGGGCGGTTACCGTGGCGACCCAGCAGGTTCAGCAGGGCCTGGGTGGAACCTTCAGGCGGACAGCCGTAACCAGACGGGATGATGGACTGCGCGATGTACCGACCGTTTTCGTCGGTGCGAATACGGCGACGCAGGTTGTACTCGGTCTGGGACTGATCAAAGTAGGAGTAGTTGCCCATGGTGTTGGCGTGCCAGACATCCACCACCGCATTTACCAGAGGGGCGCCGTTCTCGTCAGTCACCTGACCGGTCAGGATCATGGTCTCGGCGCTTTCGTCGGAACCATCGTCCATGCGGGCAAAGCCTTCGCTCATGGGGGCACCGGCTACATACAGCGGGCCTTCAATGGTGCGCGGCGTGCCTCCGGCCAGGCCGGCTTGCTCGTCTTCGGCATCCATGCGGATGTCCAGGTACTTGTCCATGCCCAGGCCTGGCGCCAGCAGGGCGGCTTCGCCGTTCTTGCCCAAGTCACCAACGTAGTAAACGGCCTGCCAGAACTCTTCGGCTGTCACGTCAAAGTCTTCAACAATCTGGAAAATATCGTGCATCAGACGATGAACGATTTTCTTTACTCGCTCGTTTCCACCTTCCTGATTGAAGCCGGCCACTTTCTCCAGCAGGTCCTTCACGTCCGCAGTATGCATAGTTTTAACGGTCATGATTGTTCTCCTCGGTTACTGTTATTTTTGTTGCTCGTATCAGTTCATCAGTTGGCAACAAAGGGTGTGATTAACGGTCATCCTCATGGATAGAAGACGGGTGCCGGCACAAGGGCGCGACGGTGATATCCATATAAGGGAACAGCGGCAGGTTGCTGATCAGGTCTTGCAACTCGGCGTTGTCTGCCACGTCAAAGATACTGACGTTGGCGTAGCTGCCCGCCACTCGCCACAGGTGACGCCACTTACCCTGTTTTTGCAGGTCCTGGGCGTAGGCTTTTTCCCGGGCCTTGATGTCCGCAGCGACTTCGGCGGGCATGTCGTGGGGGATGTTCACCTTCATCTCAACTTTGAACAGCATGTGCTTTCCTCCGTTTACTGAATCTTTTGGCGTATCAGGCTTTGCGGCGATACCGGTCCAGCTTGTCTTCATCAATTTCGATACCCAGGCCCGGGCCCTGCGGCAGATCGACACCGTTGTTGTGGAAGTTCAGCGGCTTGACCACGATGTCGTCTTTCATCAGCAGCGGGCCGAACATCTCCGTGCCCCAGTGCAGGGTTTCGAGCGTGGACCACGCATGCAGGGATGCGACCGTGCCGATGGTACCTTCCAGCAAGGTGCCGCCGTACAGGCCGATACCCGCGGCCTGGGCCACCTTCGCCTGGGCCAGTGCCTTCATCGGGCCACCCGCCTTCGCAATTTTCATCGCCACGGCGCCGCTGAAACCGGCGGCCGCCAGGCTGTACATGTCCTTGGCGTCTGCCACGGCCTCGTCGGCCAGGATGGGCAGGTGGAACTTTTCAGACAGCCGTACCAAGGCGGCGTAATCCTTCATCGGGGTGGGCTGCTCTACCAGATCAATACCGGCCGCCTGCAATTCCGCCATACCTTTGGCGGCCGTGGCTTCGTCCCAGGCCTGATTCACATCCACACGGACACTGGCGCTGTCACCGACCGCTTCTTTGATCGCCGCCACATGACGAACATCGTCCATCACCGGACGGGAGCCGATCTTGAGTTTGAAGTCACAGTGGCGACGCGCTTCGATCAGATCCAGGGCCTCTGCGATATCTTTGCCGGTATCGCCACTGGCCAGCGTCCAGAGCACCGGAATGTGCTGGTGCAGTGCGCCACCGAGCAGGTCCGACACCGGGCGGTTCAGGCGTTTGCCCTGAAGGTCCAGCAAGGCGGTTTCAATGGCCGACTTGGCCAGGTTGTTGCCGCGGGTGGAGCGGTCTAACATTACCCTGAGGGTATTGATATTGCTGGCAGGCTGATCAATCAGTTGCGGTTTGAAATAGGTATCAATGGTAAGCTTTACACTTTCCGGGCTTTCGGGGCCATAGGCCAGGCCACCGATGGTGGTCGCCTCACCCAGGCCTTCCAAGCCATCAGAGTCCCTCACGCGCACAATCACCATGGTTTGAACCCCCATGGTTGTCATCGAAAGCTTGTGCGGGCGGATGGTCGGGATATCGACCAGGATGACTTCAAGGGACTGAATGGTGGCTGACATAACTACTCCGAATCGCAAGGTAAAAATCCTGTGATTCAAACAGTACGAAGTTTCACTGACGTGAACCAATATTGATTAAGTAATAACCGATACCCTGGAGGTATGGATGGAGCTGAGACACTTGCGGTACTTCGTCGCAGTGGCCGAAGCAGGCAACCTGACCCGCGCCGCCGAAAAGCTGTTTATTGCGCAACCACCCCTGACCCGGGCGATCAAACAGCTGGAACAGGAAGTAGGTGTGGAATTATTTATTCGCAAACCACGGGGCCTGGAGCTGACCACCGGCGGCGAGTACTTTCTGGAGCAGGCCAAGCAGGTACTGGACAAGGTTAATGCCACCGTAGACGACACCCGCCGGATCGCCCAGCACCGGAAAACCCTATTCTCGATCGGCTTCGTGCCCTCGGTGTTCTACGGACAGTTACCCCTGATGGTGCGCCGGCTTCGGCAGAACAAAAACCTGGAGATTGTGCTGCACGAACTGAAAACCCGGGAGCAGATAGAAGCCCTGAAAGCGGGAAAGATCGATATCGGCTTTGGCCGCCTGAACATTCAGGACCCGGATGTCGAACAGGAACTTCTCTTCGACGAACCCATGATTGCAGCCCTGCCTGCCTGCCATCCGCTCAGCCGGCATCCACCTTCGATGAAAGAACTCTCTGAGGTACCCATGATCACCTTTCCAGCCGGCGCCGGCCCCAACTTTTCCGATATTACCCAGGGCCTGTTTCACCGTCGCGGCCTCAGAGCACATGTCATCCAGCAAGTGAACGACCTGCAAACCGCCTTGTCCCTGGTGGCCTCTGACATGGGTTTTACCCTGGTGCCGGAGCAGGTGCGCCGGCTGCAACGTGAAGGGGTGGACTATATGCCGCTGGAGGATGACAACATTACCACGCCGGTGATCGCCTCCCGCCGAAGAGGAGAAAGCCCCAACGCAGTCATGCGCCTGACAAATACGATTCTGGGGGAGTTGATCGAAAACCGGGTGATGGGCCGGTATCCCTGAGCATCAGCGAGCGGTTTGCCGGACCTTTTCGGCTACTGCCTGCAGGCGGGGCAGGTAGGTGTTCATCAGGGTATCCATATCCACCCGTGCGGCGTTGGTACTGATGTTCAGTGCCCCCAGCAACTCGCCACTGCCAGCAAACGCTGGCACTGCCACCGAGCGCAGCCCCTGATCCAGTTCCTGGTCAACCATCGCATAGCCCTGCTCGCGAACCTTATCTATTTCTTTCCGGAGCGCCTGCTGGTCGGTAATGGACAACCCGGTATAAGGCTCAAGACTGACCCTGTCGAGATACGCTTTCAACTCATGCTCCGGCAACTGGGCCAATAACACCCGCCCCATCGAGGTATAAGCCGCAGGCAAGCGGGTGCCGACCGACAAGGTAATGGCCATCAACCGGTGGCGGGCCGCCGAGCGCACCACGTAAACCACGTCATCACCATCCAGGACGGCCAGAGAAGACGACTCCCCGAGTTCAGCTGTCACGTCTTCAAGGTACTGTTGAATCACAGCCCGATACTGGTTTGACACCTGGTAGGCATAACCCAGCTGAAGCACCCGGGGGGTCAGCTCAAACTGCCGGCCGGTTCGCTTCACAAAGCCCAGTGCGTGCAGCGTCAGCAGGAAGCGCCGAGCCTTGGCCCGATCCATCTCGGTGCGGGCTGCCACTTCGCTCAGGGTCATTCGTGGGTGCTCCGCATCAAAAGCCTGTAAAACCTCCAGCCCCGAAGCCAACGCTCCCACGTAATCCCGATCACCGGGCTTGAGAATCTGCTCGTCCATTCTGACTCCTTAAGTACCGTTACTGGCCTTAGTTTCGCACGCCCACAGCGTGTTCGCACAACGAACAACTGTACATTTTACCTTGTGAACAAAATTTGTACTTGACGACCCAAAACCAATCGCGCCATCATGTTCGCATATTAAACTTATGTTCGTACAGCGAACTCATCACAAAAGTGACACAGGAGGCATTGCGATGGCCGAGTTTCTTCCCCTCAAGGAAGCGGTGAGCAAGTACATCAACAGCGGTGATACCGTGGCGATGGAAGGCTTCACCCACCTGATCCCGTTTGCTGCGGGCCATGAAATCATCCGTCAGGAAAAGCGGGACCTGACCCTGATCCGCATGACCCCGGACCTGGTGTATGACCAGATGATCGGTGCCGGCTGTGCCAAAAAACTGATCTTCTCCTGGGGCGGCAACCCGGGTGTGGGCTCCCTGCACCGCCTGCGGGATGCTGTTGAAAAGGGCTGGCCGAACCAGCTGGAGATTCTCGAACACAGCCACGCGGCCATGGCCAACGCCTATGAAGCTGGTGCGGCCGGCCTGCCGCTGGCAGTTCTGCGCGGATATGTAGGCAGCGATCTGCCGAAAGTAAATGACCAGATCAAGTTCATCGAATGCCCGTTCACCGGTGAGCGCCTGGCGGCCGTGCCGTCGATTCGCCCGGACGTGGCGGTAATCCATGCCCAGCGGGCCGACCGCAAGGGCAATGTGCTGATTGAAGGCATCGTCGGTATCCAGAAAGAAGTGGTGCTGGCCGCCAAGCGCAGCATTGTCACCGTCGAGGAAATCGTGGATGACCTGGGCGCATCGGTTAATGCCTGCGTGCTGCCGTCCTGGGCGATCACCGCGATTGCCGAGGCTCCGAAAGGCGCCAGGCCGTCCTATGCACTGGGCTACTACGACCGCGACAACGCCTTCTACAAAGACTGGGACGGCATTGCCCGCGACCGCGAGACCTTCCAGACCTGGCTGCAAGAAAACGTATTCGAGAAAGGAGCCGCGTGATGAGCCTTGAATTCACATCTTCCGAAATGATGAGCGTTACCGCTGCCCGTGCGCTGACCAACGACATGACTTGCTTCGTGGGCATCGGCCTGCCCAGCGAGGCCGCCAACCTGGCTCGCCTGACCCACGCTCCGGATGTCACCCTGATCTACGAATCCGGCACCCTGCAAACCAAGCCAGACGTGCTGCCACTGTCCATCGGCGACGGCGAGCTGTGCGAATCGGCCTTGACCACGGTTTCCGTGCCTGAGATGTTCCGCTACTGGCTGCAGGGCGGCCACATCAGCGTTGGCTTCCTGGGCACCGCCCAGATCGACCGTTACGCCAACCTGAACACCACCCTGATCGGCGATTACCGCGAGCCCAAAGTTCGCCTGCCCGGCGGTGGCGGCGCCCCGGAAATTGCCACCAACGCGAAGGAAGTGTTCATTACCGTGAAGCACTCCAGGCGCACCTTCGTGAAGGATGTGGACTTCGTGACCACCGTCGGCTTCGGCCGTGACGGCAAGGCCCGGGACAACGTACCGAACATTGGCCGTGGCCCCACGGTGGTCATTACCGACCTGTGCATCCTCAAGCCGGATCCGGAGACTAAGGAGCTCGTGGTCACCTCCCTGCACCCGAACGTGACCCGGGAAGACGTGATCGAGGCGACCGGCTGGGACATCCGCTTCGCCGAGCAGCTGGAAACCACCCCGGCGCCGACCGCCGAGGAACTCAAAGTGCTGCGGGACCTGAAAACCCGCACCAATGCCCATCATTCCGGCCAACAGTGAGGTCCACCATGACTGACGTATTCATTTGCCATCCCCGCCGCTCCGCCATCGGCCGTTTTGGTGGCACCCTCGCCAGCGTACGCCCGGATGACCTGGCCGCGCATATCTTCAAGGCCGTACTTGAGCAGGCCCCGGATCTGGACCCGGCAGCCATCGACGAGGTCATGATGGGCAGCGCCAACCAGGCCGGTGAAGACAATCGCAACGTGGCCCGCATGTCGGCATTGCTGGCCGGTTTGCCCACCTCCGTACCCGGCACCACCCTAAACCGCCTGTGCGGTTCCGGTATGGACGCAGTAGGCACCGCCTTCCGCGCCATCCGCGCCGGAGAAATGGACCTGGTACTGGCCGGCGGCGTGGAATCCATGTCCCGCGCGCCCTACGTGATGGGCAAGGCGGACTCCGGGTTTTCCCGGGGCCAGAAAATTGAAGACACCACCATCGGCTGGCGCTTTGTGAATCCGCTGATGAAAAAACAATACGGCGTCGATTCCATGCCGGAAACGGCGGAGAACGTAGCCGAGCAGTACAAGGTGTCGCGGGAAGATCAGGACCTGTTCGCCTTCCGCTCCCAGGAAAAGACCGCCCGGGCCCAGAAAGACGGCATCTTCGCGGAGGAAATTGTGCCGGTGTCGATTCCCCGGCGGAAACAGGAGCCGCTGGTGTTCGACACCGACGAGCATCCCCGCGCCAGCACCCTGGAGAAACTCGCGGCCCTCCCTGCTCCGTTCCGTGAAAATGGCAGTGTGACCGCGGGTAACGCGTCTGGCGTCAACGACGGCGCCGCCGCCATGCTTGTGGCCAGCGAAGCTGCAGTCAAACAGCACGGGCTGAAGCCGATGGCGAAAATCCTGGGCATGGCCACCGCTGGCGTAGAACCCAGGATCATGGGTATTGGCCCTGTGCCGGCCGTCCAGAAGCTGCTGAAAAAACAGGGCATCAGCATCGATGAGATCGACGTGATCGAGCTCAACGAAGCCTTCGCCGCCCAGGGCCTGGCAGTGCTGCGTGAGCTGGGCGTTGCCGATGACGACCCCCGGGTGAACCCGAACGGTGGTGCCATTGCCCTCGGCCATCCGCTGGGTATGTCAGGCGCGCGCCTGCTGCAGACTGCGGCACACCAACTGCAGCGCACTGGCGGCCGCTACGCCCTGTGCACCATGTGCGTGGGTGTGGGTCAGGGTATTGCTACACTGATTGAACGGGTCTGATCGGACCCTTTCTGAGGAGACAACATGGCATTTCTGAATAACAACGGCCGCACCATCTGCTATCGCCTGCTGGGCGACAGCCAAAAGCCGTTATTGATGCTGGCACACCCTCTGGGCATGACCCAGGGAGTTTGGGACGACATGCTGCCCATGCTGTTACCAAAGTTCCGGGTTCTGACCTGGGACCTGCCTGGACACGGGGCAAGTGCCGCCTGGCCCGAAACCGCCGGAGAAATCACACCGGATGACCTAGCACAGGAAGCCCTGGCACTGGCGAAAGAAGCCGGGGTATCCAGATTTCATTTTGCCGGCACATCTATCGGCGGAGTAATCGGTCAACAGCTGATTGCTGCCCATAGCGAGCAGCTTGAGACCGCCACACTGACCAACACCGGCGCCATCATTGGCACCGAGGAAGCCTGGAGCCTGCGTGCGGCCAACGTTCGGGAGAAAGGCCTGGTGGCGATGGCCGGCGAAATCGTGCCCCGCTGGTTCGGCCCGAATGCCTGTCAGGATCAGCCTGCGCTTCTGGACGGCTGGAAAGTGATTATGGGACGGGGCGATGCCAACAGCTATGCACTGCTGTGCGAAATGCTGGGTAAAGCCGATTTCAGGGAAAAGCTGAAGGATCGCAATATGCCGATTCTCCTGGTTGGTGGCTCAGAGGATGCAGCGACACCACCGGAGTCACTGAAAGCCCTGGCGCAATTCAGTGATTCCCCGGCCCCGCTGATTCTGGATGGTATTGGCCACGTGCCATCGGTCGAATGTCCGGCTCTAATGGCCGATCTGTTGTTCAAACATCTGGGCTGACTAAAAGGGGCCAACAACTCTGTTGGCCCCTTTATAAATAATCAAAAGAACGCCTGAATCCCGGTCTGGGCCCGGCCCAGTATCAGGGCGTGCACATCGTGGGTACCTTCATAGGTATTCACCACTTCCAGATTCACCAAATGTCGCGCCACCCCAAATCATATTCAGTACGTCTATGACACCTACGCACTGTCCATTGGCACCCCAACCGCGATCGTTCAGGAAGGCGGCAAATCCTGGTACATACTGACCGCAGACTATGCCTTCGGTCATGCCATGGAAGCTGACGTCACACGGGTTGTAGAAGCCAATGGCGGTGAGATTCTGGGAAGCATCCGCCATCCATTCCCGACTCCTGACTTCTCTTCATTTATTTTGCAGGCCCAAGCTTCTGGCGCCGATGTCATCGCTCTGGCAAACGCCGGTGCAGATACCACCAATGCGATCTCCACTGCGGCAGAATTCGGTATTACCCAGTCAGGCCAAACCATTGCCGGTCTTGTCGTATTTATCAGTGACATTCACGCTCTGGGACCCGAAGCGGCCCAGGGACTGCAACTGACTACCGGTTGGTACTGGGATATGAACGACGAGACTCGTGCATGGTCTGATCGTTTCATGGAAGAAACCGGCACCCGTCCAACCATGGTGCATGCGGGCATCTACTCCAGCACGATGCAATACCTGAAGGCGGTAGAAGCTACTGGCTCGGATGACCCCCAAACTGTCCGCCAGCATCTGATAGAGACTCCGATCAACGATATGTTTGCCAAAAACGGTCGTATCCGTGAAGATGGCCGCATGGTTCATGACATGTATCTGGCTCAGGTGAAAACACCGGGAGAATCTACCGGCGAGTGGGATCTGTACAAGATTGTTCGAACTATTCCCGGTAACGAAGCATTCCGTCCGCTATCCGAGAGCAAGTGCAAGCTGATCACTAACTGAGTGAAGACTGCGACCACGGAGTTTCCTGCGAGCTCTCAGGAAACTCCGGATTCACAGAGCCCTGCTCCTCCGGCGCGACGCAAGAAAATGCGGAAGATCACCCCTGATTTATGTGAAGATATCGTTGATTAATAGACTCAAACGTCTTGCGAACCATTCTTTATTAACGGGATACGAAATGATCGTCAATGAATCCGGAGGCATTCCCAACCGGCTATTTTTTCGCCCGTTCCAGACTGGAAACAATCTGCAGCGCCAGGTTCAGAATGAGATGGGCATCAGTGCTGTGCAGTGGGCAGTATTGGGTGCATTGTCTCGAGAAGGATTCGACGACGGCACTTCATTCAATCAGCTGAAAGAGTACCTTTACGTCAGTCGCCAAAACCTCGATGGCGTCCTCAAGCGAATGGAAAGAGACGGGCATGTCGTTCGGATTCCTGATCCCGAAGACCGCCGAGCTAGACTGGTGGTACTTACCGAATCTGGTCGGAGTTTCTGGAATCGACTGCAGGACACTATTGACGAGTTTTACAGACAGGCCATGCATGGAATGAGTTTTGATGACAGCGTCAGCTTGCTCCATCTTTTGAAAAAGCTTCAGCACGGGCTTATTGACGTTTCGCTGGAGCCAACCATCCCAGAACACACTGATACTTAGAAGGAGCGTGATTTTTTGCGCGAAGCGGCAGTGTTCTTCGCAAAGGAGTCGTCCTGAGGCATCAGGCGATTCAACGTTGTCGCAATCATTTCCCGATACGCCTTATGTGCCGATGCCTGAAGGTGTCGGCCAGCGGTTATTACGTTTGGGTATCTCGCCCTGAGTCCGCCAGGGCAAAGGCGAATAAGCACTTGCTGTCACATTAGAGAGATTCATGACGATAGTGGAGGCATGATTGGCTCACCCCGAATGCACGAGGACCTGGTTGCCGAAGGCACGTTAACCAGCCTGAACCGTGTTGCTTGGTTGATGGCCAAACACGCCATTCAGGGCTAGCCACGCAAGAAGCAACGCTCTTTCTATGCACAGCTCTAGACCTGTTCAGCAAGCTGATCGTTGGTTGGTCCATGCATCATCGACAGGATCGGCATATGGTGATCAGAGCGGTTGAGATGGCCGCTTGGCAACGCCAAGGGAAAGACCCGGTGATTTTACTCTCTGATCGAGGCAGCCAATTCACCGGGAGCGAGTTCACCACCGGCGTTATCGCACTCAGAACGAGGCGCGAGCTGACATATTTGATTACATCGAGTGATTCCATAATCCCAGGATGCGACGTAGAGCTGCCGTTCAGGATCAGAAACTGTCCGCCGTTTTAAAAGCGTCCGTGGAAACGAGGTAGAACCCCAGAAAGCTAACAAACACCCAAACAACATTGGCCACTGTGTGGGCACAATTTGGGCACAGAGGAATTTCGAGACGCAGAAAGCAAAAAAGGCAGACCAGTAAGTTACTGATCTGCCTTTCTTTTATATGGTAGCGGGGGCTGGATTCGAACCAACGACCTTCGGGTTATGAGCCCGACGAGCTACCAGACTGCTCCACCCCGCATCAAACTGTTCGTCTTATTTCGGGGCTAACCCCGATCAACGTGGCGCGAATATTACAGAGGATAACTCGTTCCGTCAACAGATATCTTCAAACAAATCGGTCGGAAAGCTTAAAGCCTCACTTACCGCCTCTTCTGGCCGAAACAAACCTACCGTTTCGATTGCCACCTGAACCGGCTTGAATGACCGCCGGTGTTCCGGGATTGCACCCAGCCGCATTAAGGCTTCCTGGTGAACCGGTGTCGGGTAACCTTTGTGTTTGACAAACCCGAAGCCCGGGTACTTTTCCTCCAACGCATCCATTTCCAGATCCCGGGTTACCTTCGCAATGATCGATGCGGCACTGATCGCCTCAACCCGGCCGTCGCCTTTAACAACCGGCTCGGATGGCCAGTTCCACTTGGGGCAGCGGTTACCGTCCACCAACACGTATTCCGGCGCGATCGACAAGCCATCGACCGCGCGCTGCATCGCAAGCATGGTTGCCTGATAGATATTCAAACGATCAATTTCTTCCGGCTCGCAGCGCCCGAGACTCCAGGCTGCCGCCTTTTCAATAATTTCGTCGTACAGCTTTGCCCGCTTTTTCTCTGTCAGCTTTTTGGAATCGGCTAATCCCGCGATGGGCCGCTCCGGGTCGAGAATCACGGCCGCGGTGACCACCGCGCCCACCAGTGGGCCCCGCCCTACTTCATCGACACCCGCCAAAAGCTTTCCTTGATAGGCACACTCGAACGGCGGCAACTCTTTAGCGGGCATCAGCGTTTGCTCTCGATTAGCTCCGATACCGCACTCGCAGCGCGTTCGTCGGCATCTTGTTTAAGGGCAATGTGAAGCTCGGTAAACGCTTCTTTCAGGCGGGCACGCCCTGCCTTATCTTCAAGCCGTTGCAGCACAGCCGCACCGAGAGCTTCAGGGGTGGCATCATCCTGCAACAATTCCGGCACCAGTTCCTTCTTGGCCAGCAGATTTGGCAAGGCAACCCAAGGCACTTTGACCAAGCGCGACAGCAGTTTGAAACTGAAGTTGCTCAGCCGATACCCCACCACCATCGGTTTTTTCAGCAGCATCGCTTCGAGCGTAGCAGTACCAGATGCCAGCATCACCACATCACTGGCCGCCATCACCTCGCGAGAGCGGCCGCGCACCAAAGTCACCGACAGCTTCACCTCAAGTGATTCCACCAACGCCTCAATTTGCCGCTCGCGATCACGGTTCACGCAAGGAATGACCAACTGGATATCTGGCCGACGCCCTTGCAGCCAACGGGATGCTTCCAAAAACAAGGTACCCAGACGCTCGACTTCCCCACCTCGACTTCCGGGCAACACAGCCAGAACCGGCTTATCAGCGTCCAGACCCAGCGCTTCTCGAGCCGCCAAGGTATCCGGCTCCATCGGCACCCGGTCCGCAAGAGGATGGCCGACAAAGGCTACGGGCACGTTATGTTCTTCGTAAAAGCGCGCTTCGAAGGGAAGCAGCGTAAGCATCAAGTCGATCGATTTTGCGATTTTGAAAATGCGTTTTTGGCGCCAGGCCCATACAGACGGACTGACATAATGCACCGAAGGAATGCCCGCCTCTCGGCAACGGCGTTCGATGGTGATAGTGAAATCGGGAGAATCGATGCCGATCACGACATCAGGAGGGGTGGCGAAGAAATAATCGAGAAGCCGGGCCCTAATGCTGAACAATTCCCGGATACGCCCCAACACTTCCACGAGCCCCATCACGGACAGCCGTTCCATGGGCACTAATGAATGGAAGCCTTCGGCAATCATCTCATCGCCCCCAATGCCGACAAAGCGAGCATTGGGGTAGCGCAAACGAAGCGACCGAATGAGCCCGGCACCGAGAATGTCGCCCGATGCCTCCCCTGCGATAATCGCTATGGTTACTTTGCGAAAGCTGACTGGGTCAACCTGAACATCTGCCACCGACAGCCTCCTGCCGACTTAGCGAATGATGCCGCGGTCCGATCCCCGGAGCGAGGCAATCAGAGGCTTCATCACAGGGGTATCAGCGTAACTTTGTTCAAGTTCGGCCAACGCTTGCTCGCTGGTTAACCCCTGACGGTAGATAACCTTGTAAGCGCGTCGCAACGCCAACAAATCTTCTTTGCTGAAACCACGGCGCTTCAGGCCTTCCACATTCATGCCGTGCGGCTGAGCGGATTGGCCGCTGGCCATAACATAGGCAGGAATATCTTTCAGAACGATACTTCCACCTGCCGCCATGCTGTGCGGGCCGATATGACAGAACTGATGCACCATCGTGCCACCACCAAGAATCGCGAAGTCCCCGACGGTCACGTGGCCAGCCAGGGTCGCGCAGTTCGCCAGTATGGTGCCATTACCTACCACACAGTCGTGCGCAACGTGCACATACGCCATCAGCAGATTGTCGCTACCAATGCGGGTTTCACCGCGGTCCTGGGTCGTACCACGATGGATGGTGCAGTTCTCGCGAATGGTGTTGTTGTCGCCGATGACGAGCGTTGTGGGCTCACCCGCGTACTTTTTGTCCTGGCACTCTTCTCCGATACTGGAGAATTGGAAAATACGGTTATTTTTACCAATAACCGTTGGACCTTTTACAACAACGTGGGAAAGAATCTCGGTGTTATCACCGATCTCCACATTCGGGCCAATATAGCTCCAAGGGCCTACCGTGACGTTAGCCCCCAGCTTGGCTGATGGGTCCACAATCGCTTGAGGATGGACACCCGACCAGTCATTTGTCGCCATCAAACTTCTCTCTCAGCGGTTAGTATTTCTGCCACGCAGACAACATTCCCATCTACCAACGCGCGGCAATTAAATTTCCACAGGCCGCGCTTGGCAGAAACAAGCTCGGACTCCAGTTCCAAGCGGTCTCCGGGGCGCACAGGGCGCTTAAAACGAGCCTTATCGGAACCAGCCAAATATTGTATCACGCCGTCTGACGGTTTCCGCCCTACTGTCACAAATCCCAGAATGCCGGAAAGCTGAGCCATGGCCTCGATAATCAAGACGCCCGGCATGATCGGATTATCCGGAAAATGTCCGGTAAAGAACGGCTCGTTGAACGATACGTTCTTATAGCCTTTGATCGACACATTTTTTTCGACCTCGGTTACCCGGTCGACCAGCATAAACGGATATCTATGCGGTAAATATTCCAGAATTTCTTCGATGTTCATCGTCATGACCGGCCTCAGCCTTTAAATTTCTTTTCGAGTTCTTTAATCCGTCGCGCCAGGCCGTCTAACTGCCTAAAGCGCACAGCATTCTTTCGCCACTGGCGGTTTTTATCTGCCGGCAAACCAGACGAATAAACGCCCGCTTCAGAGATATCATTGGTGACCATGCTCATCCCTGTGAGATGAACCTGATCCGCAATTTCCAGGTGGCCAGCAACTGCTGAAGCGCCACCAAACACACAGTATTTACCAACGCTGGTACTGCCGGCTATCGCCGTCAACGCTGCCATGGCCGTGTGATCGCCAATCTGGACGTTGTGGGCAATCTGAATAAGATTGTCGAGCTTTACCCCGTCACCTATCACCGTGGGGCCCAACGCTCCGCGGTCGATAGTCGTGTTGGCACCCACTTCAACGTCATTGCCCAGAACCACACCACCCAACTGGGCAATGCGATGCCATTCGCCCTTCTCGTTGGCAAACCCGAAGCCTGCCCCGCCGATCACCGCACCACTCAAAATATTGCAGCGCTGGCCAAGATGAACATCATGGGCGAGCGTTACTCGCGGGTTAAGGACGGAGCAATCACCAATGCGCGAACGTGCGCCAACAATGGAACCCGCGCCAATAACTACCTGTTCACCGATCTTCGCATCGGCCTCAATAACCACGTGGGGCCCAATGCTGGCAGTGGCAGAAACCGTCGCGCTGGGATCAACAACCGCGGTGGAGTGAATGCCCGCTGGAGCCGCGGGCGTGCGGTCAAACCAATGGCTCAGGCGAGCATAGCCCATGTAAGGATTGTCCAAAATCAGGACATTGGTCTGAGCTTGATCGGCCGTTGCCGGAGACACAATAACGGCGCCGGCCCGAGTGTCTTTCAGATACTTACCATAGGATGGATTTGCCAGGAAACTGATCTGGCTCTGGCCTGCCGCTTGCAGGGTTGCCATACCAGACACCCGGGCATCCGGATCTCCCCGCAGGCTGGCCCCCAACGCATCAGCAATTTCCTGAAGACGATAGGATGTTTCTGCCATTTTTTATCTCCAAATACCTGGACCGGGGAGGCCCGTTTTTTTAACGGTTCAGCTTCTCAAGCAGCTGCGGGGTCAAGTTCATCTCTGGCTTCACGTAGACAACCGCTTCGCTCGGCAAGATCAAATCAAGATCATGCTCCTCCAAGAGCTCTTTAACCGCCGCATCCACCTCGGGGCGCGCACCTTCGAGGAACTGTTGCTTACGCTGGGCCACCGTTGAATCAAGACGCTGTTTGAGGAAATTAAATTCCTGAACCTTTTCCTGAAACTCCGTTGCCAGCTTGGTACGCTCACTTTCATTCATCATCGCACCGTCTTTTTCGAGGCGATCTTTCAGTTTACGAGCAGCTTCCTGAGCTTCGCGCACTTTGTTTTCATCGGCAGCGAAATCCTTCTGTAGCTTCTCACTGAACGCCTGCGCGTCGTTCGATGAAAAAAGCGCCTGACGCAGATCTACCACGCCCACACGGGTCTCTGCCGCAGCATGAAAAGAGAAGGCCAGTAATAGCGAACCTAGAACGGCTGAAATACGCTTCATCAAAACTCTCCTTTGTTTCCTGTTTTGGTTTTTATATTAGGTGTCAGAACGTTTGTCCCAGCGAGAACTGGAACACCTGAGTATCATCACCACTCTTGTCGTTCAGTGGCTTAGCAAGACTGAACGCCAACGGACCAACGGCGGTGATCCACTGGAAGCTCACACCCGCCGAAGTACGCACTTCCGTCAGCTCCGGGTCGAAACCACGGTCGGTGTCAAAGACCTGGCCTGCATCCAGGAAAAACGACGTACGCATGCTCCGGGAATCGCCGGCAAACGGCGTCGGGAAAATCAGCTCCAGGCCAGCCTCGGTGAGCAGGTTACCGCCAAACGGATCGGGATCGGAGAAGTCGTTAGGCTGGTTCGTCGCTTTGTTACCCAGCGAATTGGCGCGATAACCTCGTACCGAACCGTAACCGCCTGAGTAGAAATGCTCGAAGAACGGCATCTGCGAACGATCGCCATAACCGTCACCGAAGCCAACCTCTGTTCGGGCCCGCACGATCCACCGCTGACTATCGACCAGCGGGAAGTAAAAGTCCGTGCGGTGACTCGCTTTATAGAACGTCAGATCACTAACCGGTACGGCCACATCCAACGACAGGGAATGACTGTAGCCGTTGGTCGGAAGCACACCACGGTTCAAGGTACTGCGGCGCCAGCTACCAAACAGGAAGTAGTTGGTGAAGGAATCCCCTTCGTCTTCAATAAAGGTTCTGACTTCCTCCGAGGAGAAAACGCCTTTTTTGATGTCTGATCGGGTAACCCCCACACCAAAGTTCAGACGGGTAATGGAATCTGTCGGGTAACCAAACGTCATCCGGGCACCGTATTCATCCAGCAAGTAGGATGAAATGTCCTCTTCCTGATAATCCGTCTCCCGAGCGAATACGCTAAAGCCGCGGCTTACCCCGTCCACGGTGTAATACGGGTCCATGTAGGACACGTTGGCGCTCTTGACGGAATCGCTGAAGTTCACACCAAAGGATACGCGCTTGCCGCTACCGAAGAAGTTGTTTTCGGAAACCGACGCCCCAAGAATCACACCGGAGTTCTGAGAGAAGCCTACAGAGGCCGACAGGCTACCCGTCGGCTGTTCCTGAACGCTGTAATTCACGTCTACCAGATCATCCGAACCCGGAACCGGCACGGTTTCCACATCAACCGTTTTGAAGAAGCCCATGCGTTCAAGGCGGGTTTTAGAGAATTCGATCCGGTCGGAAGAGGCAACGCCGCCTTCCATCTGAGTCATTTCCTGACGCAGCACTTCGTCTTTGGTGGATACGTTGCCATCAAAATTAACACGGCGCACGTAGGCACGCTTGCCCGGCTCAATATAGAAAGTGACCTTGGCAGTATGATCATCGCTAGGCTCAGGCACCGCATTTACGCTGGCAAAGGCATAACCTTCGCGGCCGAGACGAAACGATAAAGCTTCGGAAATCGACGTCATCTGGGCACGGGAGAACACATCGCCTTCTTTCACCGGAATAAACTTGCGCAGCTCTTCCTCTTCAAGAATCAGGTTACCGCGAAGCTGGATATCGGAGATGGTGTACTGTGGGCCTTCATTGAGGGCCATGGCGATGAAGACTTGCTGCTTGTCGGGCGAGATAGACACCTGACTGGATTCCACATTGAAATCGAGGTAGCCGCGGTCGAGATAGAACGAACGTAAAGTTTCCAAGTCACCGCTGAGTTTTTCACGAGCGTACTTGTCGCTATTGGTCAGAGAGTTCCACCAACTGCTGCTGCGAAGCTCGAAGAGGTCGGTCAAGGTTTCATCGTCGAACTCGCGGTTACCAACGATGTTGATGTTCTGGATCGCGGCGACCGAGCCTTCATTGATGTCCAGCCGGATGGCAACACGGTTTCGGGGCAACTCTTCAGCTGTGGCTTTTACACGCGCGTTATAGCGCCCCTGAGCGATATAAGACCTCAGAATTTCAAGCTCCAGGCGCTCCAGCGTTGCCCGGCGGAAAACCTGACCTTCATCCAGGCCCGCACCTGCCAGAGCATCTTTCAGCATATCGGTTTCGATGTTTTTGTTGCCCTCAATTTCGATCGACGAAATGGAAGGCCGCTCACGGACGGTCAGAATCAATACGCCAGCGTCGCGGCTGACCTCGATATCGGTAAACAACCCGGTGCGAAACAGATCTTTGATGGCAGCCGCCAGACGAGCTTCATCGATTTGCTCGCCCATGTTGATCGGAAACGCGGAAAACACAGAGCCCGCAGAAACCCGCTGCAGGCCTTCCACCTCAATGTCCGCAACCGTGAATTCGTCCGCCAACGCTGGCTTCATACCGGTTGCGGTAATCGCGAGGCCAACAGCTACAGCTAGAAGAGAACGTCTCATTCAGTTATATCGCCTGGTTAATGTGCGGTAAGGAGCCCGCAATTCTCACAACCGCATCAGGTCGTTGTAAAGAGCAAACACCATTAAAGTCAGGATCAAAGCCATACCAATTCGTAACCCTAGCTCTTGAGCCCTTTCCGATAGGGGCTTACGGCGAATAGCCTCAATCGTGTAATACACGATATGACCACCATCCAGCACCGGTATTGGCAGCAAATTCAAAACGCCCAGACTTACACTGAGGTAAGCCAGAAAACGGACAAAATCTTCAAAGCCCGAACTGACGCTGGCCTCAGCAACCCGGGCGATGGTAATCGGTCCGCTAAGATTCGTTGGAGACAACAGCCCCGTCACCATCTTTTTGATCGCCACCAGAGTCAACCGGGTATCGGCCCAGGTTTCATGAATGGCGTTGGGAATCGCAGCCAAAGGCCCGAACTGCACTTCCCGAAGCGCTTCGTCAGGCCATGAAATAGCCTCAGCGCCCGCGCCGACAAAGCCGATCACCTGCCCGTCGTCCAGAGTGCGTGCGCCGGGTGTAACGGCCACCTCTAGCCGACCACTGTTACGTTCGACCGATAACACGATCGGCTGTTCTGGCGCGTTGCGGATGTATTCCACCAACGCAAACCAGTCTTGAACCAGCTCTCCGTTAACCGCTAATACCCGGTCGCCCGCTTGCAGCCCGGCGGCTTGCGCTCGACCATCCTCAACAATCTGCCCTAACACCGCGGGCACTTCCGGGCGCCAGGGCGTTAAACCAAACTCTGCCAAAGGGTTCGGAGCATCGTCGCTGAGCGCCCAGCCATTTAACGGTCCTGAAACGATACTCCGGGAGCCGTTTTCGGTGATTTCCAGAGACACCTGTCCGTGTTCTCCGGCACGTTCCAACAGGCGCATATTTACATCGCGCCAGGAAGTTACCCGATGACCGTCCACCGAGTGAATTTCCATGCCTTCCTGCAATCCCACACGTTCAGCGGTGCTGCCTGCAGCCACATCACCAACGATAGGGGCTACCGTCGTTACACCCACCACGCTGATCAACCAATAAGCCAGAATGGCAAACAAGAAGTTGGCCACCGGACCGGCAGCGGCGATAGCAATGCGCTGAGAAGGCGGCTTGGAGGTAAAGGCCTGGTGCCGAAGCTCCTCCGAAACGGGCCCTTCACGTTCATCCAGCATTTTAACGTAGCCACCCAACGGGATGGCCGCGATGGCATATTCGGTACCTTGCCGGTCATACCAGGAAAACAGAGGTTTACCGAAACCTACCGAGAATCGAAGTACTTTCACGCCAAAACGCCGGGCGACCCAGAAATGCCCGTACTCGTGTAGGGTAACCAGGATGCCCAGAGTCAGCGCTAAGGCCAATACGCTTTGAATAATCTGCATAGGTCTTCCGGTGTTGGTCGGGGCTACAGCTTAACGAAACGCCGAAACAATATCAGGCCGACAACAAGCCAATCTGTTTGCTGGCCTGCTTCCGCGCTTCGGAATCTTTCGTGAAAATGGTTTCAAAGCTATCAGCATCCACCACTTCAGTGGCCGCCAGCGTTCGCTCTATGATAACGGGGATATCGGTAAAGGACAGCTTACCTTCCAGAAATGCAGCGACGGCTATCTCATTCGCGGCATTGAGCACGGCCGGTGCCGTACCGCCGGTTGCGAAGGCATCGGCCGCCAACCGCAAACACGGGAAACGTTGCACATCCGGGCGTTCGAAGTGAAACTTTCCAATCGCGAATAAATCAAGCGGCGCCACGCCCGCCGCTATACGCTCGGGCCAAGCCATACCGTTCGCAATGGGTGTGCGCATGTCTGGACTGCCCATCTGGGCCAGCACCGAACCATCGGCATATTCCACCATCGAATGAATGATGCTTTCCGGGTGCACATGCACTTCGACACGATCCGGGGTGGTATTGAATAGCCAGCAGGCTTCGATAAGCTCCAGCCCTTTGTTCATCAAGGTGGCCGAATCAACCGAGATCTTTTGGCCCATAGACCAGTTCGGGTGCGCACAGGCTTGTGCCGGTGTCACCGAATTCAGGGATTCTGCTGTAAAGGTCCGGAAAGGCCCACCAGAGGCGGTCAGCAGAATGCGAGTAATGCCAGCCGCGACGGGGTTGCGCACTTTGTCTGCTGGCATGCACTGGAAGATGGCATTGTGCTCGGAATCGATCGGCAGAAGCTCCGCGCCCGATTCGGCCACTGCGTCCATAAACAGCTTACCGGACATCACCAGCGCTTCTTTATTGGCCAGCAACACGCGCTTTCCGGCACGAATGGCCGCCAGTGTTGGCGCAAGCCCGGCCGCACCGACAATCGCGGCCATCACCGTGTTCACATCTTCCGCTGCGGCTACCTGACACAAACCCTGCTCGCCGCTGAGCACGGTCGTTTCCGGCATATCCTCAAGCAGACATTCAAGCTCTCGAGCCGCATCGACATCGGCCATCACCGCAAACGCAGGTTTAAACTCCCGGCACAACGCCGCCAATTCTTGCGCCTTCGTGCCCGCCGTCAGCGCCCACACAGAAAAACGCTCGGGATGCCGGCGGACAACGTCGAGAGTACTGAGCCCTATGGAGCCGGTTGCCCCTAGAACCGTAACGCTGCGCTGGGTCATACAGACACGCTGGCTGCGCTCAGCCAACCGAGCAAGGTAATGATTAAGGCAAAAATCGGGATGGCGGCGGTGAGGCTGTCAATCCGGTCCATGATGCCACCGTGCCCGGGCAATAACTGACTGCTGTCTTTAATGCCACGGAAACGCTTGAGCATGCTTTCCAGCAGGTCGCCCAGCACCGACACGAAGCCCGTAAACAGGCTGGCAACGAGCAACAACAGAGTTTCGTGCAGACTGGCACTGGCAATATAACTGGCAACCAGGGCCAACACGCCAACCGCCACTAAACCACCCCAGACACCCGCCCAGGATTTCCCAGGGCTAACCCGAGGCGCCAACTTGGCCTTGCCGAAAGCCCGACCGGCGAAATACGCACCGATGTCCGCTACCCAAACCATCAGGAAGATATACAGAATCACCAGCAAACTGTTGGTCAAAGCACCAAATTCAAACACGCCAGTGCGCAGATGATTCAAACCGACCCATGCCGGCAAAAGTACGAACAGCCCCATTAGCGCCCTGATCGGCGTGGAACCCCAGCTGTCAGACCCTCGCGGGTAACGACTGACCAAGCCAAAACACACCACCCACCAGGCAAACGCCAACGACAAAACCCCCACGGCGGGCACGTTGAGCTGCGATATCAAGGCCATCAAAATGGCAACGCCAACAGCGTATGAGACGCGACCACCCTGCCCCTCAATACCCGACATGTTTGCCCACTCCCAAGCACCAAGAGCAATGATGGCACCGGTAAACAGCGAGAAGCCAAACGCGGGTAAAAAGAAGATGCCACCGATCGCAATCGGGGCCAGGATAAGAGCAGTAATAATTCGAGTTTTAAGCACGGTAATAATCGCTATGTCGTTATTGTTTTGTGGCTTGAGATTCGAGCTGATCGTCTGTCTGGCCAAAACGACGCTTGCGGGTGCCATAGGCCTCTAACGCTTTCACCATTTCTTCAGCTTTGAAATCGGGCCAGAAAACGTCGGAGAAGTAAAACTCCGTATAGGCCAAGTGCCACAACAAGAAGTTACTGATGCGCTGTTCGCCAGCAGTACGAATCATCAAATCAGGCATCGGCAAATCGCCAATACTCAAATGCTGCTGAATCAAATCATCGGTAATATCGGAAGGAGCCAGCTCACCCGCGCGAACTTTTTCAGCAACCGCTTGAGTGGCCTGAGTGATGTCCCAGTGCCCGCCATAATTGGCGGCGATCACAAGCGTCATCGCGGTATTATCGCGAGTAAGCGCCTCGGCTTTTTCCATGTGTTCCTGGAGCAAAGGATTGAACGCGGAGCGGTCGCCAATAATCCGTAACCGGATATTGTTGCGGTGAAGCTTTCGAACCTCCCGCTCAAGCGCGATCACAAACAGGCGCATCAACGCCGACACTTCGTCTTTCGGGCGCCGCCAGTTTTCACTGGAGAAGGCAAACAGGGTAAGCACCTCAACGCCCTGCCGCGCACAGGTTTCAACAACGGCTTTAACCGCATCCACTCCTGCTTTATGGCCCGCGACTCCCTTCAATCGCCGGGCTTTCGCCCACCGATTGTTGCCATCCATGATAATGGCCACATGCCGGGGACGATTGCTTGCCGTCACCGGAATTTCTGCGGTTATTTGATCCGTCATGAAACCCTCTGTGCAGTGGCGTTTTCAGCCACTGCTCACTCTGTTTCTGGACAATCTGACGGTTAAACCGCCATCAGATCCTCTTCTTTCGCCTTGAGCATCTTTTCGATCTCGGCGATGTACTTATCAGTCAGCTTCTGAATCTCGTCTTCGCCACGGCGCAGATCGTCTTCGCTGATTTCCTTCTCTTTAAGAAGGTCTTTCAGCATGCCGTTCGCGTCACGGCGGGCATTACGCACCGATACACGCCCCTGCTCTGCGTCACCGCGCGCCTGCTTGACCATTTCTTTACGGGTCTGCTCGGTCAGCATTGGCATGGGAACACGAATGGCATCGCCGTTACTGGACGGGTTCAAGCCCAGATCCGACATCATGATGGCTTTTTCAATGGCCGAAATGATGCTTTTTTCCCACGGTGCAACCAGCAGCGTGCGGTTGTCT
Organism: Marinobacter sp. MDS2; assembly: GCF_030718085.1. NCBI lineage: Bacteria > Pseudomonadati > Pseudomonadota > Gammaproteobacteria > Pseudomonadales > Marinobacteraceae > Marinobacter > Marinobacter sp. MDS2. Next base: position 708,123 of record NZ_JAVAJF010000001.1, read on the forward strand.
TCCACGTTTACGCTGGCCACCTGCTTCAGCGGGGTGTCCTGGCCGTAGTAGTTCACCATAACGCTATCGAGAATCGCAGGGTGAGCGCGACCGGTACGGATTTTATTGAAAGCCGAGGTAAGCGCCTCAAGGCTCTTCTGCATTTTTGCTTCAGCTTCAGTCTTAATATCGTCAATCACGTCGAAACCCTCAATTCGTTACTCAATCAATGTGCCTTCTTTCTCACCGGTCACAATGCGGGTGAGAACACCTGGCTGGTTCATATCGAAAACACGCAATGGCATGCCGTGATCACGAGCCAGACAGATGGCGGTAAGATCCATCACGCCAAGCTTGCGATCCAAAACTTCATCGTAGGTCAGGCGGTCGTATTTTACTGCGGTGGGGTCCAGATTGGGATCCGCGTTATACACACCATCCACTTTGGTCGCTTTCAGAACGGCATCCGCCTCAATTTCAATACCGCGAAGACAAGCGGCCGAGTCGGTGGTAAAGAAAGGATTGCCGGTTCCCGCACTGAAGATCACCACATCGCCTTCTTTCAAATCGCGAACAGCGCGACGGCGGTCGTAATGCTCGACAATTCCGCTCATGGGGATCGCAGACATAACCCGGGTACGGATGTTTGAACGTTCCAGCGCGTCGCGCATCCCCAGGCCATTCATCACAGTGGCCAGCATACCCATGTGGTCGCCAGTCACCCGATCCAGACCAGCCTCGCTCAACGCCGCACCACGGAACAGATTGCCACCACCAATAACCAGCGCAACCTGCACACCGATACCGACAAGAGCTCCGATTTCCAATGCCATACGGTCAAGTACTTTAGGATCAATACCGAACTCGTGCTCTCCCATCAGGGCTTCGCCACTAAGCTTGAGCAGAACACGCTTATATCTGGGCTGATTGGTTGAAGTTGTCGGTGTCGGCATGGTGATCCCCTTTTCGTCTTTTGGCTGTGCGGCTTCAAACCCTTGGCAGGCTTGTATCTGACATATCCCTCTCATCCTAGCGCAAAAAAGGGGTATCTCAGATACAAGCCCGCCACGAAAGCCGGGCGAACCCGGCTGACGTGGCAGACTTAGGTAGCGCTACTGTCTTTGACAGAAGCACTTAAAAAATGGATCAGGCCTTGCCTGTGCCAGCGGCCGCAGCCACTTCAGCAGCAAAATCCACTTCTTCTTTTTCGATGCCTTCACCCACTTCCAGACGAGTAAAGCCAACCAGTTCGCCGCCTGCGGCTTTGATCAACTCACCCACTTTCTGCTCAGGGTTCTTAACGAAAGGCTGTTCGATCAGGCTGTTTTCAGCCAGGAACTTCTTGATACGGCCGCCCATCATCTTTTCAACGATTTCGGCAGGCTTGCCTTCCATATCAGGCTGAGATTTGATGATGGCTTCTTCTTTAGCCAGCTCGTCAGCAGGCATATCTTCCGGCTTGCCAACACGCGGGTTAACCGCAGCTACGTGCATAGCAATGTCGCGGGCCAGTTCTTCAGTACCAGCACTCAGAGCGACAACAGAAGCGATCTTGCTGTTGCTGTGAACGTATCCACCAACAACCGGACCTTCCACCTTCACCAGACGACGAACAGTAATGTTTTCACCGATCTTCTGAACCAGCGCTTCACGCTTGCTTTCCAGCTCGCCTTCCATCAGCTTGGCAACGTCAGTTTCGCCTTTTTCGAACGCAACGTTCAGCACGTCGTTGGCGAAGTTCATGAAGTTGTCGTCACGGGCAACGAAGTCAGTTTCGGAGTTAACTTCCAGAATGAAGGCAACGGTCTTGTCGTCGGAAACCTTAACCAAAGACACACCTTCAGCAGCGGTACGACCGGCTTTTTTAGCAGCCTTCAGGCCAGATGACTTACGAAGCTCTTCGATTGCAGCATCAACACTGCCGCCGGCTTCAACCAGTGCTTTTTTGCACTCCATCATGCCAAGACCAGTGCGCTCACGCAGCTCTTTGACCATTGCAGCGGTAATTGCAGCCATGTTCAGTCCTCTCAATCAGTTACAAATTCGGTGGGAAGGCATGCCCGGTAAAAAGGGGCATGCCTTATAACTTAAACCAGACGGTTAAGTCTTACTCGGCAGCTGGAGCAGCGCCTTGGGCATCTTCGCTAACTTCTACAAACTCGTCAGCGCCGCCGGCAGTCTGGGAAGACTCCAGGCATGTATCAGCAACTGCTTTTACGTAGATCTGGATAGCGCGGATTGCGTCGTCGTTACCCGGGATTACGTAGTCAACGCCGTCAGGATCGCTGTTGGTATCAACAACACCAATAACAGGGATACCCAGCTTGTTCGCTTCTTTTATAGCGATACGCTCGTGGTCTACGTCAACAACGAACAGCGCGTCTGGCAGGCCGCCCATGTCTTTGATACCACCGATAGAACGCTCAAGCTTATCCATCTCGCGGGTACGCTCAAGAGCTTCTTTCTTGGTCAGCTTGTCGAAAGTACCGTCTTTGCTCTGGGCTTCCAGATCACGGTAGCGACGGATAGACTGACGGATGGTCTTGTAGTTGGTGAGCATGCCACCCAACCAGCGATGGTTAACGTACGGCTGGTTAGAACGCAGTGCTTCTTCCTTGATGATCTTGGCTGCGGCACGCTTGGTACCCACAAACAGGATCTTGTTCTTGCTTTCGGTCAGCTGCTGAATGAAATCCAGCGCCTGGTTCATCGCAGGAACAGTCTGCTCAAGGTTGATGATATGAATCTTGTTACGAGCACCAAAGATGTACTTACCCATCTTCGGGTTCCAGTAACGGGTTTGGTGTCCAAAGTGAGCACCTGCTTTCAGCAGGTCACGCATATTTACCTGAGCCATGATATTTACCTTTTAGCTTCGGGTTAGGCCTCCACGCATCCAATTGCCCCAACCTGTCTCCTTAAAGCAGGAGCCGGCACCCTGGGACAACGTGCTGACACGTGTGTGAATTTACCGAGTTTTGTTTCGGCGGGCGCGTTTATACCATATCTCGCGCCCGCAACGCCATTACTTTTGGCAAATACCTTCCTTGTACCTATGGCTCGCGCCCCTTAAAATGCTGGCTTGATGCATATAAACAGGAAGTCCGATGCAAGTATCTATTAAGACCCCCGAAGAAATCGAAAAGATGCGGGTAGCCGGCCGCCTGGCAGCGGAAGTTCTTGAAATGATCGGCGAGCACGTCAAACCCGGCGTTACCACCGAAGAGCTTGACCGCATTTGCCACGACCACATTGTTAACAAGCAGCAGGCCATTCCCGCTCCGCTGAACTACAAAGGTTTCCCGAAGTCTATCTGCACCTCGGTTAACCACGTGGTGTGCCACGGCATCCCGACCGACAAGAAAGTTCTGAAGGACGGCGATGTCATCAACATCGACGTAACCGTCATCAAAGACGGCTACCACGGCGACACCAGTAAGATGTGGGTTGTCGGCAAGCCCAAACCCGGTTCTGAGCGCCTGATCCAGATCACCCAGGAATGCCTGTACAAAGGCATTGAACTGGTCAAGCCCGGCGCCCGCCTTGGCGACATTGGTCACGTTATTCAGAAGCACGCCGAGAAGCATCGCTACTCTGTGGTTCGGGATTACTGCGGTCATGGCATCGGCGCCGTGTTCCACGAAGAGCCTCAGGTTATGCACTACGGCACACCGGGCACTGGCCTTGAGCTCAAAGAAGGCATGACGTTCACCATTGAGCCGATGCTGAACCAAGGAAAGTACCACACCAAGCTTCTGGCTGACGGGTGGACTGCGGTCACCAAAGATCACAAATTGTCAGCCCAGTGGGAACACACCATTCTGGTAACCGCAGACGGTCATGAAGTTCTGACCAAGCGTTCAGAAGAGTCCTTCTAAGTGGACCAAAGCGAGCTGGAACAGCGCATCAGCCACGACCCTTCCCCGGTCGTGGCGGCAAGAGAGTATTTGCAGCATCACTACGAAGCCGATGCCGAAGCCTTTCGGCAAGGTGCTGACGTCAGAACTCTGGTTCACACCAGAGCGACGACGGTAGACACAGTGCTTCGATTGATCTGGAATCGCTATCCATTTTCCAGCTCGCCCGACATCGCTCTGGTTGCCGTAGGCGGATACGGCCGGGGCGAACTCCACCCACATTCCGACATTGACCTGCTCATACTCACTCACCAAGGGACGGAAAGCGTATGGCAAGACGACCTGAGCGCCTTCATCACCTTGTTGTGGGATCTGAAACTGGATATCGGCCACAGCGTTCGCAGTGTTGACGAATGCGTTGCCGCCGCAAAACAAGACATCACCATCCTGACCAACCTGCTGGAAACCCGAACGATCGCCGGCCAGGACAGCCTTCGGGAAGACCTCACCGAGCAGGTTTATCTGGACGACGTGATGTCAGACAAAGATTACTTTGTCGCCAAGTGGGAAGAGCAGCAAGGCCGCCATAAAAAGTACGGTGATACCGAGTACAACCTGGAGCCCAACGTCAAAGGCTCGCCCGGCGCGCTGCGTGACATTCAAACCATCGGCTGGATCACCAAACGGCATTTCCGGCTTGAAAGCACCGCCGAGCTGGCCCGATTCAGCATCATTACCGATGAAGAACACCGGGTATTGCTGGAAGGCGAAACCTTTTTATGGCGTTTACGCTTTGGCCTTCAGCTCATTGCCGATCGCAATGAAAACCGGCTTCTGTTTGATCATCAGCGCGCCCTCGCCTCAATGCTGGGCTATAAAGACGAAGGCAAACGTCTTGGCGTCGAGCTGATGATGCAGTCGTACTACCGAACCGTGTTGGCGCTGGCGGAGCTGACGGATGTTATTCTCCAATACTATGACGAAGCGATTCTCGGCAGTGGCAGCGAAGACGAAATCCGGCCGCTGAACAAGCGCTTCCAAATGCGCAACTTCTACATCGAAGCCATCAACAATCAGGTGTTTGCTTACGCCCCCTACGCCATCATGGAAATTTTCGTGTTGATGGCGCAGCACCCTGAAATCAAGGGCATTCGAGCAACCACCATTCGCTCCCTGCGGGCGCACCGGCACCTGATCGACGATGTATTCCGGTCTGATCTCGCGGTAACCAGCCTGTTCATGGAGCTTTTGCGCACGCCCCATCCGCTGCACAAAACGCTCTCTGCAATGAAGAAGTACAACGTGTTGGGCCGGTATCTGCCGGAATTTGGCGACATCATTGGCCAGATGCAACACGACCTGTTCCACATCTACACGGTGGACGCGCACACCATGCGCGTGATTCGCAACATGGTCAGGCTGACCAGCGACGAAGCCAGAACCGAGTACCCCCTGGCCTCGCGGCTGATTCATCGCCTACCGAAAATGGACACCCTGTTTATCGCCGGTTTGTACCACGACGTTGCCAAAGGCCGCGGGGGCGACCATTCCGAACTCGGCGCCATTGATGCCGAAGCGTTCTGCGAACGACACCATTTAAGCGAGCGAGACACCCGGATGATCGCCTGGCTGGTGGAGAACCACCTGCTTATGTCGATGACTGCTCAGCGCAAAGACATTTCAGACCCGGACATCATCCAGGCTTTTGCGCGAGCCATCCCGAGCCAGGCGCATCTGGACTATCTATACACGTTAACCGTATGCGACATCAGCGCCACCAACCCCAAGCTTTGGAACACCTGGCGCGCCTCTCTCTTGCGCCAGCTCTATATTGAAGCCAAGCGAGCCCTGCGCCGCGGCATAGATACACCGGTTAACCGGCAAGCGTGGATTGATGCTACCCGCGAAGAAGCCCGGGAAATCCTTAATGCCCAGAACATGACCGACGAACAAATCGATCAGATCTGGGACACCGTGGACGAAGAATACTTTCTTCAGGATTCCACCGTCGATATCGCCTGGCAGACGGCCGCCATCATCCGCCATGGCGACAATCCGGACCCACTGGTGCTGATCCGAGACACCCGCGGCGGGCCAACCGACGGCTACTCCCAGATCATCATCTACATGCGGGACCGTGTCGCCCTGTTTGCAGCCACCACCGCCGTGCTGGAACAACTGAACCTGAACATCGTCGATGCCCGAATTAACTCCAGTGAGGGCCCCCACTCGATCAGCTCCTATATAGTGCTGGATGAGCAAGGGCAACCGCTGGGGATCGACCCTGCCCGGAAAGAGCGCGCGCGCAAACGCCTGATCGAAGAGCTGGATGATCCGGAAGACTACCCGGACATCATTCACCGGCGTACTCCTCGGCAACTCAAACACTTCGCCTTCCCGACCGAAGTCACTTTTTCCAATGACACCATCAACCAACGAACGTTGATGGAAGTCATCACACCCGACCGCCCCGGCCTGCTGGCCCGGATTGGTCAGGTTTTGCTCGAGCACAGGGTGCGGCTGACCAACGCCAAAATCGCCACCCTGGGCGAGCGGGTAGAAGACGTTTTCTTCATCACTGACGAACATGGCCGGCCACTGAGCGACCCCGCTGAGTGCGAAGCCCTGCAACAGCACCTCTGCAAAATGCTGGACGAGATTCAATGAATTCCAATCTAGAAAGACTGCACCCTTACCCGTTTGAAAAACTGGCGAAACTAAAGGCCGGCATCACCGTGCCTGAGCACCTCGCGCCGATTTCACTGGGCATTGGCGAACCCAAACACCCCGCACCCGCCTTCGTAAAGCAGGTGGTGGCCGACAACCTCGACAAGCTGGCCAACTACCCCACCACCAAGGGCATCGACGAACTGCGCGAAACCATTGCCCACTGGGCGACCCGCCGCTTCGATCTGAGCGAAGCCTCACTCGACCCGGCGCGCAACATCGTTCCGGTAAACGGCACCCGCGAAGCGATCTTTTCGTTGGTGCAGGCCGTTGTTGATTCGAGCAAACCCGCGACCGTGGTCAGCCCGAACCCGTTTTACCAAGTGTACGAAGGGGCCGCCTTCCTCGCGGGCGCCGATCCGGTTTACTTGCCCTGCGATGCCAGCAACGGTTTCATTCCGGATTTCGACAAGGTTCCCGAGTCCGTGTGGGCCAGCTGCCAGGTACTGTTTCTGTGCTCCCCCGGCAACCCCAGTGGCGCTGTGGTCAGCCGGGAAACTCTGACCAAAGTGATCGAACTGGCCGACCTCCACGATTTTATTGTGGCGTCTGACGAGTGCTATTCCGAACTCTATCCCGACGAAGCCAACCCGCCCGAAGGCCTGCTGCAAACCTGCGCCGCCATGGGCCGCAACGACTTCAAACGCTGCGTGGTGTTCCACAGCCTATCCAAACGCAGCAACCTGCCCGGCCTGCGCTCCGGTTTTGTCGCCGGCGATGCCGAAGTGTTGGCGGGTTACCTGAAATATCGCACCTACCACGGTTGCGCCATGCCCATTCACAATCAGCTGGCCAGCATCGCTGCGTGGAACGATGAAGAACACGTAAAAGAAAATCGTTCGGCGTATCGCGCCAAATTCGAAGCGGTCGTGCCTATCTTGCGCGAAGTCATGAACGTCGACTTCCCGGATGCAGGCTTTTATCTCTGGCCGGAAACACCGTTCGACGACGAAACCTTCGCTCGGGAACTGTCAGCTCAGCAAAACGTCCACGTGCTTCCCGGCCGCTACCTGTCCCGCACCGTGGACGGCCATAACCCCGGCGAGAACCGGGTGCGCATGGCCTTGGTGGCACCTGTAGAAGAGTGCGTTGAAGCGGCGCACCGCATTGTCGAATTTGTAAAAGGGTTCAAAGCATGAAGCTCTACGGCATCAAAAACTGCGACACCGTCAAAAAAGCCCGCAAGTGGCTGGACGAAAACGGCGTCGCCTACGAATTCCACGACTTCAAAAAAGACGGCCTGAGCAGCGAGCAGCTGACCGAATGGGAGCAAACGCTGGACTGGGAAACGCTTATCAACAAACGCGGCACTACCTGGCGAAAACTTCCCGATGAGGTTCGTGATAACATGACCGCCCAAAGTGCTCACGAGATCATGCTGGAGAACGCCTCCATCATCAAACGCCCGGTCGTTGAACGCGGCGAAACAGTAACCGTGGGCTTTAACGCAGACGAATGGGCTGCGTGGACGAGCTAACACTTTAAAACCCTCTGCCCTTGACCTCTCGCAAAGAAACGGAGGTTAGCGGCAAGGGAAAAGAACTCGGTTTTCAAACATATTAGATAGGAGCAACCACCAGATGAGTTTTGCATTCGGCATCGGCATCGGCACCCAGAACAACCAGGGCGAATGGCTGGAAGTGTTCTACCAGCAACCGGTTATGACCCCAGGCAAAGACCTGATCGACGTGGTTGAAACCGCGCTGAACTACAAAGGCGGCAATCAGGCCATTGAAGCGAGCGCCGAGCAACTGACTCAGTTCGCTACCTCCCTGCGCCAGCTGGGCGAAACCGCTCAAGCAAAACTGGCCGAGCAAGCGGCTGAGAGCAAAAGCCCTGTCGTGGTTACCGTACTGGCCACCGACGATACCGCCTCCAGCACGCCCGAGGTGTACCTGAAACTGCACCTGATTTCGCACCGTCTGGCCAAGCCCCACAGCCTGAAGCTGGACGGCATCTTCGGCCTGCTGCCGAACCTGGCGTGGACCAACGAAGGCGCCATTGATCTTAATGAACTGCCAGCACGCCAGCTGCAAGCTCGTGTAGAAGGCCGCACTCTGGAAGTGAAGTCTGTCGATAAATTCCCGCAGATGACCGACTACGTGGTACCCAAGGGCGTTCGTATTGCGGACACCTCCCGCGTTCGTTTGGGCGCTTACGTAGGCGAAGGCACCACCGTGATGCACGAAGGCTTCATCAACTTCAATGCCGGTACCGAAGGCACCAGCATGATCGAAGGCCGTATCTCAGCGGGCGTTATGATCGGCAAAGGCTCTGACCTGGGCGGCGGCTGCTCCACTATGGGCACCCTGTCTGGTGGCGGCAACATCATCATTTCCGTGGGCGAAAACTGCCTGCTGGGCGCGAACGCTGGCATCGGCATCCCACTGGGCGATCGCTGCACCGTCGAGGCTGGTTTGTACATCACCGCAGGCACCAAAGTTGCCCTGCTGGATGACAGCAACGAATTAGTTGAAGTGGTTAAGGCTCGCGATCTGGCCAGCAAAAACGACCTGCTGTTCCGCCGCAACAGCCAGACTGGCGCCGTTGAGTGCAAAACCAACAAGTCAGCTATCGAGCTGAACGAAGAACTGCACGCCAACAACTAAGACCCGCACAAGCCCCTCTTCCGCCGCGAAGAGGGGCCATTCCAGAACAAGCAAGAGCCTTCCTATGACCTTATCGCCTACTCTCGAACTCGCCATGGACCTCATTCGCCGCAAGTCGGTCACCCCCGACGACGCCGGTTGTCAGGAACTGATGATGTCCCGCCTCGCCCCACTCGGCTTTGCCGGCGAGAACCTGCGATTTGGTGAAACCGACAACCTATGGGCACGAAAAGGCACCGATGGCCCGGTGCTGGCTTTTGCAGGCCATACCGACGTGGTGCCAACCGGCCCCGAGCGGAACTGGGCTCATGCACCCTTTGAGCCCGTCATCGAGGAAGGATTTTTGTACGGCCGCGGCGCAGCCGATATGAAAGGCAGCCTTGCGGCGTTTGTCACAGCCTGTGAACGCTTCGTCGCCAAGAACCCGAATCATCGCGGCTCCATTGCCCTGCTCATCACCAGCGATGAAGAAGGCCCGGCTCACGACGGCACGGTTAAAGTGATTGAAACACTGGAAGCCCGAAACGAGAAAATCGACTGGTGCCTGATTGGCGAGCCGTCCAGCACTCACGAAGTAGGTGACGTGATCAAAAACGGCCGCCGCGGCTCATTACATGGCTACCTGACCGTACACGGCATCCAAGGCCATGTGGCCTACCCGCATATGGCCGAAAACCCGGTGCATACTGTCGCCCCGGCACTCGATGCTTTAGCGAAAGAATTCTGGGATAACGGCAACGATTTCTTCCCGCCCACCACCTTCCAGATCACCAAAATTGAATCCGGCGTGGGCAGCAACATCATTCCCGGCGAATGTGTGGTGCACTTCAACTTCCGGTATTGCTCCGAAAACACCGCCGAAAGCCTGGAAGAACGTGTGGTCGCCATTCTCGACCGCCACAATTTCAAATACGACCTGCAATGGCACCTCAGTGGTCGCCCTTTCCTGACCGACCGAGGCGCACTGGTGTCCGCCAGCCAGGAAGCCATTCGTACCGTCACCGGCCGGGAAACCGAACTGTCTACTTCAGGTGGTACATCCGATGGCCGCTTTATCGCCCCCACCGGCGCACAAGTGGTCGAGCTCGGCCCCATCAACGCCACCATCCACAAAGTGGACGAATGCGTGAAAGCAGAAGATTTGGATACCCTGTCAGAAATCTACGAACAGATTTTAGTCGAACTGCTGGGATAATTCGGAAGGCGGTAGACCCACTCGGATTGATGGGCCTTTGCACTGAGGGGTCTGCACTGAGGGGTCAGACCCCCGCGCGTCTTTGGGCCCTAAGGCCGCGCGAGGGTCTGACCCCGGAGTTAGAACGAAACTCCAAAATCAGTAATGCGGCGGCGGGGTCTCCTCATCCTCCCGCCGAATATGGGAAGGCGCCACATCCTTAAGCTGCTGGTGCATCAGCCGCTTCGCCTCCCACAGCTCCCGAATGTCCATTTCCTGCTTGGTCACCTGCTCGCTCAAGGTGTTGATTACGTCATCCTGAAACGCAAGTCGCATTTCCAGATCTGCAATCCGGTCTTCGAGAGTCTTTTTACTCATGAGATTTGGTCAGCCCTTTCGTAAATCTGGTATCATGGCGCCTTTTACCGCCAACGCCAGATATTCTAAACACAGAATTCAGCGGCGGTGTTCACTGCCGGACATGCCATTTTACCCGATGTTCGGCTTTTTATCGTTAGCGTTTAATTATGGAGAATAACCAACCAATGCGTAATCCAGCCAAAGCGATCCTTGTTGCTATCCTGATCGCAATTCCGGCACCGTTTGTTCTGGGCCTGTTACTGTCTGCCACCCCGGCACCGCTGAAACTGCTCGCCATGGGCGAAGGCGTTGAAGCCCTGGGTAGCCAAGGTGGTATTGCCGCGTATTTGATGGCGTTTGCTGTTTTCGCCATTGTGGGTTTTATCGCTGTTTTGGTTGCCGGTAAGCAAGCAGCGCCTGCTGCCCCTGCTCGCACTCAGAACCGCCCGGCTCGCGCCAGTCAGCCACAGAACGATTACGACGACGAAGACGACTTTGACGACAACACTCCGGAAGGAGACGAAGAAGGTACCGTTAAGTGGTTCAACGTCAAAAAAGGCTTCGGCTTTATCGTGCGTGAAAGCGGAGACGAGATCTTCGTTCACTTCCGTGCCATTCGTGGCCGTGGTCGTCGCGTACTGCGCCAGGGCCAACTGGTTCGCTTCAACGTAGTTGATGCCGACAAAGGCCTGCAGGCAGACAACGTGTCAATCCTGAGCGATTGATCACTCCCTGCAAAAACAAAAAGGCAGCCTTGATCGGCTGCCTTTTTACGTTCAGGGCGCGGTTAATTCCACACGACCTGCTGTTCCCCCCGATGATCTAATCGCCACCACTTTTCATCATCCACTGAATCGCCTTCCTGCCACTCGCCCAAACTGCAGCGAATTTCGCCTTCCATCCTGCGCCAGGCGCTCCGTGCGCATTCCAGATCCGTGTTCCAAGGCAACTCGTCGCCCTCAATTACCAGCGACGTGAACCGCTTCCCGAACGCGCCGGGGTACAAGGTAATGCGCAGCGTGCTGCCGTTGAACCGCGCACGGCCTTTAACAACCGAAGTTACATCGGCATCGTCCAGCCGGACCTCATCAAGCTGCCCTTCAAGCCACCGGGAAACGGCACCCGGCTCAAGGTCACGAATGTATATTTCCAGATCCTGCACCCAAGGTATCTCCATGCTGTTGCTTATTCTGCCGCACATAGTGAACCGGCTCCTGCTCGGCTGCAAGCCATCGCCCCAATTCCTGGCGAAGATCGTCCACCATTAACCGGCGCAACGTGCCGGCTCGTTGCCGTTCATGCCACCGCACTTCGGCAGCAACCTTCGACAACTCCAAGTCTTGCGCATCATGATCATCATGACTAAAACTCTCGCCCCGTGCGACTGACACCAGCGACTGCCTGTGAGCGACCTCCTGCCTTCCCGCAAGCGCGATGGACTCCAGTGGTCCGCGGCTGGCAAACATCTGCAGGCGGGCAGCCGTTCTTCGTACCCATTCGAGCATGCCGCCCGGCGAGGCCACACAGCAGCTTTGGCGGGTGGCCGCATATTCTAGGGCGGAAAGAGCGATTTCAACGCCAAATCGTTTCTCGATCAACGGTTGATGCGCCGTGAGAATCGCACGCCGTTGCGCGGTGCTGACAGGCGGCAATGGAACGATCTCCAGCGTTCTTCCGAGCAAATGGTTTAGCCGCTGCTCACCGCCTACGTCGCTCCCCGCGCAGGGCGCGAGCAGTAAAATGGGCCCACACCAGCTAGACACCAGCTCTCGGGCAACACCGTTTGGCTGCGCCATTAACTCCAGCAATTCAAGCGGGGATACGTTATCCAGCACCAACACCGGCCAACCACATGCCTCCTCACTTTGTGAGGGCACCGCAGGTTGTTCCAGCGCCATAACCTCCGCTTGTCGACGCAAATCGACCTGCACCCAATAGAGCCCCGGCGTGCCCAAAAGTGACTGCAGCCAAGTCGTTTTACCGCTACTACGCTCTCCTTGCACCCAAATCAGCCCGGTTTTGTTCGCCGCAAGAGAAACGGCGACATCTTCAGCCAGCGCCAGCCAGCTTGACTCGACCACGGTTAACGGAACGTACTCGGAAGTATTCGTATCCCGCGCCCGAGCCGAACTTAGTCCTTCATCCGGCCAGACACCCACCAATTCAAGCACAGCCACATAGGCTTTATCTTGCAGTCGCTCGGCGCAGGTCACCAATCCCCGCAAAAGCTGGGACCAGTTTAACCAAGGACCGTCAATCACCTCGCGGGTTGCTGAGATCCAGTAGATGAGCTGCGATGACAAATCACCATCCCCGTGCACCTCAGCAACAATCGGCTGTTCGCCCTGAACAGTACGAACCAGCTCATCAAGATCCACGCCTTGGCGCCTGAGAAAGGGGGCTACTGCGTCAACCTCATCCAACATTGCCAGCAGAAAGTCTTCCGCTGTAATCACCGAGCCACCCCGCTTCCCAACATTGTCTCGGGCCACAAGCAGTGCTTGCTGGCATTGGGGCTCTAAGCATCCTTGCCAATCTTCCATTCAGGCTCTCCATCGGGGATAAAACAGCCCGGAATTTTAACAAACCCCACCCTGCGCGATGGCGGTAAAGGTCACACGGCGCTTACATCCTTGAATTAAACTTTTGAAAGCTACCGACATTGAGGATCCGTTTTCGAACTCTCAACCGCTTTAGGATTCAGGTATCCTGAACGCATGAATACAACGTCAGAACCGCTTTCCCTACATCGTTTCAAAACCCCGGCAGTCCGCCATCTGGCCTGGCTGTGTGAGGCGCCGCAATTGGTGGCGTCTCCCATCAGCTTTCGGCCCTTCGAGTTTCTACCTCCGAATTATCTAGCCACCCTCATACACTGGGACCGCCACCCAAAGGACGCACCCGCTCGTTTTCTGGCCCCTATGGAAAAACGACTCGGCCACTACTTTGAACGGCTTTACGAAGTGATGCTAAGCGACCTTATGGGCTGGGAAGTTGTTTTGAAAAACCAACAAATACGAACCGAGAAACAAACGTTGGGAGAGCTGGATTTCTTGCTACGAAACCCGGTGTCGGGCGAATTTGAACACCACGAAATCGCCATCAAGTACTATCTGGGCGTACCTGCAGCCGAAGGGCCAACCCTATGGTACGGCCCCAATGCGCGTGACCGGCTAGATCTTAAAAGCCATCATATGTTGTCGCACCAAAGCCAAATGGCGCAGCGGCCTGAAACCCAAAATGTGTTGGCTAAGCTCGGCATTCACGACCCCGTCAAACCACGGATATTCATGCCCGGATATCTGTTCTACCCTAATGATGAATTCGCCGAACTGCCGACCACGGTTCCCGACGACCACTTAACCGGGAAATGGCGCTATGCCGCGAACCTCAATACAGAAAAGACCCGCCATTGGGTTCGTCTGAATAAACCCCATTGGATAGGCCCCTGGAACCAGCACGGCCAACCAGATGCCGATGCAGCCCGGGCAACCATCCAGTGGGTTGAGGCAGAAGGTATACCGGCACTGTTTGCGGAGATGGCTTGGCAAGCTGAACTATCTTGCTGGGTAGAAACAGATCGCTGGTTTGTAGTTCCCAGCAGCTGGCCTCAAAGCCGTCGCTAGCACAACATCAACACAGGAGATCATCATGAAATACCTGCACACCATGATTCGGGTCAGCAACCTGGACGAGACACTCCACTTCTTCTGCGACCTGCTCGGCCTGGTCGAAATCAGCCGAAAAGACAGCGAGAAAGGCCGCTTTACTCTGGTGTTTCTGGCCGCCCCTGAAGACGAAGAACGCGCCCGGCAAGACAAAGCTCCCACCATAGAACTGACCTACAACTGGGACCCGGAAGAATACACCGGTGGCCGCAACTTCGGACACCTCGCGTTTCGGGTGGACGACATCTACGCTCTGTGTGAAAAGCTGCAAGCGAACGGCATCACCATTAACCGCCCTCCGAGAGACGGTTATATGGCTTTTATTCGCACGCCGGACGGGATTTCCATTGAGTTGTTGCAGAAGGGGGATTCGCTGCCGGCTCGGGAGCCTTGGGCGAGCATGGAGAATGTGGGGAGTTGGTGAGGGGTTGGGAGATATTCGCCCCCTGGGGTCTGACCCCAACGTCTAATTGGTGAATTACTGGCATGAAAGATAACATAGGTTCTCATTGCGGATAACGGCAGAGCCAAAAGCACTGGTGTTAAGTATCTAGAACCCGTTCTGGGAGTCGCTGTGATCCAGTGCTCTTAAAGCTTCACGGGACAAAAAACCTACATCTCTCTTGCCAGGATCACCTTCATGATTGCCAGAATCACCCAGCTATTTCCCCTCTGGGCCATCGCTTTTTCTGTACTCGCTTACGTTCAGCCAACGCTGTTTGTCGATCTGAAAAGCACAATTGTGCCTCTTCTTACCATAATCATGCTAGCCATGGGCCTGACACTGACACCTGCCGACTTCGGCAATGTTGCGCGGAGCAAAGGTGCCATTACCCTAGGAGTTATTCTGCAGTTCTCAGTCATGCCCATCCTGGCACTGGTCATTAGCCTGGTGATGGGATTCAGCCCTGAACAAACGGTTGGTATGGTTCTGGTTGGCAGTGTTGCAGGTGGTACCTCATCCAACGTCATGGCCTATCTGGCCAAGGGCGATGTCGCGCTGTCTATTTCGATGACCGCAATCTCAACCCTGCTCGGAGTTGTGCTGACCCCCTTGTTGACAGGATTCCTTGCGGGCAAGACTGTAGACGTACCCGTTGCCGCCATGCTGCTCAGTCTGGTCAAGATTGTCCTTCTTCCAGTGGGTATCGGCGTGGCCATCAACACTCTCGCTCGTCCCGCAATAAAACGTATCGAAAACATACTACCGCTGGTGTCCATGGCGGCTATTGTAATCATCGTAGCGATTGTGGTGGCACTGAACAAAGATAACCTCGCCGTTCAGGGTATGGCAATCGCAGTGGCGGTCATCCTGCACAATGGGCTTGGGCTGGCGCTCGGTTATGGGCTGGCAAGACTGTTTGGCTTCGAGCCGACAGTGTGTCGCACCATCGCCTTCGAAGTTGGTCTGCAAAATTCCGGCCTGGCCACTGCACTGGCGATGAAATTCTTTACCCCGGTGGCCGCCATTCCGGGTACGCTATTCTCCGTTTGGCACAACATATCCGGCTCTATTCTGGCGGGCTACTGGTCCCGGCGGCAGCCTGAGGAGCGCGACAGCGCTCAGTTAGCGGTTGAAAGCTAAGACCTTGAATCCGCGGGCGAAGCCGACCGGCTTCGCCCGCATAGTTTCAAAGGTGGTCTGCAGGCGGTTATTCAAAAATATACATTCCGTTTTCATCCTTCCTCACATCCATAAAACCCATGTGAGGAAAAAGTCGAACCTTGATTGTATATGAGAGAGAGCCCCCGGCAACGGCCAGCAAAACGCCCAAGATCGAGACGACCGGGAAATGGTTGAAGAAATAGACATAGCCGGCAGCAACGGTAATACAGAGCAGAATATATGAGGCATATCCGGTGAAAGACTTCCTGAACAGGCCGACAAAATAGAAAATCGTCAAAATGAATGTTGCAACGATGCCTTGCCAGCCGAACTCCTCATCCATCGGGACCACGCTGGAGTATATCACCCAAACCCCAAAAAACGCCTGAAGCAGGCAGAGCGTCAGCAGGATCCGATTGAGCAGGATGGTTTGTATAGACGGTGAGCCATGCTCGAACGTTGCGATCTTATTGGCCAAACGCATTTGATTGCCCGACTGCTTTTTGAGCTGCTCAAAGATTTCGTTTCGGCTTAAGCCCTGCTTTATAAGTTCTTTGATTTGATAGTCCATTGTTTACTCTCCTTGTAACGTTAAATTGGCCAAGCACTCTCAGGCCGTTGCTTACGATATTCTTCCATCGATATTTTTCCCAGTTGCGGAGTGAGCTTGCAGGTCCTCTCGCCCCACGGATAATTCTCCTGCCGCCGATGGACCTCGTTCCAGCCCTCACCGTTCTTCCAGGCTTCCAGATCGAGGTCACGCCAGCTAAGCGCACTTGGCCAGTGTATTCGGTTAAATTCGCTGCAGCCGTCTTCAAGGGTCTTGTCCAGCCTTTTGTTGATGGCTTTCTCGAAGGGCTTAAGAACAAAGCCCATACCGGTACTCATTAGCCAGTTTGTTGTGATGGGTGTCGCCCAGACCGCGAAAGCAAACCATGCCAATATAAAGAAAATGATAAACACTCCGACCAGGAGGGCCGGAAGTTCAGCAACAAACTGCATCTCCCCCAAGGCCCAGATCATTAATGCTGGCCCCCCAATCCATAATGTAATCACCCAAGTCATAGGCACAATCAGGATCAGAAACTTAAAACCCAATTTGTCGTTCAGAAACCGGATTTTTTGGTGGTCCCACCACCAATCCTTGGATGTAAATTCGGGGTCGAACCCTTCATGACCCTGAAGGGCTTCAACGTCTTGAATCGTGCCGAGATATGGAATAACGCTGCATAGGTACCGACAGGTTGAAGTTCCTCGCCGATGCGCGTTCGTTCTTTGGGGGAAGGTGGCAGTGGCCCCATCTCCATAGCTCGAAAGGCCGCGTTCGAAAAACCACTTCCCAACTGCAGCTCAGTCACGCAGATCCCTCAAGCAACACAAAACACTGAGTTGCGAGCGACAAGTGGCTGCGCCGACGCCATCAAGCATCTCAAATCGGCCAGGCATCGGCCGGACGTAGCTCTCGGTATTCCGCCATCGTGATCTTACCGAGTTGCGGCGTGAGCCGGCACTTCCGCTTATTCCAGGGATATTCCATCTGCCGCTTCAGCCACTCTACGCCCTCCCCTTGCTTCCAAACTTCCAAATCCAGATCGCGCCAGAAGCGTGGGTTACGACCTGTCCGTTCGTCATGCTCCGCGGTGACTGGATCCAGGTGCCGGAAGGGTTCCAGCCTTGGTACGTCAGGTAGCGGTTGCGTCACATCCATGTAAGTCTGGAGTACGTCCCAGAGCGCCAGAACCTCCGATTTGCTGGATTCAATAGTGCTGAAAGCGGTTTTGTGGAAGGACTTTTGGGTATAGCGGTGCACGAAAATGAGACGGTAGAACACACCGCTCTGCTGAATCACCCGGTCCACATACGCATCGAATTCTACAAACGGGGCTTCAAAATAACGCTTGCGACCCAAAGCCATGCGAACCTGCCCGGTGACACGATTAAACTCGCTGCAGCCGTCTTCCAGAGTGTCATCCAGTTTCTTGTTAATGCTCTTCTCAAAGGGTTTAAGAATAAACCCCATGCCTGTGCTCATGAGCCAGTTGGTGGTTGTACCAGCTACCCAAAATGAAAATAGCAACCACGATGGCACCAAAGTAAATAGCATTAGTAAATGAAGAAGAGCATGAAATTCATATAATTCGGTTAACTGCAGTGAGCCCCAAACAATGGCACCCAACCCACCAAAAACCAAAGTAAAAATCCAAATCATCGGTACTAAAAGAACGAAAAATTTAAGACCCAACTTTTCATTCACGAATCGAACTTTTTGGTGATCCCACCACCAATCTTTGGACTCGAACTCAGGATCTGTCTTTTCGTGGTCTTGGAGTACTTCAACATCCTCGATCGCACTGTGATAGGGGATAATGCCCGCATAGCTGCCAACGGGTTGAAGCTCCTCGCCAAGGCGAGTGCGCTCTTTTGAGGATTTCGGAAGGGGGCTGTTCTCAAACGACCGAAAGGCTGTATCAGAAAAAATAGACATCTGTGATAACTCTGTCATAAGTCCCTCAAATCGGCCAAGCTTCAGACGGCCGCTGCTTCCGGTACTCATCCATCGAGATTTCACCGAGCTGCGGCGTGAGTTTGCACTTGCGTTTGCCCCACAGGTATTCCATCTGCCGCTTCAACCACTGAGCGCCCTCCCCTTGCTTCCAGGCTTCCAGGTCCAGATCACGCCAGAAGCGAGGGTTGCGGCCGGTCCGTTCGTCATGTTCCGCGGTGACAGGGTCCAGATGGCGGAAGGGTTCTAGCCTTGGTACGTCAGGTAGGGGCTGCGAGGTGTCCATGTAGCGCTGGAGCATATCCCAAAGCGCCATCACTTCTTCTTTTGTAGGCTCAACCCGACTAAGGGACGTCTGGCTAAACTGTTTACCGGTATAACGATGCACAAACATCAGGCGATAAAAGATACCGCCCGCTTCGATGACCCGCTCAACATAGGCATCGAATTCTTCAAGGGGCGCTGTCAGCTTTTTACCTCCAGGCAGAGCAAAGCATATTTGGCCAGTTTCTCGGCTGAAGAAGCTTTCGCTTGCTTCAAGGCTGCGGTCCAATAGGGTCCTATAGAAACTCTCGAAGGGTTTTAACAGGATTGCCACGGTACTCATAACCCAAGGCATCGTTTTGATGATTAGCAATATCGATAGAGCTATCCATCCCAAAACAACTCCAAGACCTAAAAGTGATTTTAATTCGTAAGGGAGCTCTAGCATGGAGGCATAGTGTAAGAGCATCATCCCCCCACCGACGAAGAGCAGCCCGCCCCAAGCGTAGGGAATTAGCAACTGCAAAGCCGATAGGCCAATGAACACCTTGCCATTTAGGAATCGAATCTGGCTTTGATCCCACCACCAATCACCTGAATTAAAAGCCTCGGGATCTCTTTGATCTTGATACTGCACCTGCACTGAATCTCCGGATATTCGGTAAAAGGGCTCAATATCCGCGTAGTCTCCAACAGGCTGCAAATCTTGCCCTAGTCTTTGCCTGCTTTTTTCTGCTTCTGGGATTGGAGGGATCCGACTACACCGAATTATATCCGTCCGAGAATCAGATCCTGTGGCGTTGCCATTCACACAATAGCCTCTTTGTTAAAAGCTTGATGGCTGGAGCGCTAGGCTTATATCGGCGATGCGCTTGTCGGCCGTAGTTTGCGGTACTCATCCATTGAGATCTTGCCGAGCTGCGGTGTGAGTTTGCATTTGCGCTTACTCCAAGGGTATTCCATCTGCCGCTTCAACCACTGTGCGCCCTCCCCTTGCTTCCAAGCTTCCAAATCCAGATCGCGCCAGAAGCGAGGGTTGCGGCCGGTCTGTTCGTCATGTTCCGCGGTGACAGGGTCCAGATGGCGGAAGGGTTCCAGCCTTGGTACGTCGGGCAGCGGTTGCGTCACATCCATGTATGTCTGGAGTACGTCCCAGAGCGCTAGAACCTCCGGTTTGCTGGACTCAATAGTACTGAAAGCGGTTTTGTGGAACGATTTTTGGGTGTAGCGGTGCACGAAAATAAGACGGTAGAACACACCGCTCTGCTGAATCACCCGGTCCACATACGCATCGAATTCTACAAACGGGGCTTCGAAATAACGCTTGCGACCCAAAGCCATGCGAACCTGCCCGGTGACACGATTAAACTCGCTGCAGCCGTCTTCCAGAGTGTCATCCAGTTTCTTGTTAATGCTCTTCTCAAAGGGTTTAAGAATAAACCCCATGCCTGTGCTCATGAGCCAGTTGGTGGTGACTGGGGTGACCCAAATTGCAAACGCAAACCAAGATAGCGACAGAAACCCTCCTGCTACCACCAAAACCTCGGAAGCAATATTGAGTTTGCTATTTGCCTCAACAATACCCCAGCCGACGAGCGCGATGCCGCTGAACCATAGGGTAAGCACCCAAATGACCGGTAACAAAAGAACCAAAAATTTGAGGCCTAACTTTTCATTCAAAAACCGAATCCGCTGGTGATCCCACCACCAATCCTTGGATTTGAACTCCGGGTCGGTCTTTTCATGATCCTGCAGTACCTCCACATCGCCGATCGTACCGTGATACGGAATAATGCCCGCGTAGCTGCCAATTGGTTGGAGTTCCTCGCCAAGGCGAGTGCGCTCTTTTGAGGATTTCGGGAGGGGGCGAATCCTCGTCGCTCGAAACTCCCTGTCGAAAACCTCGGGCGTCGAATTCAGCTCCTTCATATACTGACCTCAGTAAAGTACCAATATGGAGACTTGGGCTGGCCATAAGGGTTCATGAATGTACGTTCCTTAGGCGGTGGCTGGCTGTGTCGTGCCAGGTCAAACGATTCGTAGTCCTCAAACACGGGCGCAGGGAACACCAAAGGACCAAGCTCTGTCCCCAAGGTTACTTGCAGCCCTACCCTTACACGGGTTTCGACAGATTCCTGATAATTAAAGCTTTGGTATTCACTATCCTGAATCTCGCGTCTGACCAAAAACCGGACTGCTGACTGTTGTGGTAAAGACTGACGGGCAGTCACCTTAGTCAGCGGGGTCGCTTTAAGCATATTGGTAACCGTGCTGGATTGCGTTAAGCCCTTTGAGGGAATGTCAGTGGTTGAGGAAAGATAGGCAACCTCTTGAACCACCAGCCTGAACGGACTTGAAGGATATCCACCCTGACATTCTTGATTCAACCTGATGCGGCTGATTAGCGGCAACTGGACAGTTATTACGTAATCGTCTGGCTTAGGCCGATAATCAGGGTGGGTTAACTCGGAATCCGGCTCAATATCTTCGTATCGCTGCGCGGTCACCTGAATTGGAGATAAAAGCGCAAGAAGCTGGCTGTAGTACGCTTTATCATCCCGACCTGGCAACGAATTGTCAGGATGAGTTCCCCAAGGGCCACGCTTGAGAAGTTGCTCGAAAGCATCATCCGTAGCTGATGCGGCATAAAGGCCGCCACCAACAGCCATCGCCAGACCAAAGATGGCCCAACCCCAGCCCGGGATTACCAACAGGGTGTGCATAAGGGGTGATGCCAACACAATTAAACTGCCCGTCATAGCCATAGCATGGCCAGTAGCTGCATCAAAATCCTTGTTGGACAGGCTGATACGCATATCCCAAAAACTCAGCACAGCTCCTGCAGTTCCAGCAATAAAAGTCGCCAAACCTGCGACCCTAACCAACGTTGCGGTATTTAGAGTCTTTAACCGGTTGCCGATCAGTATCCAGTTTTTCATTTCAAACAACGGTCGGGTTGCTATTTTATACGTTTTTGTCGTTGGCCCGCCCGCTGCAGCAGAGGATCGCCCCAATAACTCACTGAGCTTAAATGATGCAGCAATTAAGTCTGAACCTGCGCCAGCAAATGCTTTTGCAACACTCAAAGCAACGTTACCATTGTCCGACTTCAGTGCCTTGTTCAAACTATTCAGCTCAAGAAAAAGGTTAAACGCCGCTAATACGACTAACCCCTTAGATACCGCAGGCCCATCAACCACTTCATTAACACTCTTAGCCAGATTCACTCTAACCAAGCTCAACTTGCGCACTTCCGGATGATCATCCGGGGCAACGAATACAGAAGTCGTAGCGCCAACCTTACGGATCGCCTCTTCTGTAGTTTCATGCATACGTGCGGGGCTAGTAGAAGCCATTATTCGACCAGAGTCATCCAGCAAATCTGCGTACAGGTAATCTTTTGACCGGGTGAGAACACCCTCCGTTCGATCAAAATCAGTCAGCCCCCGCACCAATCCATTTCCGGACACACCTATGATCGCCCCGGAAATCTTTTCCTCTGCCCGGCTCATTATGTGAATACGCTTAAGGCTAGGATCCACCAATGCAAAATTGGAGAGTACACCCTGCATGACACGCTGAAGCTCAACCTGCTTGATAAGATTCTCTTCCATCAGCCGCTTACCCACGGTAAGCACCGCAGAACTCCACTCATTAAGCGAGCCAGCGATCATGCCACTCACTTTGCCCGCATTGGCGACACCTTTGATTCCTGATTCAAGCCCGCCATTTTGCTCATTTAACTGCTTTTCCAGATAAACCAGAGACTGAAGGTTGAGTCGCTTCAACAGCTCTTCGTCAATCTCGGTGGTATCTTGAGCCCGCCTCTCTAAACTCTCGAAAAGGTGTTGTCCCCCGACTTCTGTTGCTTCCGGTGCCCACTTACTCAAAAACGAACGTTCGAAAAACCAACGACGAAGCTCTAACGGAATCCACCCACCGCGAGTTACGCCCTGAGCCCGAAGAACACCAGGGATCTGCTGGAGCACATTAAGAACGTCCGCAACCAGCAAATACCCTTCGCAGATCGCCACGTCATTACACGCCCGATAGTCCTCCAGCACCACGTCAAGCTTTTCGCTACTCAGCATTGTTCTCATCTTTGCTAAGTACCGATCAATAACGTTGATAGCATGATGCTTTTCGTCGGCCTTGAGCACCTGATCGAGCTTAGAGCGGTCAACGGCCGATGCATATCTGGCCAAGGGATTTTGGCCGCGGGATACAGGATCAAATACAGCCTGACGGATGAGCATCGCAGAGTGCACCATCGGATTGCTCTGGATAGACACATCCACTGCATCGAGATAATGCAAAGCCAGGTGCAGCTGCGACATCGAATGCCGAAGCGTGAACAAAGGATCAGAAATAGCCAAACATGCCACACCTTGCTTCTGTCTAATTTCTGATAATTGATCCTCACCCGATTCACAACTCATATCAAAAGGAGCTTCGAGTAACCGGCCAAGTTTAGCGCACAATTCACCCTCGACCGGTCCATCGAACCCTATTCCAAAATCACTGGGATTTTCGAGCATCAGTTCGACACCCAGATCTCTTGCGCGTAGCTCTGTCACATCCTCAATGCGCGAGGCTGGAAAACCACTACTGAAGCTTAAGCTTTCAACACTCGCCGCAGCCCATGCAGAACCTGCATATGTGGTTCTGGTTTTGCGAGCCGTTTCGTTTTGTTCAAGATACTCGATATAAGACCAGTCCCACTGCACCTCGCTATAAGCCATGTAAAACTCAGACATGACTGCCTGTCCTTGAAGAAAAACCGGCAGCAACACATCATCTAGCCAATCGCCGCTGGATGGCCTGACCATCCGCACGCTGGAATCGTCATCCGTCACTTCAATACGGATTGCTGCAAGATCAATGTCACTGAAACGAGAGTTTTCATTGATCTCCAACTCCCGCCAAAGCCGATCTTTCCGAAAAATATACAAGTAACCAGGCCGCAACAGCGCTACGCCCTTACCTTGATTAATCGTTAGCCCGCCAGATTTCACAGGCAGGTTATCAGCGATCTCGGCCAAAGGTTTTACCCTAAGGAGGGTGTTTTCCTGATAATCCTCGCGTTCAATATTAGAGCGAGCGTTTTCCAGAAGAGGAATGGTAATTTTGCCGCCATCTCGCTTGGGCACCGTCAGAACCAAATCCTTCGGATCAGCGTCGTCATATTCCGCCTTTCTCAAAACCGAGCGATCCCGGGACTCATCCACAAATTCCACTGCGTCGGTCATGCGTTTTCCTCCCCTTCGCTTCCAATAACGGCCTCAACTGAATCCCGCCCGAGATTACCTCCGATGACATCAATGATCAGTTTTCGGTCAGTGCCCGGTAACTGCTCAACATTCATTTGGTCGGGTGCGGCTGACTTTCGCTTTCCCACGCTTGCCAACGCGGGAGATTGCGGCACTCCGACATCATCATTCCCGAACATCTGCGGTAGTTCTGGAGCAACAGCCCCCTGCCCTGAACCACTCCCCGGCGCCCCACCAGAGTTAATCTTGATCCCCGGCCCGCTCAACGTAACCCCACTGGGGTCCAGTTTTATAAAACTCCCACCACCGGAAATGGTCAGTTCAGCGCCCGCATCTAACACCACTTTGGCACCGGCTTTGTGGTGCACCTCGGTGCCGGCTTCTGAGGCCATGGTTCGAGCAGTCTTCTGATGAAAAGTACCGCCAACGCTCTGGCTACAATCAGTGCCAACGGACAGCCGGCTTTCACCGTCGGTGGCGCAATGGTCCGCCGCTTTGATGTGGCTGAATCGGTTGTTTTCCACCGTCTGGTGGCGATCGTTTTTAATGACCTCCGTCCGGTTGTTTTCCGTGAGCAAGTCCAGCTCTTTCTGGGCGTGAACGTAGATCTGCTCTTCACCGGCTTCGTCTTCAAACCGCAGTTCGTTGCTGCCTTCGCCCCTGTGGGATTTGGTTTTCAGGGTGGTCCGGGTTTTGTGTTCCGGGAGCGCATACGGTGGCGTGTTGGTCGCATGATAGGTGCGGCCGGTGATGATCGGCTGGTCCGGGTCACCATCCAGGAAGCTGACAATCACTTCGTGGCCGATTCTCGGTAATGCCATAGAACCATGCTGGCCGCCAGCCCAGCCTTGGGACACTCGCAACCAGGCACTACTGTGTTCATCGTTGTTCGAGTATCGATCCCACGGGAATCTTACTTTCACGCGGCCGTATTGGTCGCAGTGGATTTCTTCACCCTCGGGGCCGGTCACAATGGCCATTTGCGGGCCGTCCATCAGCGGCTTGTGGTTGCACAATGGCCGCCAGGTTTTGTCGGCCGGAATGGCGGTGAATTCGTTGGCGTAACTGGCGGGTTCACCACCGCCCTCTTCTTCCAGCGCTTGCGGTTGTTTGCCGGTGTGGGTGATGGAGGTCAGTAGCCATTCCCGGTTCAGGCTTTGACTGTCGTGGTCTTGCAGCTCCACTTTGGCGCCAGCGGCAAAGTCCGGGCGATTGCTTTTGCCTTTGGCGACAGAAGCGTCGTTTCTCAGCGCGTCTAAACGAGTCTGGGTAAACGGCTGGCCGCTGGCGTCGGCTTTGTAGCGGCCGGGGTAGTCGTAGTGCTGGTATTCTTCCCGGTGGTTCACGCCACCGGCACTCTGTTCATGCATCAGAGCGTAGGCGGGGTTCTTGAAGGTGTAGTCTTTCATCGCCACCGATGAAGCTCGCACCCTTTCTTCGTAGGCGAAACTAAAGATACAGGCCTGCTGGGTGCTGCCGCCGGCTTTGGTGTTGCATTCAACGGGAGTCAGCTTCGGCGCATCACCGTGATGATCGGCAATGACTAACGCCGGCTGCTCTTCGCCATCCACGCTGCCGTGCTGGTAACGGTAGTGCCAGCCTTCTTCCGCAGCCAGTCGTTCCAAGAATTTCAGGTCGCTTTCCCGGTGCTGGACGCAGTATTCCCGTTCTTCGGGGGAACGCTTTAAATCAAACACCGTATCCACAATGCCCCGCTCTTCCAGCAGCGTGCGCACAATGGCATCGGTGGTCTGTGCCTGATAAATCCGGCTGTTGTGCATCAAGCCCAAGCGCCACACGGGAGGCTGAATCACCACTTCGTAATGGGTGCGGCGATGGCCAGTATTGCCCCGTACAAATTCGCTCACCACGCCATTAAAGCGGCGCAGAGGCTGGCCGTCTTGCCACACCACCAAATCAACGGGTTGTTCCAATACATCCGCTGCTTGCACGTCTGGGTCGGTGCTGGCCAGTTTCAAACGGCCATGGGAAAGCGTGGATAACCCTTCGGTGAGCACAAAACTGGCGACCACAAAGTGGTCTGAGGGGAATTCGCCAACACGGGCGGTGAACTGCAATCCGCTTGCCTGGGGCATAACTTCGATCCCTGAAGTTTAAAAGTGAAAACCGACTCCTCCTGAGCCAGCGCCGATTATAGCGGCCCTGTTTTCGAATACAAACCACCGGTACCTGCACCACCTCTCAAACTCCAAACTTTTAACGCCGGTTGC
This sequence comes from Marinobacter sp. MDS2, assembly GCF_030718085.1. Classification (NCBI taxonomy): domain Bacteria; kingdom Pseudomonadati; phylum Pseudomonadota; class Gammaproteobacteria; order Pseudomonadales; family Marinobacteraceae; genus Marinobacter; species Marinobacter sp. MDS2. The sequence goes on from NZ_JAVAJF010000001.1 coordinate 734,371, forward strand.
ATTTATCCAACCCCCTCTGCACTCTGTGGGGTCAGACCCCCGATACATTTCGCGCCATCAAATGCGCGGGGGTCTGACCCCATTGTTGAAGAGTCGAGTTATGAGCACGAATGACTTTAAGGTGGAACACCGCTATCTGGAGTTGCCAGACAGTTTCTATTCCCGGGTGATGCCCCAGCCGCTTTCCGGCGCGAAGATGGTGTGTTTTAACCACGCCCTTGCCGAGCAGATGGGCTTCCACGCTCGCAATGAAGATGACTGGACCAACATCGGTGCAGGGGCGGAGCTGCTGGAAGGCATGGACCCCGTTGCCATGAAGTACACCGGCCACCAGTTCGGCGTCTACAACCCTGAACTGGGCGATGGCCGTGGTTTGCTGCTCTGGGAAACCGTTGCACCCGATGGCACTCGTTGGGACTGGCATTTGAAAGGTGCAGGCAACACCCCTTACTCCCGTTTCGGGGATGGCCGGGCGGTATTGCGCTCCACCATTCGGGAATACCTGTGTTCTGAGGCCATGCACGGCCTGGGTATTCCCACCACCCGCGCACTGTTTATGGTGAGCGCGAAAGACCCGGTGCGCAGGGAATCCCTTGAAACTGCTGCCTCCCTTATGCGCGTCGCCCAAAGCCATATTCGCTTCGGCCACTTTGAATTCGCCGCACACCACGAAGGCCCGGACGCGGTGAAAACGCTGCTGGAGCACGTCATCAGCCTGCACTTCCCGCACCTGATCAACCTGCCTGAAGAACAGCGCCATGCCCGCTGGCTGGAAGAAGTAGTCGAACGCACGGCCCGTTTGATCGCCGACTGGCAAGCCGTCGGTTTCTGCCACGGCGTAATGAACAGCGACAACATGTCGATCATCGGCGACACCTTCGACTACGGCCCCTACGCCTTCCTGGACGATTTCGACGCCGGTTACATCTGCAACCACACAGACCAAGGCGGCCGATACGCCTACAACCGCCAGCCGCAAATGGGCTTCACCAACTGCCAATATCTGGCCAGCGCACTGCTGCCGGTGATGGAGGAAGACACCATTCGCCGGAGCCTAAGCCATTACGAAAGCGCCTACAACGAACGCTTCAAACACAACATGTGCGGCAAACTCGGATTGGAAGAAAGCGACGAGGGCGACCTCGGCCTGATCATGGAAACCTTCAGCATGCTGCACGAACACAAAGTGGACTACACCCACTTCTTCCGCGGCCTCTCTAACCTGAGTCGCCACGGCCACGGGCCGGTTCGGGATCTATTTGTCGATCGCAGCATCGCAAACGAATGGCTGGAGCGTTACCAAGCACGCCTGCAAAACGAAACCCGCGCCCACGACGAGCGTGAATACGCCATGCGCCAGGTAAACCCGAAATACATCCTGCGCAACTATCTCGCCCAGCAAGTGATACTGGAAGCCCAAAACGGCGACTACGCCCCGATGAAAGAACTACTGAAGGTGCTGGAAAACCCGTTTGATGAGCACCCCAATCATGAACAATTCGCCGCCCCACCCCCGGACTGGGGCAAGCATATGAACATCAGCTGCTCATCCTAAGATTGGGGTCAGACCCCCAATACATTTGGCCGCGCGAAATGTTCGGGGGTCTGACCCCAGTTTAAGATTTGGCGGGCGCTAGGGCATCCAGGCGGGCGGCGTGTTTGAAGAGGTAGAGCACCAGAAGGATGGCGGGGATGCCCATGGCCGCGGCCACGGCGAAGAATTCGGCGTAGCCGAAGTTGGCCACTACGATGCCAGAGAAGCCGCCGAGGAATTTGCCGGGCAAGGTCATCAGTGAGCTGAACAGCGCGTATTGAGTGGCGGTGAAGGAAGCACTGGTCATGCTGGACAACCAGGCAATCAACGCCACGTTGGCGATGCCGCCGCTGAGGTTGTCGGCACTGACCACCACCGCCAACGTCACCAAATCCGGCGGGTTCTGGGCCAGCCAGACGAACAGCAAATTAGTCGCCGCGGTCAGTACGGCACCAGCAAGCAAGATACGCCGAACACCGTAACGCATCACCAGCACGCCACCCACCAGCGAACCGACAATGGTCATCAGGAAACCAAACACTTTGGTCACATCCGCCACTTCGGTTTTACTGAAGCCCATGAAGTTCAGATAGAACGGATTGGCCATCACGCCCATGGCGATGTCGGATATCCGGTACACCGCCACCAGCACCAAAATGGCGATCGCCAGTTCCTTGTAGCGACGAAAGAAATCCACAAACGGCCCGGCAATGGCGGCATAGAACCAACCCACGAAACGGGCAACCCGCGGGGGAAAATGGGTGCGCTTGCTCGCTTCTTCTTCAATCTTGTGGGCAATATCCTGCGCTGCAGCGTAGTGGTTCACTTCAGGTTCCCGCGCCAACAACACGGTTAACGCACCCACGCCTACCAACGCCGCCATCACCAGATACGACACTTCCCACGACCAAAACGCGGCCAGGTATAGCGCCCCGGCACCGGCCACCAATAGCGCCAGCCGGTAACCAAATATGTACGTCCCCGCTAAAGCGGCCTGCAGCCGCTCTTCCGCGATCTCAATGCGGTAGGCATCAATCGCCACATCTTGGGTAGCGGAGGAAAACGCCACCAACAAACCACACAGCGCCATCATCTCCGGCGCTTTTACCGGATCTACGGTGGCCATCAGGAACAGGCCCAGCGCAATGCCCGCCTGCGCCAATAAAATCCAACTTCGCCGTTTACCAAACAGCCGGTCCAGCAGCGGCAACTTCAGCCGATCCACCACCGGTGCCCAGATCACCTTGATGGAATAGGTAATACCCAGCCAGCTGAAAAACCCGATGGTGGCCGTCTCCACGCCCACATCCGCCAGCCGCGCATTCAGCGTAGAAAACACCAACAAAAAAGGCAGCCCGGCAGAAAACCCGAGAAACAGCATGACAATCGACTGCCAGCGGGTATAGGTGTAAACAGATTCCCGGAGCAGGGTCAGAAGGGAGCTGAGTTGGATAGGTTAATCTCCTGGGTCACAAAACAAAGGCCGGGCATCAAAGACCCGGCCCTGGAGCTCATCAATCGCGGAAGTTATTAAACTGCAGCGGAATATCCAGCTCCGCCTCACGCAACATGGCAATAGCTTCCTGCAAATCATCTCGCTTCTTGCCGGTTACCCGTACCTTGTCGCCCTGGATGCTGGCCTGCACCTTCATCTTCTTGTCTTTGATCATCTTCACGATCTTCTTGGCCATATCCGTCTCGATGCCCTGCTTCAGCGCGAAGTGCTGTTTCACCAGTTTGCCGGCTTTGCTTTCGCCGTCTTCCGCCAGTGCACGGCTGTCGATGTTGCGCTTGGCGAAGGCCATCCGCATCATTTCCACCAATTGCTCCAGCTGGAATTCCTGCTCGGCGCTCAGTGTCAGGCGCTTGTCTTCCAGCTCAATGCCGGCTTCTACGTTTTTAAAGTCCCAACGGTTGCCCAAATCGCGCTTGGCTTGGTCCACTGCGTTGGTCACTTCGTGCATTTCAATTTCTGAAACAATATCAAAAGATGGCATAGTCGTTATTCTCCAAAGGCCGCCGAGGGTATACTAGGGCGACATTTTAAATTCCGGATGATAGAAACCGCCAAAGCATACCAAGAGCGGCAACTAATCGCATCTGACAATGGCCTGGTAACAAGTAGATACACAATGCCCAATCTCGACCTACCCATTCTCGTAGTAGATGACGCCAAATTCAGCAGTATGGTGGTCGGCCGCACCTTGCGAAATGCCGGTTACCGCGACATACGCGTAGCCAACAACGCGCCCGCCGCTCTGAAACTCATGGAAGAACGCCCGGTAAGCGTGCTCATTGCCGACTGGCTGATGCCGGAAATGGATGGCCTGGAACTGGCCGACCGCGTGCGCCAGCACGATGAGCACGACAACCACTACACCTACATCATGCTGCTGACCGCCAAAGAAAGCGTAGAAGCCTTGTCGGAAGCCTTTGATCGAGGCGTGGACGACTTCATCTACAAGTCAGACATGACCAAGCAGCTGATCCCCCGAATCTTTGCTGCCGACCGCATGGCAGATCGCCAGAACACCCTGCTACGGGCCAACGCCCTCTTGGTCGAGAACAACCAGGAACTCGAAAGCAACAACATCATCGATCTGGAAACCGGCCTATGCAACGCCAAGTACGCCCGCCAGCGCTTGGAGAAAACCCTGCGCCACGCGGAATCCCGAGGCGGCTCCACCGCTTACGTGATGTGCGGCATCCGCAACTGGCAGGAACTGAAACGCAAGCACCCACCCAGCATCATGAGCGAATTGTGCGTGGGCATCGCCCGCCGACTGAGCACCTTGATTCGCCCGATCGACGCCTTGTGCCGCGTAGGTGACAACCAGTTTGCCACCGTGTCTTACTTCTCGAACAGCGATCACTGCACCACAACGGCCTTTCGCCGAATTTTCGACGGCATCAACCACAAGGCGCTGAAAACATCGGCAGGGTATATTTCTGTGGAAGCCGGCATGGTGCTGTGCCGCGCCAGTGCCGAAGACGGTACACCAACCGTACAAGATGTCGAACGGGCCGCCGTACAAGGCCTGGTAGACGCTTACGAAACCCGGCGCTTTACCGAAACCAAACCGGAATTACGCCAAGGTGTGTAGCAAATACATTCAGTAACACTGCGACACACATCACAAACAGACCGAACGTTCGAAAAGCCCTATTCTAAATTTGTGGGATCAAGCAGTACCCACCCATGGCGGAGGAGCCGTGTAGTACCTCCGCCGCCGTATGGGTGCTCTCCCCCAGGATCAACGAATTTTTCAGGCACTTTCGTTCTTTCCGAATACTATTTAGCCAGCTCCGATGAGCTGGCTTTCTTTTTATGGGGCTACTGCTTTTCGATATTCTCCCGGCGTTTGCCCTGCCGCCGCCTTGAACTTCCGATGAAACGACGTGGTTTCGTTATAGCCAAGCCGTAACGCAATGTCCGGTATACTCATCTCGGTATCGCGCAAATAATCTTCTGCCATCTGCTGGCGTACCTCGTCCAACAACTTCTGATACGAAGCGCCCTCCTGGCTTAGCTTGCGCTGCAAGGTTCGGCTGGTCATTCCCAAATCCTCGGCAATCATATCCTGCCGGGTGATGCCTCGAGCGAGTTGCCGTTGAATCCCCTGCTTTACCTTGGTGGTCAGGTCGGTATCGGTTTCCAGCTCCGCCAATTGCGATAACGCGTGGGCTTCCAGAGTTTTTCGAAGCAACGGGTCTGGCTGGCGCAACCGCTCAGACAACAGCTCTTTGCTCAACGACAGGGTGTTTTCCTTGGCCCCGAACTCCACCGGGCAGCCCCAACGCTTCTGATATTCGCCTTCCAGCTCCGCCCCGGGCGTTTTTCGCTGCAAGGTCACGCGTAGTGGCGAAGCCTCGTTGGTATCGGCCAGCCAACGGGCGTAATTCACCCATGAAGAAAACACGTTATCCACCACGTGGGGCTGAACTATTGGGTCGGTGTAATTGCAGCGCCACACCAACGTCACGGTATCACCCGACATTTGCAGCCGGGTGGTCCCCATATCGCCCACCAACTTTTCATAAGGCGCGATACGAGTAACGGCCTCGCCCAGTGTGGCGCAACTCATGGTGATATAACCCAGCACACTGTAAGAACCCGGCTGCACGAAATCACCGGTTTCCAAACCTAGAATCGAGTTATTCGATCGCTCCGCCAGCAAACGCAGGAAGGTTTGAAACTGCTCGCCGTCGATGCGACCCTCATCACTCTCCAAGATGTCTTCAGACAGCCCGGACTGGCGCAACAAATCCGCCACGGCCAACGAGTTGGCATCGGCGAAGCGAACGTATTGACGAAGTGCAGCTACAGAAGCGGTTCCCAACGGGGTCATGGCGCAGGCTTTGGTTGTTAGAGTTTTCAGCAGAGTATAACCAAAAACGCCCGGCATTGTGCCGGGCGTTTTTGATTCAATCAGACTGCTCTCAGAGCGAGCGGCCTTTACCGGCTGCAATACGCAACCGCAGCGCGTTCAGCTTGATGAAGCCTTCCGCGTCTTTCTGATCGTAGGCACCGTGATCTTCTTCGAAGGTCGCGATGGTTTCGTCGAACAGAGAGTCGTCTGACTTACGGCCAACCACGTCTACGTTGCCTTTGTACAGCTTCAGGCGAACCGTACCGTTTACGTATTCCTGGGTTTGGTCGATCAGCGCCTGCAGAGCTTCACGCTCAGGCGACCACCAGTAACCGTTGTAGATCACTTCGGCATAACGCGGCATCAGGCTGTCTTTCAGGTGCGCCACTTCGCGGTCCAGAGTGATGGACTCGATCGCACGGTGCGCACGCAGCATGATGGTGCCGCCCGGTGTTTCGTAGCAACCACGGGACTTCATGCCCACGTAGCGGTTCTCTACGATGTCCAAGCGACCGATGCCGTTGGCACCTGCCATCTTGTTCAGGTTTTCCAGAACTTCGTGCGCCTTCAGCTCCTGACCGTCGATGGCAACAATGTCGCCCTTGCGGTAAGTCAGCTCAACGTACGTCGGTTCGTTCGGAGCATCTTCCGGAGACACACTCCAACGCCACATGTCTTCCTCGGCTTCCGCCCAAGGATCTTCCAGATTCATGCCTTCGTAAGAGATGTGCAGCAGGTTGGCATCCATGGAGTACGGGCTCTTGCCCTTCTTCATTTCAACCGGAATGTTGCGCTCTTCACAATACTTCAGCAGCTTCTCGCGGGAGTTCAGATCCCACTCACGCCACGGTGCAATCACCTTCACGCCCGGCTTCAGTGCGTAAGCACCCAACTCGAAACGTACCTGGTCGTTACCCTTACCGGTCGCGCCGTGAGAAATGGCATCGGCGCCTGTTTCGTTAGCAATCTCGATCAAACGGCGGGAGATCAGCGGGCGGGCAATAGAAGTACCCAGCAGGTACTCGCCTTCATAGATGGTGTTCGCGCGGAACATCGGGAACACGTAGTCGCGCACAAACTCTTCGCGCAGGTCCTCGATGTAAATTTCCTTAACGCCCAAGGCTTCCGCCTTCGCACGCGCCGGCTCTACTTCCTCGCCTTGGCCGATGTCGGCGGTAAAGGTCACCACCTCACAGTTGTAAGTATCCTGCAACCACCGAACAATAACGGAAGTATCCAGGCCGCCGGAATAGGCCAGAACCACCTTTTTAATATCAGACATGTCTGTGCTCCAGACTGATCAGAATGGATGTAACAAAAAGAAGAGGCATATTGTACGGGATGGCGGGGGAGTTGGCTATTGGGAGGTGCGTTCACCCTCTCCCACGAAGGGAGGGGGTGTCGCGGAATTTAGATATCAGCCAACGTGTGCGGTTTGGGTAACCGCTTCTTCGCGGATGCCGTCCCAGCCTTCTTTGATGGAGCGGAGGAGGCTAATGACTTCGTCCAGTTTGGCCATGTCGTTCTTGGCGCTGGCCTCTAGAAGCGTGCGCTCCATGTAGTCGTACAACGCTTCCAAGCGGGTTGCTAGCTCACCGCCCTTTTCAAAGTCCAGAAAGCTTTTTAGGCCACCAATGATTTCGATGGCCTTGCCGATTAGCTTGCCTTTGCCTTCGTAATCTTTCGCCTGCATACGGGCTTTGGCCATGTTAATGCGTTCGATCGCCCCGTTATATAACAACTGAATCAGCTTGTGGGGGTCCGCATCGGTGATGCTGGTTTGGGTGTTAACACGTTGGTACGCTTGTAGACCGTTCATAGCTAACCTCTTTAACTCTAATCGGATTCAACCGATCAATTGTTCTGATTGTTCTGCGGAGCCAGCGCAGCCAACTGCTGAGAAACATAGTTACCGGTACTCTGAAACTGCGCAATAAGCGCGTCGGCAGCGGAAAACTGCTTTACCAACCTAGCTCGTAAAGACTCGATTCTGTCATTCAATTGAGTACGCTGATCTTGGATATCGTCAAGCGTCCGACTCAAACCTTCTGTTCGGTTATCGAGCCGGCCACTGAACTTCACATATTCATCCACCGCATTGAGCGCACTTGATGCAATGCCTGCTTCGCCTGAGAACAAGGCCCTTACATCTTCCGGATGATCAGCCAGCTGCGTCTTGAATTCGCTGGCATCGAAATCCAACTTACCGGTATCCGGATTGGTTGAAATACCAAGATCGGCCAGCATCCGAACTGGGGAGTTCTGAAGGTCGGCCGGAATACTTGTCAGCATGCCCCGCAATTCATTTTGAAGACTGCGAATGGTGGAATCGCCTGTAAGCGCTCCACCACGATCCGTGGCCGCATCGTACCCAGACGCGTTTTTGATCACGTCTTGCAGAGCATTGTACTTATCGACAAATTCTTGGACCCGCTCTGTCACCGCATCCGGGTCTGAATTGATGGCAACCGTAGACGTGCCCGTCGATTTCAAATCAAAGGTCACACCCTCTACAACGCCTTCAACGGTATTCGAGGAACGTGTAATCGCAATCCCGTTCACTTCCAGCTCAGCATCCAGAGCCGCAACGGTTTCACTCATGCCTGTGCCGCTTCCGTCATAAGCAAACTGAGACAACCCGGCGTCACCCGAAGCGGTCACACTAACGGCGTTAGCAGTTCCACTCTCATCGGAGGTCATCACCAAACGGTAGCCCGAACCTGTATCCACCACCCCAGCCGATACCCCCGCCCCAGCATCGTTAATAGCATTCGCGATGCCCTCAAGGGTGTTATTGCTGTCATCGATGGTTACTTCCGTTGTCACACCGCCCACCTCAAAGGTGAGCGTACCATTGCCAAAGGTCGTCGCATCTTTATCCGCTTGACTGGCGGAAGCCAACGACTGACGCTGGGCCAATTGCGTGACGTTCAGCGTATAGGAGCCCCTTGAGACATTGCCCTCATCAATGGTAGCACCTGCAACCGCCTCGTTGGAGATGCTCGACGTGTACGCGTCAAAAGCCGCCCCTGACTTCAAGCCGTCTAAAGGCGACTTCATCTCTTCCAACGCATTCTTCAACGCACCGAACGCCGAGATTTTGGCCTGTATCGACCTTTCTTTGCTATTCAGACGCTCTTCTGTAGGAACGCGCTCAGCCGCGACAAGCTTGTCGACAAGGTCAGCACTGAAAATGCCTGATCCTACTCCGAGTGAAGAAATTGATGCCATGATGCGCCTCCATAGGGGCTAAACTGCACGTATGTCTACCGGTATATAAGAGTTATCGGCAGCAAGCGGAAAAACTTTGCCGCTTTTTACACTTTAGATACAAACATTATAGGCCTTAACGAAAAACACCGTCGGCTCTTGCGAGACTGACGGTGTTAGCAGCTGGCCCTCAGCCCTAGCGCCGAAACGCCCTGAGCTAAAATGACGGGCCTCAAACCTTGATATCAAACAACGTCAGCGGTTCTTCATGCTGCAAGTTTTTTGCCAACCTTAGCGCAACCTCGTCCGGGATCTGACGAATCACTTCCTGGGTTTCGCTATCCACAACTCGAACGATCGTCTCGCCACGCTCCAAATCGACTTCAAACTGCAAGTCTCGCTGTACGTTTTGTACGTAATCGTTGAGCCGCGTGACCGCTTCACCAAGCTCTTCAGGCTGAATTTCAGCGCCAGTCGGCTGAGCTCGCCCTACAGATGAAGAGTCCGCCGCGATTTCGCGACTTACGGGCTGAACCTGCTGAGTGCCGGGAACCTGGCCAGCAGCCTCAACAAACTTCATATTTGGGCCATACAACTTCATGTCATTCATAGACCACCCCGCTAGCACAAAAACCAGCCTTCCTTACGAAAGACTGGCTTTATCATCTATCTAACCGCTTCAATTACTGAAGCAGGGACAGAACCTGGTTTGGACGGGCGTTTGCCTGTGCCAGTACCGAGATGCCAGCCTGCTGCAACACGTTGGCCTTGGCCATTTTGGCAGACTCGGCGGCAAAGTCGGCGTCCAAAATTCGACTGTTTGAAGCGCTCAGATTCTCAAGGTTTGTCGAAAGGTTGTTGATTGTGCTCTCAAACCGGTTTTGTACCGCACCCAGATCAGCTCGAAATGCATTCACTTCCGAGAGCGCACCGTCAATGGTAGCCAACGCAGCGCTCGCACCACCTGCAGAAGAAATCGAAATTCCACTGATACCTAGGCCAGTAGCGTTCATGGTTGAATCGAAAGCAATATCAATGGTTTGCCCGGCGTTTGCACCAACCTGGAACGAAACTGCCGACCCCAAACTACCATCCAAAACATTCAAACCATTAAACTGGGTATCAGTGGATATACGACCAATCTCCGCTACGCGCTGATTAACCTCAGCCTGCAGTAAAGCACGATCGTCATCGGTGTTAGAGCCGTTAGCTGCCTGAACAGCCAACTCACGGATACGCTGGAGGTTAGCAACCGTTTCGTCGAGACCGCCCTCTGCAGTCTGAACCATTGAAATACCGTCGTTAGCATTTCTTTGTGCAACGGTCAGGCCACGGATCTGAGTATCAAAACGTGTAGAGATGGCCAAACCTGCAGCATCGTCTTTAGCCGAGTTAATGCGCAAGCCTGAAGACAACCGCTCCATTGCCTGATTCGCCATACCCTGCGACTTCGAAAGCTGATTCTGAGCGTTCAGTGAGGCAATGTTAGTGTTGATTCCGAGAGCCATAATGCTTCCCCTTCGAGATTGTGTAGAGACACTTTAGAATGGCCAGCTCCCAGTTAATATTTAGGGAAAGCTGCCCTGATACTCTTCTTAACGGCAGCTGTTCCGATCGCTTTAGAATTCTTTTAATTATTAGTGTAACAAAATGTTATCCCCCAAACTCCGGCAGACTGGGTTCTGCATTCATAAGCCGAGTTGTCACCCAAGGATCGTCCTCAGGAGGCTGATTAGATAAGATAACTGACGAAAAATGCATGGGCAGTTTTTCAAGAAAGGATTTAAACGTCGCGACCCAATGATCTAAAAAGGGTTGCAAGTCCTTGTCTTCGTGCGCTAGCCCATGACAAAGCCCGGTCTGCAGAAAGCGTTGAACTGTTCCCTTCAGGATTTGCCAGCCCATCAACTGGATAACAACGGGAGATTGCCGATCACTGCCTGGCCCGACTCTATTGAGGTGATCTCGAACCTCGTTACACACAACAATGAGATCCTTACGCCCCCGAAGCCGACTACTTTTTAGTACTAACAAAAATTCTCGGGCCCTCTCCGCAACCTCTTTAGCAACATCCCCGAATAACTGTTGTGTATCAAACGTTGGCATACCTTTAAAGCAAGCTTCTAACGCTTCCAGCTCTCGGGCTAGAGCTACCGTCTCAGGCTCGAGGAGCTTACCTAGCTCCTCAGGTGACAGCCACTCTGCCCCTTCGATTAGAGCTCCATCCGAACAATTCCGCACCGAAAAGTTAAGCCTTTGGTTCTTACGGTCGAGCAAAAAATTTTCCACAGCCCGCTTAGCCGTAAAGTAATCTCCTTGGGTTATTATCGTGGTTCCGTTAACACCTTGAGTTTCAAATTTTGGCCGAGCTTCCGTGCCTCTCGCCGTTTCTTTCTGGAACCGAGAAGCGAAGTCGGTTCGGGACTCCTGTCCATACACAGAAAATCGCGAGTGATGCTGCGACTTATCCTGATACCCATAGTCTGTTCCGAACAAAAATAAATTTCGAAATCCGAAGGCAAACGCCAGCGCAAGCGCCGCATTGGTGCAAGTTGGGGAGCAGCCAGGAATGGCGTCTGCGTTCAGCCCCAAAAACGCGGGAATGTAGTACTCATTGGAGAGATAAAACTGATAGCGCTCAAACAAGGGAGGAACAAGTGGATTTACACTGATCGTACATAGCAGGGTGATACCTTTCAGGCCGTATTGCTCCTCAATATCTTTAAGCATCTCATAGATCATATAATCGGCATCCAGCTCGACATGGAAGTCCGGCCGGATGCCATGACTAAGAAGCGCCCGAAGACCAGTGCCTGCGCTAATGACGATCATTTTTCCCCTATTCGCTTTCAGCCCGTCGATACGCGCATCAAGCGACGGCCCACTACCAACTATCGCGACTGGTACCTGCGATTCATCTAATTGATAGGGTTTAACCTGCCCCCCTCCCATTCTCAAGTTATGAAACACATTCCGAAAGCCTCTCAGCTCAAAATCGTAGTTACCCCAGTTTGCACCCACAACCGGCAAATCGTTTTCCAAATCCTTGGCGATTCGATACAAATCGACATTGGCTAAGTGGTTGTAGTAGCTAGTCAAATAAGGGTAAAGCGGTACGATTTCAGCAAGTTTGGCACCAAGCACTCGTCTAATATTTTCTTCATCGTGCCTAGTCGCTATACAAAAAGAGATAGACCGCCCTTTTTCTCGGAAACGAGCACAAATCTCTTCCCAATCGACCGAGAATAACGTCAAATAAAAACGGTCAGGGTCAGGCTCAAAAACAACGGCATCAATCACTTCCATTTGGGCCGTCAGGCTGTCTATGTGATACCCAAGACCGCACCCCAGAAATACGACCGATGGCAATACAGTGCCTCGATAATAGCCTTTGAATGTAGACGGAGTCAGTCGACTCTTTACCAAGCTCTCCCGCACATATTTAGAAGCAAACCGTGCGCTCTCATTCACCTCTAGGTACAAAGGCGGAACAGTATTCATAGGTTTTTCAGGCAAATTGTTATTTATAAATTGCTGCACTTCTGCCTGAGAATATTCTCGCGCGAGATGCCGATAAACAGACCGCCCGCGATCAACAAGATCAACGTCATCTCTACCTGGCGTGATGCTTAGCTCGCAATGACGCGGTTCGTAGTTAGCAAAAAACCCGAAAATCTCAGGACGGTATCTCTGAAAGTACAGTAGATTTTTTTGCTTACGTCTTAAGAACGGCGCGGCAATATCTTCATCGTTAACAGACATCAAGGATTCCTCGTTAAAGATTCAGGTTATTAAGGATGTCTTCGAGATAGGTTTCTGCAGTCTTCGCTGCAGTACAAGACGATTATCCGGTGAGATCAAAGGATTTCTCCCGGCTTTTTGGGCGACGCAATGAAATTCATGGCGAAAAAAGAGTCAAAAATCACGCCAACTCATTGCTTTATTTTAGATTTCTGGCTTTTAGGGCCGACCGTTTTGACAGACTTCGTACCAGAACCAATGTTAAGCAACAATAAATCGAATATCACCAACTAGACGACCATCCAAAACAATCCGGTTACGGCTGAAGCGATCTTTAATGTTCTGATAGTTTTCGATCTGTATCTGCCCACTGCACTCAGGCAAACGCTCATTAAGAATAATCTGGCCGAAAACCCATTTACCCTCGGTAAGAGGAAGCTTCTCACTATGAAGTCTCTTAGTAAGTGCCACGATATTCTCAATCATTGAGAACTTTGAATCGAATGGCCGAAGAATCTTGTCTTCGCTAATCTCAGCGCCAGAACAAAGCCCCCCTTCATCAAACTCATAACGATCAGACACCGAGGCCCCTTGTTCCACCACCCAAAACTTTACGTCTAAGCCCTCCTGACTGACGTGCCAACGCCCTTGGCAAATGATCCGGGCATCCGGACTGTCAGGAGCCGAGAACAGTATAGCGCATTGCCTATCGCCAAAAAGACGGAACGACATTTCCTTCAAATAGCCACTTTTTCTGGTTTCCAAAAACTGAGTTACCGACTGAAACAGGTCTGTGCCATGAATATAGGTTCGTCCACCTTTGAATCTGAAATCCGGTAGCATTGTTAATTCAGACAACTTATACATCCCCGCATCAGAATTTATTCAAAGTCTTCAGGCCGAGCCGGTGTTCCAGCCGATATATCTAATTTTGCGCGTTTACCAATAAACCAACTTATAGAATCAGGCTCTGCGCCATGGCCAGGCCGAACGGAGCGAAGGTCATCCTCGGTCACTGCCTGCCCTTTCGTAAACGACACGCTGGTAAAAAGCGAGCGTCTTCGGAGCTTGTCTTCATCTGCAACGTCGTACGAAACCTCTCCCATAGTCTCCTCGGCGGCGCGAACCTGACGCACCATTTCCGAGAACTCTGAGGGGTCGAGAGAAAACGCTGCATCCAACGTTTCCTGTTTTTTATCAAGCACCACATGCTTTTCAACAAGACTTGCACCCAATACCACAGAAGCGACGGGCACGATGAAACCTAGGGTATGGTCCGAAACACCAACCGAAACACCAAATCGCCGAACCATATCTGGAATGGTTCTCAGGTTCGCAGCGTTAAGAGGGGCTGGGTAACTGGACGTACATTTCAGGAGGGTCACGTCTGTGTTACCCACTTCAAAGCATGCATCCACAGCTTTCTGTATATCCGGAATGCCACCAAGCCCGGTTGAGATTATGATCGGCTTACCTTGCGAGGCTGCTTTTCTGATCAAAGGTAGGTCATTGATCTCCATAGAGGCGATTTTATAGCGGCTCACATTCATGGAGCTCAAAAAATCAACGGCCTCAAGATCGAACGGGGAAGAAAAAAACTCAATTCCTCGTTTTTGGCAGGCCTCTTGTATCTTCCAATGCCAATCATAGGGAAGAGAACCTTCGCTGTAGATATCCCAAAGAGTTTTACCTTTCCAGAGTCCGGATTTTCTTGGGCCAAAGTAGTCATTGTCTATGTTCATACACAGGGACTCTGGACGGAATGTCTGCACCTTAATCGCGTCGGCACCCGCCGATGCGAATGCATCGACGGTTTCGAGAGCCAGCCCAAGGTCATTTCCGTGATTGGCGGAAAGTTCCGCCACAATCAGAGCATTTCGCTGCGTCATTTTGCTATCAGCCTGCATAGAACTGGATGATTGCCTCAATAGTGTTCATTTTATCGATATCTTCATCTGGAATTTTCTTTCCACCCACATCCTCAAGCTCAAGGAAAAGGTTGAAAAAGTCTAGACTATCAATGCCATGATCACCCAAGTCATCTTGGGGTCCAATTGTGCTGACATCTACGTCAATTCCCGCGGCAATGATGGCGTCTTTTACTTGTTGCTCGGTAATCATCGCAATCCTCACTTCAATGAATCAATTTTCGTTTCTAGTAAGCAAGCCTGTTCCCCAGGAGAACCCAACTCCAAACCCACTGATGACAATGGTCTTACAGTCTGATTTAAGCACGTGCTTTTCTATCAGTAATGGAATGCTAGAAGAAACCGTGTTGCCCGTGTTTTCAATATCCCGAACGAATCGATGCCGGTTTTCCTTAAATCGCCGGGAGATCACATCAACAATGGCATAGCTACCCTGGTGAATGCAGAACGCATCAACCTGGCTTTCAGCCATTTTGGCTTTGGCCAGTAGTGCTTTGATATTCGGGGCAACGTTTTTCGCTGCAAAGTCGAAAACCTGCCGACCGTTCATGGTCAGGCATGCCCCACTTGTTTTGAGTGCGTCCTCTCCCTCTCCATCGGTACCGAAGAGGGCGGGGCCTATCAGCCACGAAGGCGACTCGCCTAACCAGGTGGCGGTCGCTGCATCCCCAAATAGGAGCGAGGTGTTCTTATCAGCAGGATCAACAATTTTTGAGTAAGGGTCTGCAGTTACCAGTACACCATTCTTTAATCCTGCGGATTCCATGAATCCTTTAAGTACATGCAAACCATAGACGTAACCGGAGCACCCAAGAGACACATCGAAGGCGGCGACGCTTTTGGGCAGCCCCATCTTGGCCTGAACGATAGCGGAAGTGTGTGGCAAACCTTCACCATCACCGTTCTGCGTCACAACTACCAATGCGTCAATTGAAGACGATGCGAGCCCATCCGAACTCCTAAGCAGCTGCTCGATCGCTTTGACTACCAAATCAGACGTCTCTTCCGCTTCGCCTTTCCGAGGTAGTTTTAAGGCACCGATTTTCTTTACGATGAAATCTGATGTTTCACCGAACTCCTCCACTCTCTGAAGGTTGTCCAACGCATCTTCTGGGATAAAGGACGCTACATTCTTGATTCCGATCATTTTACCTATCCTGTCTGATGCAAGAAATTTTTAGAGGTTACTTAACTCTTCTAGCTGGATTTCCCATCCAGACAGTTCTCGGCTCGATATTCCTAAGCGCGACACTCCCAGCACTCAAAACTCCGAACTCGCCCACTGATACGCTATCCCGCACAACAGAATTCGGAGCCAAATGCGCGCCTTTCGCCACGGCGGAGTATCCGCAAAGCGTGCAATTCGGGCCGATATCAACAAAATCAGCCACCTCGGCGTCATGGCCCAGATTCGCTCCCGCTCTGACAATCGAGTTGTTTCCAATGGAGCTACCAGGCTGACAAGTAACATAGGAACAGATAACGGACCCTTTACCGACCGATACCCCAGAGCCCACCAACGCGGTTGGGTGAACTAGAGTCTCAAGCTTGTCTTCAGGCACCAAAAGCGCCGAGAGCAGGTCACTGCGCTCTTCCATTTTCCCTACACTCAGCAAGGCGAAAACGATCTGCGTGTCTGACTCAAGTTTCTTCCATTCTCTGGGACGACCGATAACTTCGTACTCACCAATGCGACTGCCTATCGGCTCGTGATCGTTAAGAAAACCCGCAACCGCAATGTTTTGGCCAGCACTAGCCATATCTTCAATAACCTGAGCAACAACAAGGCCGTTACCTTTGCCGCCAACAATTGCGATTTTTTTAATCTCACTCATTATTACAGCCTTTCATAACATTCAGCCAATCATCTGTTTGAGGCCAGTCTGACATGACTTCAAACGCCGCGCTTGACATAGTGCATAAAGCCTCAGGATTCTGGGAAATGTGTCTCAAGGCCTTCTCAACTCCGGATTCATAACCCTCGTCGGGCGACCCAACTGAAATCACAGCTCCCTTTGCTTCAAGCCGTTCTATTGGTTTTTCCTGATTCTCAGCCAGCGGCACGACGATTGCTGGCAACCCTAACAAGCATCGCTCCCACAGCATGATCCCACCACCTCCAATGGCCAGATCTGCCGACAGCATCAAGGACGAGAGATCGTTCAAGCCAACGTGCGTACGACAACGGGAATAGCCCACAACCAGTTCTTCCAACCTCTTAAGAGACGGAAGATCCGATGGCACAGCAATATCGATCTCAACGACGGAAGACCGCGTCTGGTCAGCTCGGGCGACTAGGGTCTGCACCGCCCTGTATACGAGGTCCTGAATGTCGGTGCCTCCAAAACACACCAGAACCCTTTTTACAGGCCCTGACCGGATTGAAGCTCTTTCCCGCGCTGATTCAAAAGCTTGTGACAACGGCAGGCAGGATGGACCGCTATAAAAAACACAAGTATCGGGCAACAGGCCAGCCCACTTTTCCGCCGGGTTTTCAGAAATCTGCGGATCAACCAAAACATCTGCGTGGTGGGGCGTATTAGCCTGGCCGTCTATCGCCAGAACCATACACCCCGTTTTGGCAGCAAATCGCGCCTGCCAGGGTTCTCTGATCATCATGTGATCGGATACAACCCATGCTATTTTCACCCCCGGATACTGCCTTGCAAACGCATCTGCGCTCCGCTCGGCGTCCTGCACCATGTTCTCGAAATCGGCTGCGGAAAACGTGGAGCTAAATACGCTGAAAGCAAAACGTTCGTCGTCGGGTAACAGAACCAGTTCGAAACCGGCTTGTTCAATTATATGAGTGTTCGCTCCAGGGATATCCCGACAGATAAAGACAGGGCCAAAGCCGTTTCTCTTAAGGAAAGCGGCCAGAGACAAACAGCGGCGCACATGGCCAGAACCAATCTTGTGGCCGCTATCTACGCGGATAGCAACCGCAGGTAGCGTAGGTAGAAACGCTGTCTCTGAAGGGGTTTGTCTCATCGCTGCTCTAGAGCCCTGAACAAGAGCTCGGCGACAGCCCAGTCTTCCTGGGTATCAATATCGTGGACACGGGTTCCCGGAAGCACGTATGCAACCCCTGCCTCAGACATCGGGTCTCCAAGGTTCAGGAAGGCATTGGTTTTTCCCCAATAGAACTGCCCTGCATCATGATAGGTTTCTTCCAGATCCTGAGACCTTGTATATCGATGCTCTGGCCAGAGGCGTTCAACCCGGCCTAAGTCATTAACCCGAAAGCCCCGCTTTATCGGATACGGAAACCGACCGGCGGAAAAGACAAAATCGGCGTTGCTGTCTCTGAGTTTGGTAAAGGCCTGTTTCAGGTCCTCGGCCAGCATGAATGGTGATGTTGCATAGAGACAACATACGTATTCAGGCATTCCCCAAAGCCGGGAGACTTCCTGAATGGCATGGTTGATCACTGGCCGTGTTGCAGTGTGATCATCGGCCAGTTCCGGAGGCCTGGTAAACGGGACTTTGGCTCCATACTCCTCAGCAACTGCCGCAATCTCCGGGTCATCCGTCGAGACAATAATATGATCAAAACACCCCGACTCGCGGGCAGCTTCAATCGACCAAGCAATCATGGGCTTGCCGCAGAACTCTTTAATATTCTTACGCGGTATGCGTTTACTGCCACCGCGGGCGGGAATAATTGCAAGCCGCATCATACCTTACCTCCAGCGTCCAGCGCCGACGTCAAAGCACTCAGTACTTCATCTTGCTGCTCATCCGTCATGCCCTGAAACATCGGTAAGCTGATAGCCTCACCGTAATAGGCCATCGACTCCGGGAAATCTTCCGCCTTGAAGCCCATCGCCTTGTAATACGGCTGTGTGTGCACCGGAATATAATGCAGATTCACTCCAATGCCCTGTTCCCTCAGAATTTCAAAAACCTGCCGGTGACTGACCGTAATTTTGTCTAGTTGGAGGCGGATCACATACAGGTGCAGGCCTGAATAACTATCAGGATGCTGCGAGGGTGTGGTCACGGGCAGATCCTTCAACAACCGGTTGTAACGCCTTGCCAACTCGTGCCGGCGCGCCACAAAAGCATCCAGTCGATCCATTTGGCTGATACCAAGTGCCGCTTGCAGCTCTGTCATCCGGTAATTAAAGCCCAGATCCACCTGCTGATAGTACCAGGGCCCATCCGGTTCGTGGGTCATCAAACTCTGATCCCGGGTTACCCCGTGGCTACGCAGGAGGTTCATGCGGCTAGCCAGCTCACCGCAGTTCGTGACAGCCATGCCCCCTTCCGCCGTGGTGACAATTTTCACGGGGTGGAAGCTAAACACCGTTATGTCGCTGTAGCGGCCGCTGCCTAAAAACTCATCCTGATACTTGCCGCCGATGGCGTGGGAAGCATCCTCAATGATCCGAAAACCGTATTGTAGGCTTAGCTTGTGGATGGCTTGCATATCGCAGGGCTGGCCACACAGATGTACCGCCACCAGCACTTTTGGCAGGCGGCCTTCACGCTTAGCCGCTTTAAGCTTTGCCTCTAACGCTTTGGGGCACAGGTTGTAGGTACGTGGGTCTATATCGACAAAACCTACTTGAGCTCCGCAATACAAGCCGCAGTTAGCAGAGGCCACGAAAGTAATTGGCGTGGTCCAAAACCAATCGCCCTTGCCCAATCCTAAAGACAAACACGCAATGTGCAATGCCGAGGTGGCGCTATTTACCGCCAGTGCATACTTTGCACCCACGTAGCCGGCAACCTTGGCCTCGAAGGCTGGGACCTGCGGCCCTTGCGTCAGGAAGTCAGACTGCAGCACATCAATCACGGCATCAATGTCTGCCTGGTTGATGTCCTGCTTACCGTAAGGAATCATTGTCAGATTTTACCGATTTCACTGTAATTGGAGTTAATCCAATTCTGTAGCTCTTCTTCCGTCATCCACTCAGCATTGTTGTCACTGGCATAAACAAAACCTTCTTGGACCTTCTTGCCATCTTTAATCCTGTGTTTGCAAGTGCCCCAGCCATTAATATTAGGCAAAATCTTATAGTGTTCCGGGTATTCGTAGGTGAAGTAGGAATCTTCCGCACCAATCATCTGCTCGTGAAGCTTCTCGCCTGGGCGAATACCCACCACTTCATGCTTCGCATTGGGCGCCACCACGCGGGCTAGATCGGTCACCTTCATGGACGGGATTTTCTTCACATAAATCTCACCACCAACCATATCCTCAAACGCATGCCAAACCAACTCTACGCCCTGCTCTAAACTAATCATGAAGCGGGTCATACGAGGGTCTGTGATGGGTAGAACACCCTTCTCTTTGATGGACATAAAGAACGGAATAACGGAGCCTCGGGAACCCATCACATTGCCGTAACGCACCACGGAAAACTTAGTGTCATGACCGCCTACGTATGAGTTTCCGGCTACAAACACTTTGTCCGAAGCAAGTTTTGTGGCGCCGTACAAGTTAATAGGGCTGCTGGCCTTATCAGTTGAGAGCGCCACTACGCCTTTAACCTTCTTGTCAATGCAGGCATCAATCAGGTTCATAGCCCCGATGATGTTGGTTTTGATGCACTCAAACGGATTGTACTCCGCGGTAGGTACAATCTTCGTAGCTGCAGCATGGACTACGTAATCGACACCATCCATTGCGCGATAGAGACGTTCTTTGTCGCGGACGTCTCCAATGAAAAACCGCAAGCGGTCATCATTTTGGTACAGCTTGGCCATTTCCCACTGTTTCATCTCGTCCCGAGAAAGAATAATGATTTTCTTGGGGTTGTACTTTTCCAGCGTCATGGGAATGAATTTGTGGCCGAAGGAGCCAGTGCCACCGGTGATTAGAATGGTTGAATTTTGCAACATATTTCAACTCTGATGAATGAAGTTAAACAAGGCGTGGCATCTCTATGCGACACTAATACAGCAAACGTCAACGGCAAAAGTCAATTGACATCTTGGATCGTGATTACCGTTTCCGAAGCGGAATACCAGCCCAACAAGCTCAAAACCCACCACGAGATCCCTCTCGAACGAGTGGACGAGC
This sequence comes from Marinobacter sp. MDS2, assembly GCF_030718085.1. Taxonomy (NCBI): domain Bacteria; kingdom Pseudomonadati; phylum Pseudomonadota; class Gammaproteobacteria; order Pseudomonadales; family Marinobacteraceae; genus Marinobacter; species Marinobacter sp. MDS2. The sequence goes on from NZ_JAVAJF010000001.1 coordinate 755,185, forward strand.
TGATTCCCTGAAAGCAGCTAAAGAAGAAAGTAGCCCTTTATGACCCGAAAGGCCAGAACGGGCTCGCATGTGTCCGTTGTTTGCCAAACTGCGCGTTAACTGCTGGCAGTTGTTCTATAACCTCAGTGATCCAGCCGTGGAAGACGCGCTGTACGAGATTGAATCCATCGGAATAGCCCACGATAAAGATGGCCACAGCTTGGCGACTGCACCAGTGCAGAGGCAGATCCAGGCGGAGGCTCTGAGAAGTGAAGTACAGAGCTTGATGGGGCAGAGTTTGAATGTTTATTTTCAGAAGCGGAGATAAACGAAACGGGGGCCAAAACTGGCCCCCGTTTTTACATATAAGGAATCAAAGACTCTCCATACAAATGCAAATCCTCCAAGATCTGCTGATTCCTAGACGTCAGCTCCGGATCACTCGCCAGCCGCTGCAATTCGAGCCCGTAGGCCTCCAGCGAGCGCCAGCCCTTTTTCGGATTCATCAGGCGCTCCGTTCTGAAGGTTTCCCAACGTTCCATTTCTTCGCCGCTCAGGGTGTTCGGATAATTCCGGGCGCGGTAGCGGAAGAGCATCTCGTTTAAACGCTCATCATCAAACCGTACCTCTTGCTCGCCTAATGTTTCTACCGGTTGGGCGATCAGGTCTTTCAGCCGCTCTCGGTCAGCATTGCTGATAAAGCCACCGGCGTAGAGTTGCTCGTCGGGGTCGGTCAGGTCACTGCCTTCAAAGCTACGGTCGAAGGCTTTCGCAATGCGTGCTGGCAAGTCCGGGGCGTTTCGCAGCTTGGCCAAATTGGCGCGCAGCACGTCACCATCCAGCTCTAATTCCGCCAAGCGTTCTTTGGAAAGCGTAGACAGCATGTTAGCCGGGGCCAGTACCGGGCACTTGTTCACCTGAATGCCTTTCAGGGGGAAGCGCGCTACACCCTCACCCAGCTCGGCCTGGGAGGTAAATACTCGCTCCTGAATCTGCTTCGGCGTGGCGTTGATCAGTTCTGTTGGGTCTTCGCGCAGATCGTAAACGATAACCTGGTTTTTATTGGTGGGGTGCTCCGCCAATGGTGCCACCAACGCACAACAGCCGCGGCTGGCCGGGAATTTGGCGGAGATGTGGAACACCGGTTTCATAGTGGCGGTGTCCAGCATCTGGCGCGCCGCGTGTTTGTCTTTGTTCTTGAGAACAAAATCAAACAGCTTAGGCTGCTTCTCTTTAATCAGCTTGGCTACCGCAATGGTCGCCCAAACATCCGACATGGCATCGTGGGCCGCTTCGTGGGCAATGCCGTTGGCGGCCGTGAGTTCTTCCAACCGGAAGCTGGGGCTGCCGTCTTCCTTACGTGGCCAGTTGATGCCTTCCGGGCGCAGGGCGTAGGTCAGCCGCACCATGTCGATGATGTCCCAGCGGGAATTACCGTTCTGCCATTCTCGGGCGTAGGGGTCACGCAGGTTGCGGTAAAGGGTGTTGCGGGTGACTTCGTCATCAAAACGCAGGCTGTTATACCCCACTACGCAGGTGCCGGGCTGACTGAAGGCTTCATTAATTTGCGCGATGAATTCCGCCTCGGGGAAGCCATCTTCCAAAGCTTTTTGCGGGGTGATGCCGGTAATCAAGCAAGCTTCAGGGGAAGGCAGGTAGTCGTCCGTTGGTTTGCAGTAAATCACCAACGGGTCTTCGATCACATTCAAATCCGCATCGGTGCGAACCCCGGCAAACTGGGAGGGCCGGTCATGCAGCGGGTCTACACCGAAGGTTTCGTAATCGTGCCAGTAAAAAGAGCGGATCAAAGGAAGACTCCCACCGTGTGAATGAATAGCAGGAGTCTAACAAAATCAAAACAACTTAGTCCCCATATCCACCTGATGGGTACGGCGGCGGTCTATACCGGGGCCGGTCAATTGTTCCAATTTCACGGTCATGTTTGTGGGAAGATTGATGTAAACGCCCTTTCCCGCCGCTATCGAACTGGTTCCATCCAACGTTTTCCAGGCCACACCATCTTGATCTCGCTGAAAGCCAATAAAGAAACCATCGGTGAAACCAGCCACACCGGCCTGCCCGGAATCTTCGCCGATATCCAGTGAGCGGAGTTGTGTGAGCGGTGCACAGTTGGCCAAGGTTGCACTCACGTTGCATCCGGCAGCCTGATTCGGGTTATTCGGTTTTAAACCAATGTGCGTGGCGCGGTAATCGGTAGCCGCGCCACCCGGCCCTTGAAACAATTGAGCATCATATACTTGGCCGAAAGATTCGATCTTCATGCCAATGTTGCCGCTAAAGCTGGTGGTATTGGAAGAAACCGATCCACGAGCCTCATGAAAGCCCATGCGGAAGCCGGCCAAGCCGGCGGCATCTTCCGCCAATTCGATATAAGGGCGGCGAGCTTCGAAGGGAACGGCGTCGCCTTCGTTATAGGTCACACCGTTATAGACTTCGCCATTAAGCCGAGCAATGTGGCCTAGGGCGAGGTGGCTGGCCGCGAAATCCGTACCAGCATTTATTTCACCAACCTTTACGTCATCCACGTTCACCCGTGTTTCCACATCAATGCCGAGCGACATCCGGGTAACTTTTTGTTCCTGACCGTTAAGGTTCTGACCAGTGAAGTTTTCAATCTGCATAAACGCCTGCCCGGTCACCTCACCCATCGCGTCATCAGAAATGGGTGCCAATTCCGCGTGGGCAACGGGCATAATACCCACGCAGAATAGATTAAGGGCAGCGTATCCGTACGCATACTTAGTCATAGATTGTGTCTCTGATTTATTATGTGAGCCAGTTTCGACGCCCGACTCTCATGCCGCCCGTTTATTATGTTTTTCCGGTGCTGGCATGCGGTCTTATTATTGAATGTAACGATTTGTTTCTTTTTTGACCGCACATCCACTATAGCCGAGTAAAGGCTGTGAATAGAGTGAGCCACATCACACTCGGCCATTGCATTGAAATGAATCAAAGTAAGCTTGAAGCGTGTCACAACCTGCCGCGCACCAATGCAAGCACTCGCACAGACGACCCGAACACCAAAATCGCCAAATGTAGCACATACATACACATTCCATTAGGCTACTCTTGTCACTCTACGGTTCCGGCACCACACTACACATCATGAACACCAAAATCCTGATATGCGATGACTCCGCGCTAGCCCGCAAGCAAATGGCCCGCGCACTGCCGACTGGCTTGGTAGACAGCGTGCTGTTTGCCCAAGATGGCGAAGAAGCCCTTGCCGTTCTACGCAAAGGCGAAGCGGAGCTTTTGTTTCTTGACCTGAACATGCCGGGGCCAGACGGGTATCAGGTGTTAGAACGGATTCGTAAAGAAGACCTTCCGGTGCTCACCATCGTGGTGTCTGGTGATATCCAACCTGAAGCTCGGGAACGGGTGCGCAAACTGGGTGCCATCGATTTCATCAAAAAACCGACCAGCACCGAGCTTGTGGCAGACCTGCTTCAGGAATACGGCTTTTTCCGGCCGGAAGAACTTTCTGCGTTGGCAGCAACAAGCCCTTCTTTTTCCAAACCAAGCCACACCCCGGAAATTTCCGTCAGCCTCACGGAATACCTGCAAGAAACCGCCAACGTTGCCATGGGCCGGTCGTCTGATCTTCTGGCGCGGTTGCTGCGGGTGTTCGTCAAACAGCCCGTTCCGAAAGTCGCTTTTATCGCCAGCTCCGAGCTTCACATGGCAATTTTCTCTGCCGAGGCCGGCAATACCTTTTCGGCCGTGTGTCAGGGGTTCACCGGCTCGGGCCTGGCTGGTGAAGCGCTGCTTTTATTCGATGACGCCAGCTTCGAGGAAATGGCCGAGCTGCTTCATTACGAAGGCGTAGAAGGCGACGCCATTGATGTGGAAGTGTTGATGGACATGTCCAGCATCCTGTTTGGGGCTTTCCTGAACGGCGTGAGTGACCAGCTCGATATCAAGCTCGGCCTGAGCCACCCGACCGTACTGGGCCAACACCGCCCTATCAACGAACTGCTGGAGCACCACAGCAGCCGGGAAGAACAGTTGCTGTGCTTAGAGATCTGCTACACCATCGAAAACAGGGATATTCGCTGTGACATGCTGGTGCTGTTTACCGAAGACTCCGTGCCCTTTCTGGAAAAACGTCTCGAATATTTGGTGGATTGACCATGGCTTTTGACTCAGACAACGTAGACGCCTTCCACTGGCTGGCCGACATGATCGAAACCGTCGAAGTCGGCCTGGTGGTACTGGACCTCGATTTCCGCGTGCAGGCGTGGAATGGTTTTATGGAAAACCACAGCGGCATCACCGCCACCCAAATTCGGGGTCAGCAGATCTTTACCACCTTTCCCGACATCCCCAAAGCCTGGCTCACCCGCAAAGTGGATGCCGTTACCACACTGAACACCCGCGCCTTCACCTCGTGGGAACAACGCCCGTACCTGTTCCGGTTTCGCAATGCCCGCCCCATCACGGGCACCGAAGAGTTCATGTATCAAAACCTGACCATCAGCCCGCTCACCAATTCAACCGGCAAAGTCGATAAAGTCTGCCTGCTGATTTACGACGTCACCGAATTCGCCAGCAGCAAACGGGCGCTGGAACGGGCGAACGAGCAATTGGCCAAATTAAGCATGACCGACCGATTAACCGGCTTGCTTAACCGAGGCACCTGGGAAAACCTGGTGGATGCAGAATTCGAACGTTACGGCCGCTACGGCCAAACCACCACCCTGGTGATGTTCGACATCGACCACTTCAAATCAGTGAACGATACCTACGGCCACCTGGCCGGAGATGATGTGATCCGCCACACCGCACAAGTCACCCGCGACAGCATCCGCCAATCCGATTCCGCCGGGCGTTACGGCGGGGAAGAATTCGGCCTCATCCTGCCGGAAACCGATGCAGAGAACGCGCGCATTCTATGTGAGCGCATACGGGAAACCATTGCACAAAGTAGGGTCAACACCACGGCGGGTGATATTCAATACACCATCAGCATGGGTATCGCGCAATTAGGGGGGGAACCGGAGAATTATATGCAGTGGATGCAACAGGCGGATAAGGCGCTGTATCGGGCTAAAGAAGGGGGACGTAATAAGGTGGTTATCTATTAAGTCAGGGCCTTACCCCTGAGTTAATTTCAGTACTACTTTCCCGGAAAAGCTTGGCCATAGCTCCGCCGATATCAGAGAAAGCTGGCGACTTTTCACAGTAGACCTCAATCTGCCCTGCAACTTCTCTAAGTTTGCCCGCAAGCAGGCTCAAATCTTCCGAAATTTCTTTGGTCGTCAAACCACACGATTGACGGCCATATCTCCTGAGATAATCGACCGGCCACCATACCTTCCGGCCCGCTAATGTCAGCGCCGGCACGTCATGTTTCAGATAGGGTATCGTTGAAACGATATCGTAAGTAGGCGCTAACCAACGCTCGGTAAAGGGTTCCCGATATAAAAGCCCGAAATTCTTTAAATGAGCATCGCCATTACGCACTGCCCAAGACAGTGCCACCGACATAAATAACCAGCGTAAACCTTGGCGACGGTGTTGAGGAGAGAGATAACGTGAAAAGGTTTTAGCAAGTTTCTCGTAGCTGCCCGAATATTTGTCTTCCGGAAGCAACCCCTGAAGTACGCAGGCATCTTCAAAACCGAGCCAAACACCACCCGAACACCGATCGAAGCGCGACATAATAAATAGCCGACCATTATCGGACAAATAAAAATCCGGCACCGGCAGCCCACACCCCTTTGCTAACGTCATACAAAAGAATTCATTAGCCGCCAACTGGGGATAATCATCGCCCCACGTTTTTACAATGTACCCCTCGGTTCGAAGGGTGGATTTTTCAGAAACGCGCGCGGGCACCAAGACCTTAGGCTGAACACCGGAAATACCGGAACGCAAAGCATATTTCTCAACCAGCTCTTCAAAGAGCGAACCATCATCCGCAGCCAGCAACCCGGCTAACGACTCGCCAGCAGTATCACCCTCACCTGCGCCAGACGTTGGCCCGGCCACCACCACTCGCCCAACCTGGTGTCGGCCCAGAGCGGTAAGGACCGTTAAATCGCCGGTGCCGTAAATCTTTGCAATATGCTTTCGAATCACATCACCCAGATATCCTTCAGGAAGATTCTGGGCAAAGATCGGGTGAAGTCCATCGTATGAATAGCTCGACCCGTCAACGGGCATCGTAACGGAGACTGCGAGCTCATCAACGACATTGTCACGATAACCGAAGATCGTGGGTTCAGGTCGCCCGGGAGAAAACAAGTCCCCAATTTCTTGGCCGGAAACCTCCACAGCCGCCCGGCGAAGTGAGCTCACTCGTCACCTCCTGCACGTTCACGCTGCAAATCCTTTAAGGTAGGGAGCCCACCAATGGGGCGGATAGAAAATTCCAGATTTAACGCTGCCAGCAAACGCTCTAGCTTTGCATAGCCCATCTCGGGAAGGCGTTGGTTTTCCAGCTTTGAGAGTGTCGTGCGGTCAACCCCAGCCATTTCGGCCAATGCCTGCATGGAAAGTCCTGCACGCTTTCGCTCTGCACGGATGTAAGGGCCGAGATCAAGAAGGGTCATGTGAATATACTCCACAAATCTGCATAACTAGCATTGATTGTAGCGTATATTCACACTTTTGCCAGATACCAAACGGCAGGGTTTTGATCAGTCCTGCTGCTGCCAGCTCTGAACCGCTTCTTTACCGTGCTTCTCACGCCACTCGTTCAGAGTTTTGTGGTTACCGCCGCGGGTTTTCACCACTTCACCGGTATGCGGGTTTTTATAGGTTTTCATCGGGCGCTTGGCACGAGTACCTGTGGCTGTTTCCGCTTTTGCGCCGGCAATAGAAGGATCAATCGCGGCAAGAATCTGCAATACATGCTTTGGTGACTTATCGTATTCGGTCATCAAATCACGAACTTTATTTTCAAATTCCAACTCGCGCTTAAGCGCCTGGTCGTTTTCGAGCTGCTCCAGCTCTGCCGCAAGCTTTTCCATAAGCTGTTTTTTCTGATAGTAATCGTTGATCTTCGCCATGAAAGTAAGGCCTTATATCGGATGATTTAAACAAAAAAAACATGACCGGAAAGTCAGGCTGCATAGTAATAAATAAGTGTGGCACTCGTAAAGAAAATTAATTAAAGATCATAAAAAAAGCCGACACAATGGTCGGCTTTTAAATTAAAAACAAATCCGATTATTACAGCCGAATATCGGCTTCTCCCAAAGGCAACACACCTTTCAGATCAAAAAGAATACCGTTATCTTTTGTATAAGCTCTCAACTGCTGCGCGCTCATGGCCGCATATTCATTGTGTGGCACCGCCAGGAACACGGCGTCGTAATATCCGCTTTCCGGCTTATCCACCAAAGAAATACCGTATTCTTCTTCCGCTTCGGCATTGTCTGCCCAGCAATCGGTTACGTGTACTTCGCAGTTATAGTCTTTTAGTTCTTCGATCACATCCACGACACGGGTATTGCGCAAATCCGGGCAGTTCTCTTTAAACGTCAGCCCCATCACCAACACTTTGGCGCCAGAAACCGCTTGGCCATTCTTAATCATCGATTTAACCAACTCAGAAGCCGCATAAGGCCCCATATTGTCGTTAACACGACGGCCAGCCAGAATGATTTCCGGATGATAACCAATAGCCTGAGCTTTATGGGTCAAATAATACGGGTCCACACCAATACAATGGCCACCCACCAAACCCGGCTTAAATGGCAAGAAGTTCCATTTAGTTCCTGCTGCGGCCAATACTTCATGGGTATCAATACCCAGCTTCGCGAAGATCATAGAAAGCTCATTCATCAGCGCAATGTTCAAATCCCGCTGCGTGTTTTCAATCACCTTCGCGGCTTCTGCCACTTTAATGGAACTGGCTTTATGGGTGCCGGCGGTAATGATATCGGCATACAAGGCATCCACTTCGTCAGCAATTTCCGGCGTAGAGCCAGACGTTACTTTCATAATGGTCGTAACGCGGTGCGCTTTATCACCCGGGTTGATTCGCTCGGGGCTATAACCACCAAAGAAGTCTTTATTGAACGCAAGGCCAGATACTTTTTCCAATACCGGCACACATACTTCTTCGGTAGCTCCTGGGTACACCGTGGATTCGTAAATAACGATGTCGCCTTGTTTTAGCACCTTACCGACGGTCTCACTGGCTTTGACGAGTGGGGTCAGGTCCGGAGTTTTAAATTCATCAATCGGAGTCGGTACCGTCACGATATAAACCTGACAATCCGCAATCCCTTCCACCGAATCGGTAAACGTCAACTGCGTTGCGGTTGCCAACTCTTCGCTGGACAGCTCACGAGTGAAATCCACGCCATCCTTCAGCTCTTCAATACGCTTGGTGTTGATATCAAAACCCACCACCTCACGCTTCTCACCAAACGCTGCAGCCAGCGGTAAACCCACATAGCCCAAACCTACAACCGCAATCTTCTTCATCACTCCTCCAAACCATGATTGGGGTCAGACCCCGGATACATTTTAATCGGTCAAATGTCTGGGGGTCTGACCCCAGGTATTAAAATTTGTGTGTTGGGCAGGCGAGTTTCTAGTTCTCGCTTGAACGCTGCCTTTGCATCGTCATCCCCGTGTACGATGCGAATTTCTTTGGGCGGTACTGGAATGCCGTCAATAAACCGCAATAAATCGTCTTGCCCGGCGTGGGCGGAATAACCGCTTACCTGATGCACTTTGGCGTGGATGTCGTAACGCTTCCCATCCAGCTCAACCCAGCCGCCTTTCGGGCCATGGGTGAGAATATCCCGCCCGGGTGTGCCGGCAGCCTGATAGCCAACGAATAACACATCGTTACGCTCATCGCCCAGCATGGCTTTTAGATAATTCACCACCCGGCCACCGGCGCACATACCAGAACCGGCCAATACCACACAGGGGCGGTGAGATTTGGCGAGGTATTCTACGGCATTCAGGTGGTCATCGTGAGAATTGATTACCGTTAGCTGCTCGAACGACAGCGGGTGGCGGCCCGATTTTACGAGCGTTTGGGCTTCTTCATCCCAGAACGGCTTAAGTTGGCGGTAGATGTTGGTGAATTCGGCGGCCAGCGGGGAGTCAACCACTACTTCGAGGTTGCCCCAGGTCTGGCTTTGGGTGGGGTCTGACCCCGAGGGGTCAGACCCCTTTGTAGACTGCACGCTCTCGCTACGGGGTCGGTCCCCACGAGAACCGACCCCAATCGCACCAACTCCAAGCTCCTCGCCACCAAACTCCGCGATCAGGCCTTCGATCTCATAGAGAAGCTCCTGAGTGCGCCCAATACTGAACGCCGGAATCAACACCGTACCGCCATCCCGCAGCGCGTGCCCCAACACCGCCTTCAAACGATACCGGCGTGTCTCACGGTCTTCATGATTTTTGTCACCGTAGGTGCTTTCAATCACCAGGCGGTCAGCACGCTCCGGGGAAGCAGGTTCCGGTAGCAAAGGCGAATGCGGTGCACCGAGATCGCCGCTAAACACGATTCGCTCTTCAAGCCCGCCAACCCGGGCATCACACTCCACATAAGCCGAGCCTAAGATATGCCCTGCCCTTTGCAATCGCACCGACAAAGAACGGTCAGGTTCTTCGAATACCCTATGCCACTGGTTATAAGGCACTGGCACCAAGCGCTCGCGAATAACGCACAAAACACGCTCAATTAACCGGCGGTCCCGGGTGAAGCCTATTTTCAGCGCATCTCCCAGAATCTCGGGAAGCATTACGGCTGAAGGTTCGGAGCAAATAATCGGGCCGTCAAACCCCGCGGCTAACAAGTAGGGAATTCGGCCAACGTGGTCAATATGAACGTGGGTGACCACCAAGGCGCGGATGTGAGCGATGGGGAAATCTATTACTAGATCTTCAGCGGTCGAGTGGCCTTTGGATTCGCGGCCTTGGAACAGGCCGCAGTCTACGAGGATTGCATTTTTAGAACGGTGGTCATCCGAGATTAAAGAGAGTTCATGGCAGGAGCCGGTTACGCCGTTCACCGCTCCGTGGTGGCTTGTATTAATCATCCAACAATCCTTGTTGTAAAACGAATCCCCTGCACGCTTTCACTGTTTCACTCAGTGCTGATTAACGCCAGGGAAATGATGCACCTTAGCGCTGCCAGCATCCAAGCCAGCTTGATCATGACTGCCGTTGCACCACACCAAATCAACCACGTCCCCATTGGGCGAATATCCTGTTGGCGCTTCACGCAACATCGTTACAATCCGGCCACAGTCAAATTCACGGCTCGCCTCGGCAAGCTTATCCAACAAGTCGCGCAGCTCAGCCCAAGGCATTGAGACCTCCCTGGCCATCATGATGCGCGGGTGCTCGGTACCCTGCGGGTCATCGCCGATCAACAGTTCCTCAAACAGTTTCTCGCCCGGGCGTAATCCCGAATAAACAATCTCAATATCGCCAGAAGGATTCTCGTCGTTCTTTTCTGTAAGCCCCATCAAATGAATCATCTTGCGGGCCAGATCGGCGATCTTTACGGGCTCCCCCATGTCCAGCACAAACACTTCACCACCCTTTCCCATACTACCGGCCTGAAGCACCAACTGGCTTGCTTCCGGAATGGTCATGAAGTAACGGATGATATCCTTGTGCGTGACCGTCACCGGCCCACCGTCACGGATCTGATCACGAAACAGCGGAACAACCGAGCCGGAAGACCCCAGCACGTTGCCAAAACGCACCATAGAAAATACCGTTTTGCTCTGATGCTGTGCTAAGCCCTGCAGCACCAATTCAGCCAAGCGCTTACTGGCGCCCATAACATTGGTCGGGCGCACCGCTTTGTCGGTAGAAATCAGCACAAAACGCTCAACGCCGGCCGCAATAGCTGCTTCCGCCGCATGCCAGGTACCAAATACGTTATTTTGGACACCTTCAATGACATTGTGCTCAACGAGCGGCACATGCTTGTAGGCTGCTGCATGATAGACCGCCTGAACGCCAAACGTGCGCATAACGGTCTCACACCGGCGACGATGTACTACATTGCCCAGAACCGCATGCAACGAAACATTCAATCCTTCAATCTGGTTAATTGTCCTGAGTTCGCGTTCAATCGAGTACAGTGAAAACTCAGATTGCTCAAACAGCACCAACGTTTTTGGCCTGTGCTTTAATATCTGCCTGCATAGCTCCGAACCAATAGAACCCCCGGCGCCAGTCACAAGCACAGATTTTCCAAAGAGGCTTTCCGTAACAGCAGCGGCATCGGGGCGAACCGGATCCCGCCCTAAAAGGTCTTCAATTTCCAAGTCTCGAATGTCATTAATCCGGGCTTGCCCCGCCACTAGCTCCGACATAGAAGGAACGGTTTGAACGGGTACAGACAACTGTTCAAGAACCTGCATTAACTGCTTACGGTTCACCGGCGCGCTATCTTCAAGGGCAAGCAACACTCGAGACGCGTCCTGCTTGCGAACAGCCTTTTCAATATGCGCGATAGAAAAAACGGGAAGGTTTCCAATTAGCGATTTATGGTTTGACGCAACCAAAGAGACGAAACCGACAGGTCTAAACTCAACGCCTTGTGCAAGCGCGGAAGCCAGCTGCATTCCCTTTGGACCGGCTCCTACAATCAGTACGGGCTCCTTCGAGCTCCGCCCAGGTCGGCGAACAATACTTCTCACCGCAAACCGAGTTCCACCAACCAATAAAAACGCAAACGCGCCATATAAAACAGGCACCGAACGCGGCACCAAAGCTTGAAATAGAAACCCAAAAACAATTAACGAAATGCTGGATATAACCACGCCCACAAGGATGGCGAGGAAGGCGTACTCACTCAGATATCGAATAACTGCGCGATACAAACCGAGTTTCACGAAAGCCACAATGGTAAAGAGTACCGTTGCACTAGCGGCAGACAACTGATACCCGGTAGGCACCCATGAAAGGCTCTCAAACCGCAATGCAAAGGCAGCCCAGGCCGCCATTAACAGCAACACAATGTCCGTCACCACGGAAATTGCTCGCTTCGTTGGCCGAGAAAAGTGCAGAACCTTGTTAATCATCCTGTTTTTCACTGTCTACACTCCTTTAAAACACGCCGACTCATTCAGCTGCTTCTGCCATCACACCCTGTAATACGCGGCAAGTTTTCTCGATTTCCTGCGCTGTAAGCGTTGGGTGCACCAAAAACATCAAGCTGGTTTCCCCCAACTCCTGGGCAACAGGCAAACGCTGTTCGGGGCGCAATCCGGTATTGTCGAATGCTTTTTCTAAGTAAACTTCCGAACAAGAACCAGAGAAACAAGGCACACCGGCATCGGCAATGGCTTGCTGGATGCGATCACGACTCCAGCCTTCGGCTAATTTTTCAGGCTCGACGAACACATAGATTTTGTAGGCACCATGCTCGACAAACGCTCCAACCTCCGGAACTCGCAAGCCCGGGAGTGTTCGAGCAGTGCTCCAGATCTGCTCTGCATAGCGCATACGCTGATGATGCCACTCCCCCATCCTCCGCAACTGGATACGACCAATCACAGCCTGCATTTCGGTCATTCGCCAGTTCGTACCAAAGCTTTCATGCAACCATCTGAAGCCAGGTGGATGCTCGCGTTCGTAAACAGCATCCCAGCTTTTCCCGTGATCTTTGAAGGCCCACATACGCTTCCACAAAGCCTTGTCATTAGTCGTTACCATGCCGCCTTCGCCGCCAGTCGTCATGATTTTATCCTGACAGAACGACCAACATCCCACGTGGCCAAGAGCTCCAACTGAGCGATTTTTATATCGAGCAGCATGGGCCTGGGCACAGTCTTCGATCACATAAAGGCCATGCTCATCTGCTAAGGCCATAAAGCCATCCATGTCACAAGGCCAACCCGCCAAGTGAACGCACACGATAGCCTTGGTACGCGGAGTTATCACATCACGTACGGTTTCAGGCGTAATGTTCTGGCTGTCCCGATCGACATCCGCGAACACCGGGTTGGCTCCTGCCGTCACAATACTTGAAACGGATGCAAGAAAAGTTCGTGGTGTAACCACAACCTCATCTCCCGGACCAATACCCAGCCCCTTCAACGCCAAGTCCAGTGCCACCGTACCATTAGCCACCGCAATGGCGTGTCCTGCGTCTGCAAAAGCCGCAAATTCTCGCTCGAACTCACTACACTCCTGCCCAGTCCAGTAATTAACCTTATTAGACAACAGCACATCGCGTACAGCATTGGCCTCTTCTTCGGTAAAAGATGGCCAAGGGGAAAACGGTCCGTTCAGCATGATTAATTAGTTCTATTTCGAGATTGAATAATGAGACAACCATTTAAGATTGAATGCAGAGGCGCACTTTACGATTTTCGGGGCGCAAATACCTTAGCAGGGTTGCCAACCACAGTAACCCCCGGCGGGACATCCTTTGTAACTACTGCCCCCATACCAACAACGGCACCTCGGCCAATGACCAGTGGCTTATCAGGGGCACCCTGCTTGATGATAGCCCCTGTTCCAATATATGCATGATCTTCAATCATTATGTTGCCATTACAGCGAACGGATGGAGCAAAAGTCACATAATCCCCAATCACACAATCATGGGCTACATAGCTGTAAATATTCGCGTGAAAATGCTTACCAATGCGAATATTGGAAGTAAGCTGCGTAAAATGAGAAAGGATCGCTCCCTCTCCGATTGATACATCGTCAAGCACAACCACATTGTCAGCTTTCACTGAAAGCACAGAAACACCATCGTTGGCACACTTTTGTGCGAGCAACTCTCTGATCTTTCCATCAGCAATCGCAAAAACAATCTGCTTACCCGGTGCATCCGAAGCCAAAAACTGTTCGTAACTCAGAACCCTATAGCCGTTAACCGAAGCACCCACGTCACCGTCGTCTACAAAAACCAAATCAGCATCGACTGCGTGCAGCTGTGCGCGGGCCAAGGGCAAGACTTCGCGTCCTAGCCCGCTTGCACCGTAAATTCCTACCAGTGTTTGGGCCATATCACTTCATATCCTTTTTTTCGCTACCGGTAAAAGGTGCCATAGTAACTTCACCCTCACCACTAATTCCATCTCGCACGAGAACCTTTTTCACGGTCAAAAACAGTATCTTTAAATCCAGCCAGAACGACCGGTGGTCCACATACCATACATCCAGCTTGAATTTCTCTTCCCAAGAGATCGCATTACGGCCATTTATCTGTGCCCAACCCGTCACACCAGGGCGAACATCGTGGCGACGGTATTGCTCTTCGGAATACAGCGACAAATAGCTCATCAATAACGGCCTTGGCCCAACAAGGCTCATATCACCTTTCAAGACATTCCAAAGTTCCGGAAGCTCATCAAGGCTCGTCGAGCGCAAAAAACGGCCGAAGCCGGTCATTCGCTCCGAATCCGGTAGCAACTCGCCATTCGCATCCCGCTGATCCGTCATCGTGCGAAACTTCACCATACGAAAAGGCTTGCCTCCCAACCCTGGGCGCGACTGCGAAAACAACACAGGTCGGCCTAACTTAGAGGCAACAACAACCGCAAGAATCATTAGAAGAGGAAACAGAACCAGCAGGGCTCCCCCAGAAACAACAACATCAAACGCACGCTTAATCACGACTCAACTGCCTCTCCAAGAACGCCGATTAGGCGCTTGGCCAGTATATCCCTAGAAAACTCAGCCTCAGCTAGCTTAAATGCCGCTTGTCCGGCAGACTCAACCAGCGCGGGTTGCAGCAAAAACTCATTTAACTTTATAGCCGCCGCATCACTGACTTCAGTCGGCAGAGCCACGCCAATGCCGTGATCTTCAATGAGTTGTTTTTGCCACCCTCCGTGGTTTATAGCAACGGGTTTGGCTGCGGCCATGGCATCAAAAACCTTGTTCGCACTATTCTTCCAAAGCTCCTCCATCCCGATCACCCAAGAACAGCATATTGTCGCCGCAGAGAACATTTGAGCAACCTCTTTCTTAGGCACCGCGCTTTCCATGAAGAAATTGACATCGAGCACACCGGAAGCACTCGCCAGGTTCCGCACGCTATCCCATTCAGCTCCGGCTCCAACCGCGAGAAAACGCACGTCAGAGTTAATGCCCAGCATCTTCTCGGCAAGCTTCACCATGTAATCTACCCCGTTTACACGGCCAAAAGTCCCGGCGTACAAAACAAGGGGGCGCTCTCCAAGCCAAGGGCGACTGGCCCTAAAACCCTCACCAACCGACGGGGCGCAGTTAAACAAATCAATATCCGCACTATTGGGTATGCAAGAAACTTTGGCGGGATCAATGCCCGCGTTGATCACCCCTTCGCGCATACCGGGTGATAAAGCAATAATCCTCTCAGAATTCTCATACGCCCATTTTTCAAGCCGCTTAGCGAGGAAAGCGCTCCCTGGTAGACGAAGTGCTCCCATCGCAATCGGCACTTCCGGCCACAGATCCCTGACTTCAAAAACCAGCGGGACTTTTCGCTTTCGGCTGGCGCGCACGCCTGGAAGCGCTATCGTGAGAGGCGTACTGGATGCAAAAACAACATCAGCCTCTAACTTCGCCGCATAGGCTCCGGCCTTTCGAGCAAACTCCGTAAATGCGAGAAGTCGCCGCGCAATACTCATTGAATTGTTGTATTGAACCGGCAACCAATGAACGTTAATACCCGAAATGGTTTCCCGCACCCACTCGTTACCCGTGAAAGCATTGTCAGTTCTTGAAGTAACCATGTCCACTTGGTGGCCGGCCTTCACCATCCGGCGAGCCATTTCATATGACCGGGTGCCCCCGACCATATCCGGAGTATTAAAATACTGATGCAGGTAAACAATTCTCATTTAGCCAAACCTATCCGGTAAATTGGCACCATCTGTAAGACAGCACTTTCATGCATGATTTAACATTTTCCGTTTTTTATAACGTAAGGGGTGGCGAAGAATAACGCCCAAAAACCCAAACAAATAAACGAACCGAAGGTAGCCTATATCGCCACTAAACGACGTACACAACACAAAAAACAAAATATAGCCTCTGTACTCTACGTTACTTTTCACCAGCATCCACATCACGACCAAAACGTGAAAAAATCCCGCAAATACACCCAGCTCTAAAAACACTTCCAAATGTTCATTGTGTGGATAAAACAATACATCGTACTGATAATTTCCCAAACCGATACCAAGGAGAGGGAACTCCAAAATTTTAGCTAAGGAATCAAACAACATCGCCTGTCGGATTCCGATAGAGCCCCAGTCAGACTGAGTTACATCTGCTTGCGCTAGTCTATACACACCGGAAAATCGTGAATCCAAAAACGCCGCCCATAACACATCAAAGAAAACTACTGCGACACCTATCGCCAAAAAACCACCCAGCAGTAGATAACGCCGGCCAATTCGGTGGGCCAAAGAAAAATACAAGAAGACAAAAGCCAAGGCTACAAGCGGCCCCTTCGACGCTGTCCAAACCACCGCCAATGAAAACAGCGCCGTTGCCAGAAGCAGGTGCAACTTCTGTCGCCGAAGAAAATTTACGTAGGACACCAGCGCGGCAAACCCCATCAACCAACCAAAAACGATCGGACCGTTCAGAAAGAAACGAACATCACGATCCATTAACCCAAACTTCAACTTGAACACGATGGTCATCGCGAGAATCGCCATCGAAACAAGCAGATAACAATGCCAGAATCGATATTGACCGTAATTTGATATCAGTTTTCCGGATAGAATACTCGCAATTAAGGTCACAACAATGAAAGCATCGAACTTCTCTAACGCGTAAACGGGCTCGTAGCTCCGAATTGCACCGATCAGCAAAAAAACACTAAATACAAGTAACACATAAAAGACGAAACCAAACTCAGATCCACGAGACTTAAGCAGATAAAAAAACACCGAGGCAAAAAAAATCAACAATACAGATAGTGAAAAGAAAACATACTGTGACAAAAACGAGAAAAAACCGCCAAATGCCATGAGAACATAAAAAAAGAAAGCTCCCAGAAAAACCAGCAGACTATTCCGTTCAATGAATATCATGCTTTAAGTACGCCCTTGATTGATTGCAACGCAGCGCTTGGTGATCCCCCAGAAATCCCGAAAACTTGGAACAACTCTGATACTTACCAGCTTAGTGGCGTAATATAAGGCGATAACGTTTGGAAGAGCGATAAACAACAGCAACGCAATCGCGCCACCTTCCACAGAAAACGCATCGATCAACGGGGTCATCACTAAGAAGGACAAAACGTAAGAGGCAATCGAAATATTCCGCATCCGGCGGGAATAGTCGGTCATTCCCAAGAGTTGAGCTCCGGGGCCAGTTAACACATTGATCATCTGCCCCGTGGCGACGAGTATCAACACGCCCCCGCCTTGTGCCAGGCCCCTATCAAGCAAACTCAACACCTCCCCGGGCCACAAAGTAATCACAATGTAAAACGGGAAAGCGCCCCAAAAACCCAACACAAAACAATTATGCACTAACGACCGTAGTTCGGCGGTATTACGCTTAGCCCATGCCCGAGCGAACTTCGGCGGATAGATAGCATTCAGCACCATTTGTACGAACTCAACGGCAACCGCCACCTGCTGAGCAGCCTTTAATAAACCAACGTCCTGTTTACTCAGATATAAACCAGCCAAGATAAAGGCACCAGAATGCATCAGGAGGCTGCTACAATTTACGTACAGGAAATCTTGGGCAACACTTTTATAGCGTTTATAGTCTTCACGTTGCGCTCCTGTACGGACGGCATCCCCTTCGGCTGAAGCAGCCATCAATTGCTTCCAGTACCCCAGAAGACCAACCAGGCCGAATACAAGAAACGCGAGCGTCGCAACCCCGTAAGACACCGCAAGCGTGATTGCAAATTCGCCGCTTTGCCAAACGCTGGCCAAAGCCAATAACGACATTGCCAGCAAGACGCCGCCATTATCCAATAAGCACCCGACGTCTGCGCGCCCCAGCCCCTTGTATATACCCGAGAGGACCCGCACCAATCCCATCAGCGGAATAGAAACAGCGACCCCGATCAGAATGGGTGACAACTCCGCCATATCGAAACGGTCGGCTAGCCAAGGGGCTGAAGCGGCCAACACCGCCCCCAAAACACCCCCAACCCACACTGCGCGCTTGATTGCGAAAACGACAATGCACAAAGTGCCGGCGCTTACACGATCGGCGCCCACAAACTTCATTAACGCATTGCCTGCGCCCCAAGTCGCGACCAGCGAACCAGCGACGAAAAACGCATGGGCAACCGCAAAAACCCCTAGCGCTTCTACACCAAAAAACTTGGCCAGAACCAATACGATAACCAGACTGCCGCCAGCTGAAACCACTCTGGCGCCAAACGCCCTAACGAATCGAGCCACGATTCTCGTCTCTAATGACTAGCAAGGTTCACCTGACCTCAGTCGCGTCTTAACGGCGCTACCAAACTCTAAAAGCAACACCGTCAAAACGCCAATGACAATACCGAGGAGGATGCCAACCGCCACAATAAACAATCTATGCGGCCCTTTAGGTTGGAAGCTACGCTTACTGACTGCGATAACTTCCGCTTCAATCAATGCATCCGCATCGACCTGCAACTCTGCAATACGGGCAGCTAAAGACGTATCAGCATCAGAGCTTGGCCGGGCTTCTCCCAATGAACTCCTAAGCTCCTGTAACGATTGGATCTGTCGAGCTGCTACCTGCTGTTTTCTCTTAACCAGCAACTCCTGTCTCTTCATAAATACATCGAGCAGTTCAGAGTGCGCTTCTTCCACTTTGCTACTCAATTCGTCAGCGGCCAACGTGGTCAATCGAATGACCTCGCCCGATTGCGAAGCCTTGAAGTTCACTTCAAACGGCATCTCGCCAAATTCCGTTTCGTACGAGCGTTCCACTTGCGGAAGCCATCGCCTCTCGAAGGTTTCAACCAACGTATCGACAGGCTCGATTGTCTCACCTTCAGCATCCTTCGCGAGTTGCACCAAGCTCGTATATTCATATTCGTCGGCAGGCAAAACAGCAAAACCAAGAGCCGCAAAAAATACAACGATCGACGCCACCAAAAACGCTCGACGTCGCCGAATAATCGTGACCGCCATATCCACTACCGAAAGCTCGCTACGGACACACGGTTCCTGGTTCTCTAGTTTGTCTACCATAAACTGCAATACCTTATCCTTGAAGATGGTTGCGCCAATGCCAATGGGTCAGGCATTTTACGCGTTTCGGCGTGGGTTTTCAGTTTCGAACGGTTACGCTTTGCCTAAAACAAAGAAAACGGGGACAACGCCCCGTTTTATTCCCCCCAAACACCTGCCTTTTCAAATTGTCCCGCGCCCCCGAAACACGACCAAAAGCCGCCAAACATGCCGCAACGACCAGTCATACACCGCAAACAACCCAAGAAACGCTGCAAACATAAACCACTCAGGCACATGGTAGAAATCGCCTAGCAGCCCGATGCTAGCTAACAGCAACGCCACCACCGTAATAGCCACAAGCGCCTCACGATCCGTAAAACCGGCTCGCATAAAGATGTGATGCAAATGATCCCTATCCGGCATCATCACAGACTGCCCCTTACGGGCACGGCGGAACATAATCGCGACCATGTCCATCAACGGAATCGCGATAATCCATAAAGCCGTCACCGGGCGCATGGCAGTGTGATCTGGTTGAGTAGCATTCACCAGCATCCACACCACCGCAAACCCGATAAACATTGAGCCTGCATCACCCATAAAAATGCGGCGGCGGAACGGGGGAATTCTCAGGTTCGCCATCAAATAAGGCACCAAGGCGCAGCCTATACCCATCGCAAGGGCCAACTCCGATGAAAAACCGGAAGATTCGCTAAACAACAATGCCAGTGAACCCAACGCTACCAACGACAAGCTACCGGCCAACCCGTCAATCCCGTCCACCATATTGAACGCATTAGTCGCGCCAATCACCGCTGCAATGGTCACTAACGGTCCCAGAATGCCCAATTCGATGGCACCAAAACCCAACAAATCGCCAAACGTTGTTAACGAGATACCGGAGCCAAACGTCAGCACAGCCCCCAAAATCACTTGAATGGCCAACCGGAATTTAGCCGGCAAATCACGGGCATCGTCCACCGCCCCCACAATCACCAGAAGCGCGGCACACAGCAAGAACAAACCATGGGCACTGAGCACGGGCATCCATATCACCCACGCCATAAAAACACCCAAGAATGCGCTTAAACCACCTACCAAGGGAACCGCCCCTTTGTGCAACTTTCGATGGTCTGGCGTGTCCACCAACCGCAAATGATGCGCTACAGGGCGAAGCAGAAAAAGGGATACATAAGAAAAAAGAACGGCCATAAGGCCGATCGGACTAGCCGCTTCCATGGACAACTCTCCTGAATGACTCTACATCGCCTACTCAAAACATCACTTTAGACGACATTAACATTCGATATACCGGTGATGGCGGCACAGAATAACACTTGTTGAAACGCAATATGATGACTATCGACTAAGGAACGCTGCCCTATCATTCAAACGTCCAAACCAAAGGTATCAACCCGATCGCCACACTCGCCACCAGCACCGACAAAGGCACACCAATACGCATATAATCCATAAACTGATAGCGCCCTGGCCCGTACACCATCAGGTTCGTCTGATAACCCAACGGAGTAATAAACGAAGCCGAAGCCGCGAACATCACGGCGACCGCAAACGGCAAGAAACTAACCCCCAATTGCTCCGAAACAGCCAAGGCGATAGGAAACATCAGCACGGCCGCAGCGTTGTTCGTAATCACTTCGGTAAACAGCGCCGTCAGCACATACACCATAGCCAAGGCCACCCACGGGGTAAGCGGCCCAAAACCAAGCAAACCACCAGCCACCCATTGAGCCGCCCCCGTTTCCGTCATCGCATTACCCAAAGCAAAAGACGAAGCAATCACCACCAGCACCGGTAAATCTACACTACGACGGGCCCGGCTTGCGGTTATGCAACCGGCTGCAATCATCGCTCCAGACGCTAAAAAAGCCGATTCCAAAATCGACAGCAATCCGGAAGCACTCAGAACGACCATGACCGCGAGAATACCCAGCGCCCTTGGAGCTTTCCGGAAATCAGGCGGCGTAGAATCGTTGAGCGCACTCACCAGCAGAAAGTCTCGACGAAATCGGTACTGCTCAACAAACTGATGGCTGGCTTCCAGAAGCAGGGTATCGCCCATGCGGAACGTAATATCACCCAGCTTACCGGGCACCCGCTTCCCTTCTCGGGACACTGAAAAAATCACGGCATTAAAACGAGTACGAAAACGGCTGTCGCGAATCGTCTTGCCCAGCGCCGGGAACTCAGGCCCCAGAACCACCTCGACCAAACAGCGCTGGTGGTTCTGCACTTCTAACTTGTGCACACTACCGTTCGCAGGCTTAAGCCCCTGAATGCGGCGCAATTCACTGGCACATTCCGGCGCGCCCACGAAGTACAATTTATCACCCGCCTGCAGGGTTCGGTCTGGCTCTACCGCCGTGATCAAACGCCCCTCTCTGTCAATCTCCGTCAAGTAGCCGTAAGTCAGTGCTCGCAAACCCGCCTCGGCAATGGTTTTACCCGACAGCGGCCCGCGCGCCTCTACTTGAACCTCAACGCCGTATTCCCGAACCTGGTCCAGCTCCTCGCTCAAGCCGCCACGGTCTGGCAGCAGCCGGTGGCCGACAAACACCAAAAAAGCACCGCCGACAACCAATAACGGAACACCTACCCAGGCGAGCTCGAACAGTCCAAGGTTTATCCCCAGCCGGCTCTGCAACATGCCGTCCACTACCAGGTTGGTACTGGTTCCAATCAGCGTACACGTACCACCCAGAATGGCCGCGTAACTCAGGGGAAGCAGGAGCTTAGAAGCCGGCACACCCAAGCGCTGAGCCCAATCCTGAATGGCCGGAATGAACATGGCCACCACCGCCGTATTGTTCATGAAGCCACTCAGAACACCCGTCGGAGCAATCATCCTCAGCTGCGCACCGCGCTGAGTTTCCGGGTGCCCCAACAACAACCTAGCGATCCATTGAACTGCACCAGTTTCCTTTAACCCCGCCGCCACCACGTACAACGTGGCAATGGTAATCACCCCCGGGTTCGCAAACCCCGAAAGCGCCTCAATCGGCCCCAGCACGCCACTTACCAGCAGCAACGCCAGCGCAGCCATCAGCACCAAATCCGCCGACAACCGCGTTAACGCCAAAGTACCTAACACCCCTGCCAACGTAATTAGGGTAAAAACGGCCTGCCATTCCATGCGTTCAAGCACTCCAGAACGGGGTCAGACCCCATAGCGTTACTATTTTCGGGCGATCATTCCACGGTCCAGCAAGTACGCGATTAGCGAATCCACGCACTCCTCCACCGTGTTCTGAGAGGTGTCCAGGCGAAGCTCGGGGTGGGACGGCACCTCGTAGGGTGAATCGATCCCGGTGAAATGCTTGATCTCACCGGAGCGAGCTTTTTTATAGAGCCCTTTGGGATCGCGGGATTCGCAGGTTTCCAGCGGGGCATCCATGAAAACCTCGATAAATTCACCGGCCGGGAACAGTTTGCGTACCATGCGGCGGTCGCTGGTGAAGGGCGAGATAAACGCGCTCATCACAATCAGCCCGGCATCTGCGAACAATTTGCACACTTCACCTACCCGGCGGATGTTTTCCTCACGATCATCGTCGGAAAAGCCCAAATCGTTGCACAATCCGTGGCGCACGTTGTCGCCATCCAATAGGAAGGTGTGGTAGCCCCGCTCATGCAGAGCCACATCCAAGGCATTGGCAATGGTGGATTTCCCAGAACCACTCAAGCCAGTAAACCACAGCAGGCAAGGCTTCTGATCTTTGTTAGCCGAACGCTCCGCGCGAGTAATCTTATGATCGTGCCAAACGATGTTGCTCATACTTCTTGACACCCCCACTCCGGGAAATTCTCACGAACGTATCGGTTCAAATTCCGCTCCGCTTCGGTGTATTCACGCTTGGGCAAATCGCCTGCACTATCCAGCGCACGCTCTACCATGCCGGCCGCAACGGTCACGTTGGTTAAACGATCAATCAAGATGAAAGCGCCCGTGCCCGGGTGATTCTGATAGCCTTCCACGACAACCGGCTCAGCCAGTTCAATGTCACACACACCAATACCGTTCAGTTCAAGGCCACTGGCGGTTTGCGCACTCCGCTCCAAGCTGTTTACGTCAACCTCTTCCAAAACCTTGTTAACGAAACAACCGGTCACCTTGGTGCCAATTTTAATGCCGTACTCACGCCCCGGCACCAACGCCTTCTCACTCATCCACACAACGTTGGCGGCAAAACGCTGGCCCATCTCTGGCTGCTGGTTGGCGTGCACCAACAGGTCACCACGTGAAATGTCGATCTCATCTTCCAGCGTGATAGTAATCGCATCACCCGGCCATGCCCGCTCAATCTCACCTTCGTAGGTATGAATCCCCTTCACCCGGGAACTCATACCCGAAGGCAACACAGCCAGTTCATCGCCTTTGTGCACTACACCGCTGGCAACCGTTCCGCAGTAACCTCGGAAATCCAGGTTTGGCCGGTTCACAAACTGCACGGGAAAGCGGAAGTCCGTAACATTCTGGTCTGTGCGCAGCTCAACCTGCTCCAAGATATTCATCAAGGTTTCGCCGTGGTACCAGGGCGTGTTTTCGCTACGATTTACCACGTTGTCGCCATTCAGAGCGGAGATCGGCACATAGTAAACGTTTTCCAGGCCGAGTTGCTTGGCGAGCTTTTCGTATTCATCACGAATCTCGTTAAAACGCTCTTCGCTAAACTCCACTAGGTCCATCTTGTTAATGGCGACCACTACGTGCTTCAAGCCCAGCAGCGAAACGATAAAACTGTGGCGGCGAGACTGAGTCAATACGCCTTTGCGGGCGTCAACCATCACGATGGCGAGATCACAAGTGGAGGCACCTGTCGCCATGTTTCGGGTGTACTGCTCGTGGCCCGGGCAGTCCGCAATAATAAACTTGCGCTTGTCGGTGGAAAAATACCGGTACGCCACATCAATGGTGATGCCTTGCTCCCGCTCGGAAGCCAGGCCATCTACCAACAGAGCCAAATCCAACGCCTCACCGGCGTTACCCTGGCGCTCGTTATCCTTGTGCAGTGCCGCCAAGTGATCTTCAAAAATCAGCTTGGAATCAAACAACAAACGACCAATCAGGGTAGATTTACCGTCATCCACGCTGCCGCAGGTCAGAAACCGCAGCAGGTCTTTG
Organism: Marinobacter sp. MDS2; assembly: GCF_030718085.1. Classification (NCBI taxonomy): domain Bacteria; kingdom Pseudomonadati; phylum Pseudomonadota; class Gammaproteobacteria; order Pseudomonadales; family Marinobacteraceae; genus Marinobacter; species Marinobacter sp. MDS2. The sequence continues at coordinate 779,422 of NZ_JAVAJF010000001.1, forward strand.
TTCTCGTGCTGGTCCAGATACGCGAGGATGTCTTTTTCAATCAAAACCGATGCGTGCGACATTAGAAATAGCCCTCCCGCTTCTTCTGTTCCATGGATGCTGCACCGTCGTGGTCAATCACCCGGCCCTGGCGTTCAGAGGTGGTGGTTAGCAGCATTTCCTGAATGATGTCCGGCAAGGTCGCCGCTTCGGATTCCACCGCGCCGGTCAGCGGGTAGCAACCCAGGGTACGGAAGCGCACCATCTTCATTTCTGGCGTTTCGCCCGGCTCCAGCGGCATGCGGTCGTCGTCCACCATAATCAGCGTGCCGTCGCGCTCCACCACCGGGCGCTCGGCCGCGTAGTACAGGGGCACAATGTCGATATTTTCCAGATAGATGTACTGCCAGATGTCCAGCTCAGTCCAGTTGGACAGCGGGAACACGCGAATGCTCTCGCCCTTGTTCACCTTGCCGTTGTACAGGCTCCACAACTCCGGGCGCTGGTTTTTCGGGTCCCAGCGGTGGAACTTGTCGCGGAAGGAATACACCCGCTCCTTGGCCCGGGACTTCTCCTCATCCCGCCGTGCACCCCCAAAGGCCGCATCAAAGCCATACTTGTCCAGCGCCTGCTTCAGCGCCTGGGTCTTCATCACATCGGTGTGCTTGGCACTGCCATGAGTAAACGGCCCAATGCCCTGTTCCACGCCTTCCTGGTTGGTATGAACAATCAGCTTCATACCCAGCTTCTCAGCCATCTTGTCCCGGAACGTAATCATCTCCCGGAACTTCCAGGTGGTGTCCACATGCATCAGGGGGAACGGCGGCTTACCGGGGGCGAAGGCCTTCATGGCCAGGTGCAGCATCACCGCAGAGTCTTTGCCTATGGAGTACAGCATCACCGGGTTATCAAACTCGGCAGCCACTTCACGAATAATATGAATCGACTCCGCCTCAAGCTGCTTGAGGTGGGTTTTCTTCGGGGGGGTTAAGGTCATTACTCTTCCATTCTGTTGTTTAGCCACGGACACTCACGGACCCACACGGACGAAAGACAAAAAACTATTCATTTCTTTGTCCGTGAGCGTCCGTGAGTGTCCGTGGCAAAAAATCACTTATTCCAAAAACTAGCCATCACGCCAATAAACTGTTCCAACTGCTCCGCCGGCAAATCATTAATCCCGGCCGCTGCCTTACGCCCGCCACCGGTCGGAAACTGCCGCGCCACGTCATCAGCCCCGGTGCGGTTATTCAAAGGCGCACGAATACTCACCAGATAAGCGCCATCGGCCTTATCCGTCACAATGGCACAAGCCTTATCCGGGTTACGGTTAGCCAGCTCATTACCCAGCACGCCACTCACCCGCCGGGCCCAGGCTTGGTCGGGCAACTTTACCACCAAAGACGTTGCAGTTTCATTCAACACCGGCGCGGCCAGCCCTTCGGCCATATCTGCCCTGTAACCATCCCGCAGCTTCTGCCAGGCGGCAGGCTCGCTGGCAATCAAATCCAGCGGGTCGTCAAACTGTACAAACTCCCGGTATAAATCTGCCGGATGAAAGTGCAAATCCTCCACCGTGGCGCCATAACCATTGTAATTGATGCACACACCCAGAGTTTTCAGGGCTTCAGCCTGCTCGGCACGCAAACCCGCCTTAGCAGCCAACTCTTCAGCCACCGCATTGAGGTTATCCCCAAACGCCGCAGCAATGGCCCAGTTGTGAAACCGGCCATCTAAATGCTGATCCACCAACAAACTGGTGCAGGTAGTAGGCTGAGTATCAATCAACGCGGTAAAGCCCGGCGCAGCCGGCAGGGTTTCCCCGGGGAAGTGGTGGTCCACATAAAACACCGAACAGCCGGCTGCTAACAGGCCATCCACCGCATCGCGGTTTTTATCCAGGCTCACATCCAGAATGTTTACCCGGGAAGGCGATTCGGCCGGTACTTTGCGAGCCAGGGCGATATCACGTTTTACGCCGGTGACCAACGTGGACTCACAAGGCTCCGCCAGGCGGAGTTGGATCAGCGCGCAGATGCCGTCTGCGTCGCCGTTGAATACATCATAAACCTTCATAAACACTCCAAGTAGGCGTGAACCACCAAATCCTCACTAAACTCCCTCTCCATCCTCCCCCGAGCCGCATCCCCAGCCCTTTGCACCTCAGCAGCATCCATCCCCAAAACCCGCCGCATAACCCCAGCCAAAGACTCCGCACTGCGCACCTCACACAACCACCCGGTCACCTCCGGCTCTATGGCATGGCGGCAGCCGGGCACGTCGGTCACTATGGCCGGGCGGCCCATGGCGGCGGCTTCCAGAACGGTGCGAGGCATGCCTTCGCGGTAGGAAGGCAAAACGAGCACATGGGCCTGTTCAATCAGCGGGCGAACATCGTCTGTGGCACCCGGGTATTCCACAATGCCCTCGGTCTGCCACTGGCGAACCTCCTCCTCGGAAATCGCCGTGCGGTTGCTCACCCCCAACGGCCCCACCAACAGGCAACGCACATCCAGCCCTTCGGCTTTCAACTGCCGGCAGGCTTCGGCATATTCCCGAACGCCCTTATCCCCCAGCAAACGGGCAATCATAATAAAGGTGAACGGCCCGCCTTCCGGCAGGGGCGAGGCCTGAAACCGCTGCAAATCCACGCCGGAGCCGGGCAACAGGGTATAGGGCGTATCCCCCAGCAACCCCTTATCCCGAAAAACCGACAAATCTTCTTCATTCTGGAAAAACAACCTCCGCGCCCGGCGGTTCACCAGCCCATACACCTGCCGCACCCGCCGGAACAGCCAGGAATCGTGAATAAACGCCGTACCCAGGCCGGAAATGTTGTTCGCGAACGGAATCTTCTGCAGCGCGCACACCAGGCCGCAATAGATGTTCATCTTCACCGTAAAGTTGAACACAAAATCCGGCCGGTACCGGCGCATCACCGCCCAGATAAACCGCAGGCTGCGCAGCTCCTGCACCGCGCCCGTGCTCTTGCCATCCAGCGGCAAGGCAATATGCTCCGCCCCCAGCTCATCCGCCAGGCGCTGGCTGAAATCATCCAACGGAGACAGGCAAATCACCCGGTTACCCTGCTCACGCAACGCCTGAATGGTACTCGCGCGGAAGTTATACAAATACCAGGAGGTATTAGACGTAAGAAAAACCACCGGCTTCAAAAGCGCACCCGCCTGCCCGCTCAATGCTCCAAATACCAGGGCATGGCCCTGGCAATCCCCTCAAAAATCCGGAACTCCGGCGCATACCCCAGCTTACTCGCCGCCTTACCAATATCCGCCTGAGAATGCCGAACATCCCCCGGCCGAAAATCCCGGTATACCGGCTCTTTGTCGTACACCACACCATTCTCCGCCAGAGCACTCTTCAGCGCGGCGAACAGATCATTCAGCGTGGTGCGGTCACCCACTGCCACGTTGTAAACCTCGTTTTTGGCAGAATCCTCCGCCGTGGCCGCCAGCAGGTTAGCCTGCACCGCATTCTCGATAAAACAGAAATCCCGGCTGGTTTCGCCGTCGCCGTTGATGAACACATCCTCACCGCGCACCATGGCGGCGGTCCATTTCGGGATAACCGCCGCATAGGCCCCATCCGGGTCTTGCCGCTTGCCGAACACATTGAAGTAACGCAGGCCAATGGCCTTGAAGCCGTAACTGCGGGCGAACACCTCTGCATACAGCTCATTCACATACTTGGTGACCGCATAAGGCGACAACGGCTTGCCAATGTTCTCCTCCACCTTCGGCAACGCCGGGTGATCACCATAGGTAGAGCTGGACGCCGCATAAGTGAAACTCTTCACCCCCGCATCCCGCGCCGCCACCAGCATATTCAGAAAACCGGTGATGTTGGCCGCATTGGTGGTGATGGGATCATTCAAAGACCGGGGCACCGAACCCAGCGCCGCCTGGTGCAGCACATAACCCACACCCTCACAGGCCCGGGCACAATCTTCCGGATTGCGGATATCGCCCTCAATAAACTGAAACCGCGCCCACTGCTCTGCAGACACCAGGCTGCGAACCTCATCCAGGTTACGCTGATAGCCGGTGGCGAAGTTGTCCAGTCCGACCACGCGCTGGTTCAGCTTCAGCAGGTGCTCCAGAAGGTTGGAGCCGATGAAGCCGGCTGCGCCGGTGATTAGCCAGGTTTTGGGCTGGCTGGGGAGTTGGTCGAGAAGTTGGGGGTAGCGCCGATTATCAGCAGAGAGCATCAGAGAACCTTTTAGAGTTTATTGGCCACGAAAACCACGAAAGGACACGAAAAATACGGACGGGATTTTTAGCGCCCCGCCAGGCGCCCGACAATTTCCTTAATCGCCCGACTGCTGCCGTCCAGCGCGCGGGTATCAGGAAGCAGGTTTCGCCACAGGGGCCGGGACAGCACTTCGTGGTCGGTTGCCACCGGAACAACCTCCAAGCCTTGGGCCTCAAACAAACGCCTGGCCCTTGGCATGTGATAGGCGGAAGTCACCAGAAGAATCCGGCTAATGCCGTGCCCTGCAAGAATCTCCGCCGAATACTCTGCGTTCTGGCTGGTATTCCGGCTCCGGTTTTCCAGAACCAAGGCCTGGCCGGGAACTCCCAGATCCCGCATAAACTGGCCCATAGCTTCAGCTTCAGACGCAGCACTGTGCGAAGGATCGCTGCCACCGATTAGCAACACTAGCGGTGCTTTAGAAGCATGAAACAACCGGGCGGCATGCCAAACCCGATCAGCACCGGACTCCAGGTTCGGATACAGATCACCGTGGCCCGCAGGCGACACGCCGCCGCCCAACACCACAATAGCCTCCGCCTGAGGCACATCTTGAATCGCCATCGGTGGATGCTGATTTTCCAGGTAGCCGCGTACCCAATTGCTGGCGGCAGGCAAAGACCAGAACCACAACCAAAGCAGCGCCAACACACCCAGTGATATTGCCAAACGCAGACGGCCCCAGAGCGCCAGAACAACACCCAGCAAACCGCCAAATATTGATGCGCCCAATGGCGATATCAGTGCTATCGCGAGCTTGGAGATTATAAACATGCCTTACTCGCCATTCTTGACAAAGGGATAGCCCTGCCAATACTGCAGCTTAAAGCCAAACAATATTTTGGTAAGGCAACCAAGCAAAAGAATGCCCCGCAAAAAACAACCAAACGGCCTGCACCAGCCCGTAATACCCAACCACTCCAAGCGTGACCAGACCACGGTGCCGAGGATCAGTCACCACAAACGGCAAACGGGCAAATACAAACATCTGAATCGGAATCAGATACAACGCGACTCGATCAGTAGCAGTGGAAGACAAAACCACCAGCGGAATACACACCAGGGAAAGCACTGACATCCAGAACCAGAGTTTGTTCTCTGCTTCGGTCAGCCTCAGGTACCGGCGAAACACAAAGAACAACATCGCAGGAACCGCATTCATCAGCACCCTGATCAATCCGCCCTGTGACTCATAATCCGCCTCCACGTAGTTCGTCCAAAGCCGCTCTGCGGAGTCGAAGACGAAGAGATAGCCACCTACCAGCGAAATAAGGCCAACCCAGAGCAAACTCCAGAAACGGTTTGAGGTAGAGGCCAACGCAGCGACGGGTAGCATCAGAACTGCCGACTTGTGGAAAGTAGCGGCCAACATCACCCAGAAAACAAACCAGCGCATTTGGCCGTTACTAAGTGAGACCAGGCCAATCAACAGTAGCCCCAAGGCCGCTGACTGACGGGTGTAGCCCATGCCCACCACAATGATCAGATAAGGAACGGCCACCAATAGCGCCAGCCAGGGCAGGGGCTGGCTGCGGGCAAAACGCACGACACCCGCCATTACAATCATCCCGCAAAGGGTGTTAACCCAATAAATCGTGCCTCCGGCTTGCCCTACAAACCAGTTAAGCAGGTAATAGCCAGGGTCCCCTCCCGCTATCACCTCCCACAGGTTCTTTGCGGTATGAATTTCGAGAAGGTTTATGTAGGCAAACCAGTCCCCGCCAACTTCAAAACGCAGCCCTATCGCAAGAGAGAACACCAACCAGGCAAGGCCCCAAGCGTACGGCTTCGATTTGTCAGCCAAACGCTGATTCGCCAGAACCACGCCTGCTGGGATCAGAAAAAAGAGCCAATAAGGCAGCATGGGTTACCTAAGAGAAATGAATGAGGAATTCAGGCAGTATCAAAACAAATCAACTTACCGAGGGATTCCAGCGCTTAATCCAGGCGCTCAACTGAAGCACGGCCCACAACTGCTGTGCATAATGCCCTCGCCCCTGGATGTGCCGATCCCACATCAATCGGACAGTTTTAGGGTCCAAAGCCGGAATTTGACTCAACCAGTGCACGCTCAATAAATCTTCCGCCCATTCCCTCAACGGCCCACGCAACCAGTCATCCAAAGGAATCGCAAACCCCATCTTGGGCCTCTCAATCAGTTCCCGTGGTACATGGCGATAAAGAATCTGGCGCAACGCCCACTTGCCCTCACCATTTCTCACCCGCATATCCAACGGCAACTGCCAGGCTGCTTTAAATACCTCTGGATCAAGGAAAGGCGCCCTAACCTCAAGGCTGCTGGCCATGCTGGCGCGATCCACTTTAACCAGCACATCATCCACCATGAAGTTGAGGGTATCCATCAACATCATCCATTCCACCTGATTAAATCCCGCCAGGGCTGGATACAAATCCTCTACCGGATTTCCAGATCGATAGTCAGCCTTTAATAACTGCTCAGGGTGGCGATTCATAGAGGCCAGGCCACCATATAGCGCCCGGTCCGAGCTGCAAGCAAGCACATCTGCCAATTTATAAAGCTTCTCGCCAAAGGTACGAATCTGATATCTGGACGGCAGCACCTTGCTTCCCAAGACCATCATGCGATCGTATCCAGACGAAGGCACAAGTTTCAGCATTTGCCCCAGCGCTTGTCGCACTGGCAAAGGCATGCGGTTGAGCTTGCTCCACACCCTCGGTACCCAAACATAGCGATTATAACCCCCAAACAACTCATCGCCCGCGTCGCCACTCAAGGCAACCGTCACATGCTGCCGGGTAAGGGCAGATATCAAACAGGTAGGTAACTGGGATGAATCAGCAAACGGTTCATCGTATAACTCAGGCAGCTTTGGAACGAGGTCCAACGCCATCTCCGAAGTAGCCCGGAGAGTTGTATGCTCCGATCCAAGATGGGCGGCAACCGCAGCCGCATGCTCAGATTCATCGTAACGAGGGTCATCAAACCCAACTGAAAATGTTCGGATCTTCTGGCTGCTCTGGCTTTGCATCAGCGCCACAATGAGCGAGCTGTCTACACCACCGGAAAGAAAGGCACCAAGTGGCACATCCGCCGCCATCTGCTGGCGAACCGAGGCAACCAGCGCCTGCTCGACGTTGGCCAGTGCCAATTCAGGATTATTGTTGCGGCCCTCCAGCGCAGTGCGTGCTGCCTCAACGGGAGACCACCACTTAATCGCCGGTGGCAGCCCGCCGTTACCGGCATCCGAAACCGAAACTTTCAATAAACAGCCCGGTGGCAGCTTGAACACATCTTTGAAGATGCTCTCCTGCCCGCCAACGCAACCAAAGCGGAGGTAGTTTTCCACCACATTGGGCTCGACCTCTCCCCTCCATCCCGGTGCCCGCTGCAGCGCTTTAAGCTCAGAACCAAATACCAGTGCACCTGCAACCAAACCATAATAGAGCGGCTTCTCCCCAAATCGATCCCGAGCCAAGGTAAGCGTTTGTTCTTCGCGATCCCACAGGGCAATCGCAAACATACCGGTTGCCATTTCAAGGGTTTTCTCAACACCCCACATAGTGAAAGCACAAAGCAACGTTTCTGTGTCTGAGTGTCCCTTCCAGCCTGTGGATGCCTTGCCGGCAGATTCCAGTTCCCTGCGAAGCGCATTGTGGTTATAGATCTCTCCGTTAAACGCCAGCACAAAGCGCCCACAACCGGAAAGCATGGGCTGATGGCCTGCGGGCGACAAATCCACAATCGAAAGGCGCCTATGCCCCAACCCTAGACCAACCGAAGGCTCTTCCCAAACTCCTGAATCGTCCGGACCGCGATGGATAATCGAATCGGCCATTTGTTGCAGGGCAGGATTGAGAGGTTCGCTGCCAGGAACGCCCCGGAAAATGCCAGTAATCCCGCACATAATTCAGGAATTACCCCGCTGCCCGACACTTCGGAGAATACCGGCCAACACCGGCGCCTGTACCTGCAGAGAATACTTCTGCTCAACTGCTTTCCGGCCAGCCATACCAAGCTCGGACTGCCGAGGCCGGGAACTTAGAATTCCTGTCAAAGCCTCAGCCCATTCACCTACCGATTCAGCCAGCTGCCCACAGTAGTTCTCGTTCACGATCTCGACATTAACCCCAACCGGCGAAGCCACCACTGGAACACCACAGGCCATATACTGAATCAGCTTGTAACCACATTTGCCCTTTTCCCACGGACCATCTTCAAGTGGCATGATGCCGACATCCATTTGGGCAACGAGGGCTGCTTCTGATTCTTCAGTCCACCGCACAACATCCACCGGAATCCCTGGCAATTGCTCCCGCACGCTTTCTGTAGCCCCGACCAGTAGCAAACTAGCTCCCGTCTCATCACAGACTTTTCTCAGAGCATCCCGAATATCGACGACATAACGCTGCGTGGAGGGTGAACCAATCCAGCCAATGATCGGCGTCTTGGTTTGATCAGTCTTGGCATTCTGATAACGCTCGCGGTCTACCACGGTAGGAATTAGTTCAATTCGGCGCGCACCGGCTTTTCGAGCGCGTGCCGCCAAATATTCATTGCCTGCCACAACACAGGCAGAATTGCGCATCACAGCATCAATTTTCTTTCCCAAAAACACTCTGATGAGCCCATTGCCAGAGCGATCATAGTTATGAAAAACCGCATCATCGTAATCAACCACGTAGGGTTTACCGAGCAATCTCAGCAATTGCTCTGCAAAAGCTGGGAGATAGGGAAATACTTCGTACTCAATCCACAATACGTTATAGCGAAAGGCTGTCAGCAAAAGGAAAAGTCGCTTCAAATACAGCATAAGCGAGCGGACCTTTGACTTACGCCCTTTCTCGTAGAGTTCCCTGAGGTAATTCTCATCAAACAAGCTGCTGACCGTAACCTCGATACCCTCGTCAGCCAGAGCCGGAAGGTATTGCAGGGAGCGCAACCGGGAACTAGCCCCCATACGCGGGTACTTCGATAACAACAGTACCTTCATTGAAGAATGTCCCGGTAAAGCTCCCGGTAGGCTTGGGTGCCTGCCTGAAGAGAAAAAACTTTCTCCGCCGCACGCCTACACCGCCCAGGTAGCTCTGCATCATTCATCAGCTCCAAGAGCTCTCGAAACGCAGACTTCATCGCATCCGGCGTCCCTTCAGTAACCAGAACACCCACACGGTATTTCTGGATAATCTCAGCCACATCCCCAACCCCAGGATTGGCAACAACAGGTAAGCCACAACCAAGAATTTCCGCCATACGGGTTGGAGAACGTCCCAATTCCGAAACTTCCCCGCCGGCATAAAACATCACAGAAGCAGTGTGGCGCTGAACAGCTTCGTGCACTTCGTGAGAAGGCATCGAGTAGATTTTTAGCCTTGCATTCAGATCACCAGCCAGACCAAGCTGTCTTCTTACCTCGCTGGGATCATCCCGAGTGACAATTTCAAAACTAGCAGTCGGTTCGTGCGATCCAACCTCCTGAAAAAAAATACGGAGCCAATCCAGGCGAAACCAACCGCTTAGCACTGTTCCCAAACAACTGAATACAGGCGCACTCTCCTGAGCAGAGAACCTTTCTTCTTCATCTAAAGGCACAAATCGGTCAAGGTCAGCACAGGTCGGAATAACAACCAACTTTTGGTTTCGAAGTTCATCCGGGTACGTCTCTCGAAGATAAGCGGTTGCCGCATCGGTTAACGAAACCACCGCCGCTGCGTTCTTCAAACATGAACGCTCAACCCAAGCGATGGCTTTGTGCATGACAGAGCCTCGCTTCAAACGGCCAGCAGTGATCAATTCCTCTGGCCACAGCGCCCTCATATCGAAGATAAAGGGTGTACCGGTCAGCTTATTAACAAGCAAGGCAACAGCAGCGGGAATGTAGGAGCGCGCGTGAATCAGTTCGGCGTTGCCCTCACGAACTTCCCGAAGGCACAAGAACAGAAAAACAATCATACTCCAGGCTGGAGCGATTACCTTCGGGCGATGGTGGAATCGCTGCGGGAACCAACGGATTCCATGCCTTTCGCAATCGTTCTGCACGCTGCCGAAGGCTTGCTGGTCTGCGCGATCCTCTGGTTTCTCGAAACTAATCAGAGAGACTTGGTAATTCTTTGATAAGAATTTCAGATAGGAAAGAACCTGGCTTTGGCCCAGTGGTTCAAGCATTCCATTTCGGGTGATATATAAAACCTTACACTTGCGCAACGAAAACCTCAGAGTGTCTTTTTATGAAAATTTGCTTGTGGAAAGCCTAAACTCATCTTTAATCTTCTCCCGAAGATTAAATACTAATCTAACTACCCTTGAAGCAGTTACATCAAAAACATGCGGGCAGATCTAAGCATTTTTTGTAAATTATGAGGTCAATAATTCAAGATATTTCTGACCAATCACCTCAACACTGAAGTCTGCAGCACGCGCCTCTAACTCGACAGAATCATGAGCGCTAGCCAAAGATTCAACAATTGCCGTTGCTAATGCGACGTGATCCCCAACAGGTACTAGTCGCCCATACCGACCATAATCCAAGATTTCAGCAGGGCCGGATCGACAATCCGTTGATACAACGGGAGTGCCCGCCGCCATTGCCTCGACGATGACATTTCCAAAGCCCTCCCAAGCAGAAGAAAGAATAAATAGCTCTGCTGCTCGATAGAACGGACCTGGATCTGCCACAAATCCACCAAAATGAACATAATCATCGAGCCCAAGCGAGAAAATAAGTCCTTTCAGCTCATTTTGTAAGGGGCCCGTTCCAAGAATAAGTAAAGAAATATCCCGACCAGAATCGACAACTCTCCTAACAGCCCTAAACATAGTAGGATAGTCCTTGGCTGGTTTAAGCGACCCTACCGCTAACAGACGGTCACCCGCCGCATGTTCAATCCACTTGCGACAGTTTTTGTCTTCCGGCAGCAATCTACTACTGAGCGCTATAGGATTGTGAATGACCCTGCCAAAATCTTTAGGCAAACCCAAACCATATAGATCGTTTAGAACCCCTGCCGAAACACCAACGACTTCATCCGCTTTACCATTAACCCAGCGCATACTGGCTCGAAGTGCAATTCCGGAAAGACCGGTACCTTGGGGGGATTGGGACAGGGATGAGTGCTCCGACAGAATTAGTCGTCCCCGAAAATGAGCTAGTTTGACACAAACTAACGCCAGCGTGGTTAGAGGCCACATTGAAGCCATCAGAGCATCAGGCTGAACTTCTCGAAGATATTGGATTAAAGGCATCATCCCCCGCCTGATCCGATCAGCCTTAAGATCTATAATCCGCACTGTAGCTGGCACTTGCTCCAACAAAACGCCCTGCTTGCGCAAAACAATCAAATCAACGCTGTAGCCCCTACGGAGAAACTCTTGAAGCAGAAGTAAATTGACACGCTCTGCCCCCCCACCCCTTAAGTCTGGGACAAATACCGAAATCCTCATACAATCCAGTCAACCTTCATGATTCAAGCAACTTTGAAATACGTGATCAATATCTCCAAGTATTACATCAACATGAAAACGCTTTCCTCGATCCATTAACCTACCCTTATCCTCGCAGCTATCCAGTGCCTCACTCATGGCAGTGGATAGCCTGTTTGCATCACCAACAGGAACGAGATGCCCATACGCTCCATCTCGCAAAATCTCGCTGGGGCCACTAGGGGCGTTCGTGGACACAACCTTACAGCCACACGCAAGCGCTTCAGCAATAACATTTGCAAACCCCTCATAACGAGAGGAAAGAACAAACAAATCTGAACGCCTCATATAAGGAAATGGGTTATCAACTTTCCCAACAAAACATACGCTTTTTTCAATCCCTAGGTCGTCAACCTGCCTTTCAAGTTGCATTTTTAATGGCCCATCACCAACAATCAGAAGTTTAGTGCCTCTTCTGCTCTCTTTAAGCATAGAAAAAGCCCGGATAAGAACATGCAATTCTTTTTCGGGCGCTAGCCTTGCCACTGTAATTACTACTTCAGAACCAACATCATCGAACCAGGGGTGGTTAACATTTTCTTCAAAACGCGACTCGAAATCAGAACCCAAGACAGGGTTATACATCACACCAACAGATTTTCTATCAACCCCCAAAATGTCTGCCCAATCTTCCGCAGCACCTTTCGAGGTTGCCAAGCGAAAATCAGTCCATCGATTAGCGACCCTCATGAGCCTGATCAGTAGTTCACGGTTTAGCCTTCCTCTATCCTCAAACATTGAAGAAGTATGGGAGTGAACCCTATTAACTAAAATAACAGGAACTCCAGCCACTGCTTTTGCCAAACCCGCAACAACATGAAGAGCCGGCCCAGAAACAAATAAAATATTAGGTTTGTAATCCTTCAAATATTTGACTAGCTTAAAAAAAATCGCAACATTAGAGATGGCATTCAAACTACTGACCTGAACGCTCTGGGGTGCACGACCATATACATCAGGCTTAACCAATGTGCCAAGCAAAGAGACCGACCAACCCCTAGCACCAAGCTCAGAGGCCAACCGAAAATTATTATAAGTGATTGGCCCCAAACCTGGACCATTCTGAAGAAAAACAACTTTTCCTGCCAAGAAACCACCATAAAAAGTTTAAATTAATTATTAACCCAAGACTCCAGATCCCTTTTCACTAAAGCCGAAAGACGTCTTACATCATTATAAAAATACTCTTTCAACTCTTTTACGAACTGCTCTGATGGATAATCATACCGACTCTCTACGTTATTATAACGGTGAACTCCAGACAGGATACCTGTATTAAAGTTAATGCCGGCCTTTCTTTTTAATCTAGCAACAACCATCAAAAAATAGTGCAAACCCAAAAACTTTCTTTTTGTCGCCTTATTCGCATGAGTAAATTTTATTCTATCAAAGGGATCAATCTCTAAAAAACTCTGGAGATCCTTCCAAACTAGCTCGGGGCAATTTTTTATATCGTCCATTACAATGAACTTAACCCTTTCGGGAGACACAATCCGAAGCAACGCATCAACTTGTGAACCTAGCATACAAGCTTTCTTATACGCCATGTGCGAAGGATCCCCTCCCTTTAAGTCGAAGATTTTATCAAACCCACCTCGCGCTCTCGAATCTGATAACTCCCATGCCTTCACGAAATCTCTCTCTAGTTCGTGACCTGTATAAACTTTCTGAGCATGCAAAGAAATGGCCATTTCCACAGGATTTCTAAGACATACAATATACTTTGCACAGGGAAAACTCTGCTCAATAGAAACTATTGCCTCAGGGCTAAACAAATACCAAACTGAACCTTCCGCAATGACTGAGTGACGACGGTCTGCACCTTCGAAATTGTTTAAATAATCAGTTAATTCGCTCTTCATCCCTTTATAATTGTAAAAGAAGTCCAACTCTTTATTTTCTGAAAAAAAAACATCCGGGTGCTGAGCTAGCCAACCCGAAATGCTTGTAGTCCCGCACTTTGGAGCGCCAATTAGAAATGTATTCGGATACTTCATCTAGTTAAACCTTTACAAAAAGATCTTTCAACGCGCTACGAATTCCCTGATCTTCCCTGTAACCGCCAAAAACATAATATCTCACTACATGGGCAAGCCTCTCTTTACGACTTATACGGACAATTTGTATTCGCCGCCTAATATGCTCACTTCGAACTTCCAGCTTCTTGATAGCATTATTTCGGGCCTCTTGTCTCAATGAACCGAAAAACTTCTCACTTCTTTCCAAAGCGTCGATTAACGACAGCGAATTCTCCAAGGAACCGTGAAGTTCCTGTTCAAAGGAAGAAGACTGACTGTATATCTCTTTAGCTCTCCGGATTACGGCGGAGACAAAAAAAGACAAGGGACTTAAAGTATGATCATTTAGTGCAATTTTTGATGTATTTTTACCGTGTCGCCGATAGAACTGAAGGGGTTTATCAATAATAATTTTCGCTTGAATTTTATCCGCGAGACCGACCAACCAGTTATCATGCCCTGGATACGTTATAGGTATTGGCAGCGCCCACGTCAGGAAATCACGCCTGAAGGCGCAGCAACAGCCCATAACGAATGATTCGTTACTTAATCCGGCCTTCCTTATTCTTTGATACTTGGTATGTAACGAGACATTGAGCTCTGCATCTGATATCAAAGCATCATTCATTAGCACCAAAGCTTCTTGGTTATGCTCAGCAGCTCTCGTCATATACTCAATCTTTTCAGGAAGCCACACGTCATCTTGGTCACTTAGGAAGACCAGATCACCGGTCGTTTTCATCAGCGCCGCGTTAAAGTTGCCGCAGTAACCGAGGTTCTTTTCATTGCGATGAAACTCAACGGTAAAGGGCGCGGTTTTGGCGAACTCACGAACGAAGGCTTCGGTCTGGTCGGTAGAGCAGTCGTCTGTGATGATCAGTTCATCCGGCTGACGGGTCTGGGCTACGAAGCTTTGGAGTTGCTCTTGTATGTATTGGGCACCGTTGTAGGTGGCCATGGCTATGGAGATTTTCATATTTCCCGTTAAATACCTGAGGGTCAGATTTTGTAGGATAGCGTCGAATAGTCTTGCTTATAAAATTCCACAATTCGATCGTAGTGACGCTCGAATTTCGCCTCGATTTCAGGATATTTCAAAGACCGTTTTTCCTGCCTGTCCGGGGTAAAGAGAGAGGTGAGCCATTTAGCCCACGAGTTGCGGTTTTCAGATTCATTGGAAAAGCCCAGAAATAATTTTTTAGCTCTCTCTACACCACCCTCTTCCAGCTTAAAAACTTGAGGCTGATGGGGACTCCTAGGAATAAATTCTACTTGAGGGCGAATGTGATTATCATATATGTAACTGTTTCCAAGATACTTTTCAAAAGTGTCAGAAACCCAATCATCAACTGAAAGTTCGGTAATTCCCTGAGTTCTCTGCCAGTAGTATTCCGATTTAAAGCGTGAGAATGGATTTCTTACCACGGTGAAAATAGAATCAAATTGTTCAAACTCCAATATGGATTCCAAGGGCTGTACGTGCAAATGCTGAAGACTCGCCTTGCAATATCGTATTTCTTTTAAGGACTTTCCACGAATAGAAAAACTCTCTTCCCACCCAAAATCATCAGCAATCTTTTCTATGGTAGATCCTGCAGACTTCGGAATATGAAGAAATAAAATATTGACTTTACCTTTTGAGAAAACCGGCACAAAAAGCCTCCAAAATTAAAACGCTGCGGGTCTTATATTTAGCTTTTTAAGGACGAAATAAGCTAACACTAAATTCCAAACAACAATACTTAAAGCTACTGATACCGCTGCACCAACTGCGCCGAATCGGGGAATCAGGAGGATGCAAAATACTATATTAATTAACACAGCAATAACTTGACCACCTAATGTAAATCTTTCGTAACCGCTCATTGACAGAAGATGTCCAACCGAACCGAAGAAAACGTTAATCAATTGCCCAATGGCAATAATTACAACAGGCCAGTACGAAATGGTCGCGTATTCCTCACCAAAAGCCAGGCGAATCAGCGGATCACCGCCAACAATCAAAATTCCAGCCACTGGTAGCGCTAAAAACAAGCTCCCTCGTGCCGACTTTCTGGCAAGGTTCTGGAGAAGAACCTGGTCTCCATCCCTGTAAGCCCCAACTATGTAGGGGGCAATGACCATATTGACGAGCATAAGAGACATTGCCACAAATTGCCCGCCGCGCTCTGCAACACGCATAGCGGCAACTTGCTCGTCAGCGCTAAGAAACCCAAGAGCGATAATTCCGATTTGTGCATTAAATGTGCTAACCAGGGCAATCATGCTGAATGGTAATAATGCCCGTTTCCAACGCCCAACCTGATAGGTGGCAGCTACGCCTTTAGCGTCGCTTGGCTGGATTTTAAAAAACATCCAACTCGCGATCAGGAATATCACGGCCCCACCAGCCACTTGGCTCCAGATAGCAGATTTCGCATCTAAATCGCCATACAAAGCCAAGACAGTAAACAGGACTAACATGACCACAGGCTGAATTAGCTGTCCCGGTATCTCAGCGTAGGCCGGGAAGCCTAAGCCTTTGATTGTCCCCGTTCTAACGGCGGCTAGACCGCTAAGAGGCACCATCATCAGAGCAATTGGCAGTAAAGACCATTTTGCATCCGAGGGTAACAGTTGTAGCACCACTCCCAGAACCCAGTAGCCGATCAGTATTGCCGCTGCTACGAAGAACACCCAAACATGGGAAGCTCGCAGCGCACCTCGATAAAGCGACCAGCTTTTTGAGTGGGCGAAGGTTGCAACTTCTCTGGTTAGAAGCTGTGGTAGACCACCGCTTACTGGTAACGCGATGAGTGGAATCAACGCTATTACGAAGGCGTATTGGCCAAACCCTTCTGGCCCCAATGTCCGCGCCAGAATAATGCTTGTCGCGAGTCCGATGGGAATTGAGAAGAGCTTCATTGCTCCTACCCCCATGAAGCTCTTGATTAGCTGCGCTTTAAGGCTCAAGTTAAGGTCCGCGATTGATTTTGATTAGCGAGAGTTATGACTTATCACAGCCTATGGCTATGTTTGAGGCCAGATCACGTAGTAACCTGCAACTGATAAGACTACGTTGTCTGCGTAATTATTCATTGCTGCTTGCTTTCACTGATGTCTCGTGTCCCGTCAGGTTAGTTCCCTCACCTACTGAGTGACGAAGATCCTTTTGAGCAAGGCGCGAGGCATTCAGCTACGCCTTGCTTTTTCAATAATACTCCGCAGCCGAAAAAGCCACGCCAGCTTTATCCTTCTCGGAGACTAGCGGTTCACTCTCAGTATCTATCGGCCAAGTAATCATTAACGATTGATCCGCCCAGTGAATAGACCTCTCATAGTTAGGTGCATAGAAGTCCGTGCACTTATACTGAAAATCTGCCGTCTCACTGGTTACCAAAAAGCCGTGTGCAAACCCCGGTGGCACCCACAGCATGCGGTTGTTCTCTTCCGAGAGGTATTCCCCTACCCACTGGCCGAAGGTGGGGGAGTTGGCGCGCAGGTCTACGGCTACGTCAAACACTTCGCCACGGGTTACCCGCACTAGCTTGCCTTGTGGCTGTTTGATCTGGTAGTGCAAGCCACGCAAAGTGTTCTTTACCGAGCGGCTATGGTTATCTTGTACGAAGGTGGCGAATATTCCTGCCTCACGAAAAGCCTTTTCGTTCCAGGCTTCCATAAAGAAGCCACGTTCATCTCCAAAAACTCTGGGTTCAACGAGTTTCACGTCAGGAATCTTGGTTTCAGTGATTTTCATATAGGTAAGTAATGCTAACTGAAAAATAGGGGTTAGTTATTTCCACCGGTTGGCAGAAGGTTTGCTGAGGATTTCGGCCAAGAGCAATTGCAGGACAAATGTTATCCTCATTCTTTTTTTCGACTAAGAGATTCAGCTACGACGGAAACTGCCCCGGAATACGACAAGTGATCGTCATCATAATAAATGGGAACGCCATTACGCTCTATATCACACCAAAGCTCATCACAGAATGACTCCCAAACAGGTATAAACTGAACGTCACTAGGAATTCGCTCTGAGATAAACTTATCAGAAACCCTTGCACGCTCTTCAACTTGGCCTCTTGGTATGCCACGGGGTACCTCTATACCTGCGTAACGAGCCAAGGCAATGGTGTGGGGGACACTAAAACCCGGTTCTGGAACCGAGCCAATAACAATCACCTTAATATCGCGAGTGGACAGTCGATCTAGAGTTTTCTCCAAAGATCGCTCTACAACTCGCGCATTTTCTTGAACTGAGTGGCTAATCGTCTGCTCGTCTTCCAGAAAAGTTCGATTTGAACCGCCAACTTCTGGGCGCCATCCAGTCAGTTGGAGGGACCAACGTCCACCCAATATCACTTTATCGATTTGAGGATTGTTATCAATCTCCTCCCACACTTTTTCTCTGAAAGCATTGCAATCATTGCTTTTTGGCACATCGGCCCGTTTCGCTCCATCGAGCAGCGGGCATCCAGCTTTCCAATAGAGTGTACCCGCGCTATCACCCATCAATTCAGATGCCTCGACTGCCGGCCTTAATGCTGCCGCGTGGCTATCACCAATTATTGCGTAAGTTACAGCCGCGTCCGGATTTCCAAATCGACATCTATCTCGGTTATCAAAACCACTACACCGAGTGCGGAAAGGGTCCACATCCTCCGCCGCCGCTAACGCAACGCGTGACGATTCGTCCAATCTGGCTGGGAAACCTGCGTAGGCAATTGAGACCAGCGCCAGCGCAGCCATAGCAACACTCCCCCCCGCTAGGGTTATAAAGCTAACCTTTGCAGGCATTAAATCTCTTTTCCGGAAGGGCTGCTCCACAAAACGCCATGAAAGCCAGGCAAGAACAAATGTTGTCAGAATGGCTGCAACAGCTAATTCAAATTGAAGATGGACATTTGCGGTGCTAACGCGAAGTGTAGCAAGTACAGGCCAATGCCATAAGTAGAGCGAGTAGGATAGTAACCCGATTAAGACTACAGGCTTATACATCAACACTTTGCGCGCGATCCATGCGGTTCCGTCACTATGTATGACGAGTGCAGCGCCCAAGCAAGGAATAAGGGCCACCCAGCCAGGGAATATCATGTCACTATGAATATAGAAAACGGATAATAGAATCAGCCCAATACCCAGTATTGGGAGCGATTCTCTCAAAAATTGAGATTTGGCACGTGGAATTGCACTTGTCGCCAGAACAGCGCCAATTGCTAGTTCCCAAGCTCGGGCGGGAAGAAGGTAATAAGCAACTGAAGGTTTATTTACAGAAAGCCATAGACTTGCCGCAAAGGCCGCGATCGTGCCGACAACCAGAAAGCCCTTTATCGATACCCGAAGCTTACAAACGGCGATCAGAATTATTGGAAATACAAAGTAAAACTGCTCCTCAACAGCCAAGGACCAAGTATGTAGCAATGGCATGAATTCTGTTGTTGGTGAAAAATATCCTGACTCGCTCCAAAAATAGAAGTTCGATAGCGACAGTAATGCGGCAATGCCCGATTCTGAAACGCTTACTGCTTGGTCAGGCAGGCTGATCACCTGAAAAACCGGCACTGTGACCAGAAGCATTACAAGCAATGCGGGAATAATCCTGCGTACGCGCCTTTCGTAGAACCTTTTGAATGAGAAGCGGCCAGCTTGCACCTCACGAAGAATGATGGAGGATATGAGGTAACCACTAATCACAAAGAAAATATCGACGCCAACAAAGCCGCCTGGCAACCAGCTAGCACCGGCGTGAAACAAGATAACCGGCAATACTGCAAAAGCACGAAGACCATCAATGTCTGCGCGGTATTTTAAATCGCTCATCACTTTATCTCGTGTATGAATAATGCTGGCATCTACCAAATGTAGATCCGAGCTGGCTTACTTTGCTGTTTTAACAAGTTTTTTTAAGTAGTCGCCGTAGCTGTTCTTTTTTAGATTTTCGGCCTCGGCCAGCAATTGGTCTTTGCCAATAAAGCCCATGCGGAAGGCAATTTCTTCCAGACAGGCGATTTTCAGGCCCTGGCGCTTTTCCAGGGTTTCGATAAAGCCGCTGGCTTCGTGCAGGGAATCGAAGGTTCCGGTGTCCAGCCAGGCGAAGCCCCGGCCCAACAGTTCGACGCTCAGGTCGCCGCGTTCCAGGTAGGCCTGATTGACGCTGGTGATTTCCAGCTCTCCCCGGTGGCTGGGTTCTACCTGTTTGGCGATGTTAACTACATCGTTGTCGTAGAAGTAGAGGCCGGTTACGGCGTAATCGGATTTCGGGTTGGCCGGCTTTTCTTCGATGGAGATGGCTCGGTGGTTGTCATCAAACTCCACTACGCCGAAGCGCTCCGGGTCGGTTACCTGGTAGCCGAATACGGTGGCGCCCTTTTCCCGCTTGGCGGCGGTTTGCAGCATGTTGCTCAGGCCCTGGCCGTAGTAGATGTTGTCGCCGAGTACCAGGCATACGCTGTCATCGCCGATGAAATCTTCGCCGATGATGAAGGCCTGGGCGAGGCCGTCCGGGCTGGGTTGTTCTGCGTAGTTGAGGTTAATGCCCCATTGGCTGCCGTCGCCGAGCAGGCGCTGGAAGCCTTGTTGGTCTTCGGGGGTGGTGATGACGAGGATATCCCGGATGCCCGCCAGCATGAGTACGGAGAGCGGGTAGTAGATCATGGGTTTGTCGTATACCGGGAGGAGCTGTTTGGATATGCCTCGGGTGATTGGGTAGAGGCGGGTGCCGGAGCCGCCGGCGAGGATTATTCCTTTCACTTAGAACTCCTTGAATTTGGTGCAGAGGGGTCTGTCCTCGTAGGGGCAGACCCCGTCGTAACATTTTTGCCACGAAATCCACTAAAGAACACGAAATAAAAAACAAAGATTTAAAGATTTTTTAGTGTTCTTTCGTGGGTTTAGTGGCAAATTTCTTCGAGATATTCATTGAGCGTCAGCGCCAGTTGGCTTTGCCAGTCTGGGAGCTGGATGTTTAGGGCTTGCTGCAATCTGGTTACGTCCATCCTTGAGTTCAGCGGGCGTTTTGCCGGTGTTGGGTAGTCGCTGGTGGGGATGGGGTTTGCTTTTGTGTTTTTGCCGGCCAGGCGGAAGATTTCTTTGGCGAAGCCTTGCCAGCTGGTTTCGCCGGTTGGGGCCAGGTGGTAGAGGCCGGTTTCCAGCTTACTATGGATGGCTAGTGCGGTTACCTGGGCGATGAGCCTTGCCGGTGTGGGTGCGCCGATCTGGTCTGCCACTATGTTGAGTTCGGTTTTGCTTTCGGCCAGGCGCAGCATGGTTTTCATGAAGTTGTTGCCGCGGGCGCTGTATACCCAGCTGGTGCGGAAGATGAGGTGGTCGGCTCCGCTTTGCTGGATGGCTTCATCGCCTTGTAGTTTGGTTTGGCCGTATACGCTCAGGGGGCCTGTGGGGCTGGTTTCCTGCCACGGGGCTGTGCCGGTGCCGGGGTAGACGTAGTCGCTGCTGTAGTGGACCAGGCGAGCGTTGTTGGCCTTTGAGTATTCTGCAAGCTGTTTGGGTAGGCCTGCGTTCAGGCGCTGGGCTTCGGTTTGCTGGGTTTCGGCGGCGTCTACGGCTGTCCAGGCTGCGGCGTTTACGATCAAGTTTGGCTTGATATTGGCCAGAAAGCGGTCAACGGCTTGCTCGTCCATTAGGTTCAGTTCTACTCTGCTTGGGGCGGATATGGTGCCCAAAGGGGAGAGAGTGCGATGGAGTTCGAAGCCTACTTGGCCGGTTTTGCCTAGTAATAGTATGTTCATAGTTTGGGTGTGGTGTTGCCGAATTTGGGTGGCATGGGGGTCTGTCCTCGTAGGGACAGACCCCGTCGGTGCTTTGGTGCCTTAGCTCCCTATGGACAGGCCCCTTCGATGCTTTGGTGACTTAGTCTTTGCTTGCTACGCCCAGGCGTTCACGCTGGTAGCTGCCGTCTTGTACTCGTTGGCACCACTCTTGGTTATCCAGGTACCACTGGACGGTTTTTCGGATGCCGGTTTCGAAGGTTTCTTCCGGGGTCCAGCCCAGCTCTTTCTCGATTTTGCTAGCGTCGATCGCGTAGCGCATGTCGTGGCCGGGGCGATCTTTTACGGTGATGATGAGGTCGCGGTAGCTGGTTTCCTGTGGGCGCAGTTCCTGCAGGATGTCGCACAGGGTGTGGACTACTTCGATGTTCTGTTTTTCGTTGTGGCCACCGATGTTGTAGGTTTCGCCTACTTTGCCTTCTGTTACCACTTTGTAGAGGGCTCGGGCGTGGTCTTCAACAAACAGCCAGTCTCGAATTTGGTCGCCTTTGCCGTATACCGGGAGCGGCTTGCCTTCCAGGGCGTTGAGGATCATCAGCGGGATGAGCTTTTCCGGGAAGTGGTAGGGGCCGTAGTTGTTACTGCAATTAGTGACCAGTACCGGCAGGCCGTAGGTGCGTTGCCAGGCGCGTACCAGGTGGTCTGAGCTGGCTTTGCTGGCGCTGTAGGGGCTGCTTGGGGCGTAGGCGGTTTGTTCGGTGAACAGGTGTTGCTCTGCATCAGCCGCTTCACTTGGATGCGGGAGGTCGCCGTAGACTTCATCCGTGCTGATGTGGTGGAAGCGGAAGTTGGCTTTTTTATCGCCATCCAGTGCCTGCCAGTATTGGCGGGTGGCTTCCAGCAGGGTGTAGGTGCCTACGATGTTAGTTTCAATGAACTCTGCAGGGCCGTCTATGGAACGGTCTACGTGGCTTTCTGCAGCCAAGTGCATAACGGCGTCTGGTTGGTGTTGGGCTAGTACGCGCTCTAGCTCGGCGTGGTTGCAGATGTTTACTTGTTCGAAGGTGTAGCGCTCGCTATCGCTGACCTCCGCCAGGCTTTCTAGGTTGCCGGCGTAGGTGAGTTTGTCGACGTTGACCACTTCATCGTTGGTGTTGGTGATGATGTGGCGGATGACGGCGGAGCCTATGAAGCCGGCGCCGCCGGTTACTAAGAGTTTCATTTTGGTGCTTTGCTCGGGTTTTGAGTTTGTCGCTGGCTTTGGTGGGGTCTGACCTCGTAGGGTCAGACCCCTTTGTAGATTGCCGGGTTGGTGCTGCTTTCCTACTCGGATTTGTAGGCGTAGTTGTAGTAGCCGTAGTAGCCGTAACTGGTGGCTGCTTTCTTTTCCATCGCGTTTAGAATTACGCCTTTGATCGTCACGCCACCGTTCGCTAAGCGGGTTTCGGCTATCTGAACTTCTTTTGGTGTGGTTACCCCAAAACGAACGACCATCAGTGTTGTGCCGCACTGTTTGCCGATGATGGCTGCGTCGGTTACGGCTAGAATCGGAGGCGTGTCTATGATCACCAAATCAAATTGGCTACTCAGATACTCCATAAACTCAGTAAAACGTGCCTGCATCAGTAGCTCTGACGGATTGGGAGGAGCACTGCCTCGGCTTACCCAACTGAGGCGTTCCAATTCCGTAGGCCGTACAGCTTGCTCGAATTCCAGCTTGCCGGCGAGCACGTCAGACAAGCCGTCTTTAGAATCTTGGCCTAGCTCTTGGTGTACATGGCCTTTGCGCATATCGCCGTCTACCACTACCACTCTCTGGCCGGCCTGCGCACAGATTGCGGCGAGGTTGGTGGACGTGAAACTTTTACCGATACTCGGGCTCGGGCCCGTAATCACCAAGCGGTTGTCGGTACTTTCCATCATGGCGAAGTGTAGCGAGGTACGCAGGCTTCGAATGGCTTCAATCGAGAGATCCGCGGGGTTACGCACGGCTAACAGGCCGGCGTTGGTCCGCTTGCCTCGGGACTTCTTCGCTTTCTCGTTGCGGCGTTTTTCTTCTTCAGAAAGCGGCACGGTTGCGTATACCGGAAGGTCCAGCTCTTCCAATTGTTCGGGGGAGACAAGTCCACGGTTAAAGGCGGCACGGAGCAACACGATGATCATGGCCAGCAGCAACCCACTCATGCCTGCCACGGCGACAATCAAGTTGCGTTTAGGAGCTACCTGGCCTTGAACTACGGCATCGTCCAGTATGCGTACATTACCCACGGTACCGGCACGGGCCAGTCTCAACTCTTGCATACGGTTGAGCAGTTGCACGTAGATTTCTTGAGTGACTTTTACATCGCGGCTCAGGCGCAGGATTTGCTGCTGGGTTTCTGGCAGGTTACCCGTGCGCTCTTCCAAGCGCTCTTTTTCCCGCATCAGCTGTTCTTTCTTTTCAAGCAGTGAACGGTAAACAGGATGATTTGGCGTAAAACGGCGAGCCAGTTCAGATTCCTGTAACTGCAGTTCGTTCAAACTACTTTCAATCGCTACCAAGCTGTTTAGTGCGTTCTGGGTTTCAAAACTCAGGTCTATGCTGTCACTTTGCAGACGGTATTCGTTTAAGCGGTTTTCTGCTTCGTTTAACTGCTCTCGAACCTTAGGGGCTTGCTCTTCCAGAAATTCCAGGCTTTTATCGGCCTCGGCAGCTTGGCGGGCTACGTTCTGAGTGAGGAAGACCTCGTTCATGGCATTCAGGCTACTTACGAGCTCTTGTTCGTTCACACCTGTCAGCTCCAACCGGAGCATGCCGGTATCCTTACCTAAGGTGTTAATGCTCAGGCGTCTCAATAAACCTCTGATTGCTGCGAGCCGGCTTTTCTTAACCACGATGAAAGTAGCACCGGCGGGAGCGCTTAGCTCAGAAACAGTTAGCTCAATCCATGGTTTTTCTATTGTGAGCATCTCGCCCACGATTCCCTTACCCAAGCTATCACCATGTCCGTTTAACAGGGTGTAACTATTGTTGCCATCGGAGCGCAAGGTGAACTGCAGCGTCTCGCTGTTGTGAGCGGTTACTAGCCGCCCTATGCGCAGCGTGTCGCCCGCCCACACCGTGTTACTTCCCTCTGCAAGACTGGGGCGTTTGATGCCTTTGCGTAACAACCAGTCACCAATTACCGGCCACGTGCTTGGAACAATCTCTACAGCCAAGCCGGTCTGATCTACAACCTGTCCGAGAATCAGGCGTGAGCGTAGTATCTCAACTTCGGTACTGGTGCTGGGTTCCTGTTCGCCTAGCAATTTGTTCATATCAGCACCACCGATCGTGCCGGATTTTTGCTCAATCTGCACCAGCGCATCCGCTTTGTATTCAGGTGTTGCCAAAGTGGCGTAGACAAGGCCAGCCAGTGCGAGAACAACCGTCAGAATGACGATGAATATTTTATGATCCCACAGGCTGCCCAGTAGAAAACCAATATCAATTTCATCGTTATCTTGTGCGGTTTCGCGGGTACGCGTTGAAGCATTGTTTGCTTGAGTCATTCGTCGCTCTTGCTGTTATTTCAATCGGGGAAGCCAGGCGTGTACGGCTTCTTCGAGTAGTTGATGTACGTGCACGAAAGCTTCGCGGCTTTTTTTATAGGGGTCTGGAACGTCCGGCTTTCCCGGTAGCCAGTGGCTGAGCAGCATGGTTTTACCGGCGGCAGTTGGATCCAGCGTGCGAACCTGGGCCCGCTGCCCTTCACTCATAACAAAAATAAGATCGGCTCGCCGCAGGTGATCAATCGTCACTTGCCTTGCCCTATGCTGGCTGAGATCCAGGCCCGCCTGTTCTGCCAGGCCAGCCGCCGTTGCGTCTGCGCCATGATCTACGAGCGCCCCCAACCCTGCAGATTCAACGGTCTTTTCTGGCAGACTCTTTTTCAACAATGCTTCTGCGACCGGGCTACGACAAATGTTGCCCACGCAAAGCACCAATATATGATTAAACATGGGCTTAGGCTCAGTTACCGAGATTAAGGGCCCGGTCACCCAGGAACAGGGCCGAGAAGGATGGCACCAACAACGATACGACACGGTTCCAGCGCGCCAGAGGGGCAGCAGTTACATAGACCATGTCGCGATTTTGCAGATTAAAACTGTCCGCCAACACCAGGGCTGTCGCGTCTTTCAGGTTCAGCTGATACATGTCGATTAAGTGTTCGCTCTCTGGTGAGGCGTTTTCCGAACGCCTTACAACGAACACTCCCGTCGCATCCGACTGGCGCTGGTCCAGGCCACCCACATTCGAAATCGCTTCGGCCAGGGTTAGGCCATTTCGCCCCATCGGCAGGGTTTTCGTGGTGCCCACTTCACCCAAGACAAACACTTTCTGATCGTCACCCAGTGGAACGTTGATCACGTCGCCACTTTGCAGCAATACGTTATGCAGTTTGTTGCCCTGCTCGTACACGGCTTTCAATGAGAGGCGATAATCCATGCCATCACGGGTAAGGGTTACGTTGCGCCAGTCTGCACCTTCTGACATATCCAACCCGCCCGCCTGGCTGATGGCATCGACGATGCGCGTGGGTACATTCGTGAGCGGGTAAACCCCTGGCTTCTCAACCGCACCACTCACGTAAACCCGCTGGCTGCGAAAACCGGCCACTGACACATCTACCTGGGGCGATTCGATGTAAGTTGATAGGCGACTGGCGATTTCCTCACGGATTTCCAGCGTCGTAAGCCCTACCACATCTACATAGCCGATGTACGGGTAGTAGATGGTGCCGTTCTCATTCACCACGTTGCCGGATTCTTGGGAGCTGCGGTTGGAGCCTGCCGGTATGGTCAACTCTGGGTGGTCCCAAACCGTGACCTGTAAAACATCACCAATACCGATGCGGTATTCGTATTCGCTGTCTTCGCGGATAAGCTCGGCGCTAGGTACCGGCACTTCGGCCGCGATGGCGTGGCGCAAGGTATCAGGTCCAATGCGGCTGACGTTCACCAAGCTCGAGAGGTTTTCTTCTTTCGGGCTTTCGTAATCGGCATTCCAGCCGCCAGTACTGATGTGCGACCCAGGTGCGAAGGCGCAGCCTTGCAGAGCCAATAAAGCGAAAGGGAGCAAAATCCTTAAAAACATAGTCGTGGTGCCGGGGCAATTTTGGTTGTTTGGGAGCCGATAATAACCGGAACTTTACTTTGTTGCATGCCTAGGGTGCCAGAAAGCAAACCCTAAAAGTGATAACGCCAACTCGCGCCGGCAGACCACTGATCGAGTTCACCCGAAGCCAACTCGATTTTCTTGTCGGTGCCGCGCAGGTTGATCTCCAGCCTGCCCTTGAGGAAATCGGTGCTATAACCAAGATTAAGAATGCCGACTTTCTGGTTGTTTGCGGGAACAAAGTACTGCACGCTGGGGTCTGGCATCACAGTGCGTACAACGCCGTCACTGTTCAGCTCTGCGTAGCTGATAGTCGCAGAGAGGTTGTCGCCGTTATCGAAAAACTGGAACGCGCCAAGGGAGATCGCGTCAGCGTCGCCTTCGAATGTGCTGGCCAAGTTTCGGCCGTGGTGTCGGTAGCCGGTATTGTAGTTAAAGTGGTTGTACGTAATATTGGGCATGGCGTCGCCAAAGAGGTAGTCCGCCGTGGTGTTGGCATATTCCAAGAACCATTGCTGGTCTGTGTTGAGGAAACCCGTCGTCCAATCCAACCCCAACAACCAAGACTTCCGTGCGGGGAAAGCCCCTGCTTCGTCTTCACCCATCATTTGGGTGTACAGCCCCATACTCTGGTTGCCCACAGAAAAGCCGTAACGGATGTCGATACTGGCGAGCTGGTTGCCCGGGTCGTTTTCGCCACCGTCTTGGCTGTTGTCTCTACCCGTTAGGGCATTCCACAAAGTGGAGCCGTTTTCAGGCCGACCTTCGCCGCCGAACATAATGGCCCGCGAGAGGCCGACATCAAGGCCCTGTATTGGGCGGAATGTAACTCGCATGCCGATGAGCTTGGGTTCGTCAATCACTCGCTCATCCTGAAACTGGCCGGCAAAGAGGGTGACATTCCAAGGGCCGATCCAGCTCAGCCATGAGGATGCGGGTGCGATGTCCCGCTTTCGATTTAGCCACACCGCCGGAATGGGCCGCGCGTTATTCGAAAGAATCAAGCTAGATTGCCAACCCGGCCCCCACCAGCGGTCGATCGCGCCCGCGCCAAACACCCAGTTGCCAAGCGTGGCAGCGAGGTAGCTGCCATCGTAACGGTATTCTTCATCGTCTGTCGGGTTAGCGACAACCGAAGGCGATAGGCCAAGCGCCCAGTATTCGCCTTGCCATTGCAAATCTAGTGTTGCTTGCCCTTCTTCCTGGCGGGTACCGCTAAAGCCCTGTACCAACGGCTGCTCGGAACTGCCCGCCAGTGAGACCTCGGCGCGTGTACCGCTGGAAAATTGCGCTTGTTGTTCGGCATTCAAATACGCCATGGCACCGGCTGTTGCGGTGGCATCGGAGGTAACACTGCTGTTGATGCCTTTCGCTACACTGCTCCACATCACCGGCCAGGTAGTAACAGTTCGATCAAAATGACCGCGGTCCGCCAGCTTTTGCAGTGCAAAACGGGCACGAGCATCGCCGGGTTCGATCCAAGGTGAGGCATAGGTGGCCGTGGTGGTAACAAGGCCGATCAGGCACGCTACCGCCCCACCGACCCGAGTCCAGTGCGTTAAGGGCATACGATTTACTTTTTCAGTGCAGGGAAAAAAGCCAAGAAAGGAAGGCCCTAACGTGATCCCTGTCAGGTTTTTGAAAAAAATTACTATTCCGAAGCGGTGGGGAATTCTACTAGAAGCTGCGTGACAAACAAGTGACAATTACTGTTGCATGCAAATAATCAACAAGTTACCAACGTAAACTTTTGTAAAAGGCCTAATATGGGGTCATAATATGGGGTCAGACCCCCGATACATTTGAGAGCTCTAAACGCACCCTGACCTGCGTTTAGCTTAAGACCGAATTGCCGACACCGGCACACTCACCCGCTGCTGTTTCTGCATGAAGCTGATTAGCACAATGGCGCGCTCTTCGCCGTCGTAAGCCTGAAAAATAGCGCCCAAGCCTTTGAACGGGCCATCGTCCAGCTCTATTGCCTGCCCTGCCTTAATACCACCCTGCTCCGCCACCTTGCCCATGCTGGCTTTGATGTGTTCGATCACCTCATCGGCTATGGCTGCAGGCTTATTGGCAAAACTGACAATCCGCAGCACACCGCGAGTGGACCGCAACTTCGCCCACATCGGGTCAGTTTGCTCCAGCTTTACGAAGATATACCCGGGAAACAAAGGCTCCAGCCTCTTGCTTCGTTTACCCGCCTTAATCTTCTCCACCTCGATTTTCGGGTAGAAACAAGCAATTTCCTGATTCTGCAAATGCTGAACCGCCCGATCACCCTGTGCCGGTTTGTGCTGAAGCGCGTACCAAGTCATAAACATTCCAATGTGGGGTCAGACCCCGGTGCATTTCATTCAACCAAATGTATCGGGGGTCTGACCCCAACTTTAAAAGTACCAGTTTCCCGCGGCGATGAAGTGCGGGTTGAGGATGTCTTTTTTGCCGTATTGCAGCGGGGTGTTATCCAGCGTTTGGACTTTGCCGCCGGCGGCCAATAGCACGGCGTGTGCAGCGGCGGTGTCCCATTCGCAGGTAAGGCCCATGCGGGGATAGATGTCGGCGTGGCCTTCGGCGATGCGGCAGAATTTGAGGGAACTGCCGGCTTGGACGGTTTCGTGCTCACCCAGGGTTTCGATGAAGGCGCGGGTTTCATCATTGAGATGGTTTTTGCTGGCCACCACTCGCTTAATGTCTTTTGGCTCGGCCACATGGATGCGGTGGGTTCGGCCGGTTCGGTCGCGTTTGAAAGCGCCCTCACCTTTGATGCCCCAATAGGCTTCCTTTAACGCGGGGGCCGTTACTACCCCCATGATGGGCTGGCCGTCTTCAATCAAAGCAATATTGACCGTGAATTCGCCGCTACGCTGGGTGAAATCCTTGGTGCCGTCGATGGGGTCTATCAGCCAGAACCGGCGCCAGTGCTTGCGCTCTTCCCAGGGCACCTGTTCGCCTTCTTCCGACAGAATCGGGATGTCGCGGCTGATGCTCCGCAAGCCCTTCACAATCGTTTCGTGGCTGGCCATGTCTGCGGCAGTGATGGGCGAATGATCTTCTTTATATTGCACTTTGAAATCGGACTGGTAGATGTGCAGCACGCGTTCGCTGGCTTCATCTGCGACTTTGATGACATCCGGTAGTATTGAACTGTAGTGCATGATCACTCGCTCCCTGCTTGGCCTCTGCCTATGTTACCAAACTTTGTGGGGTCAGACCCCCGATACATTTTATGTGACGAAATGCTCAGGGGGTCTGACCCCAGCTTGAAATGACGGTGCGGGTTCGGCACATTGTTGCACTTTACAACCAATCCACAAGGAATGTGAGATGGCCCGCCGACCCAGGATTTGCCCGGCCGGGATGCCCCAGCATGTGATTCAGCGGGGGAACAACCGGCAGGTTTGTTTTCGAGATTTATCTGATTTTGCCACCTATTCGATGTACCTGAACCGTTACCGGGAAAAGTTTGAGGTGGATATTCACGCCTGGGTGTTCATGAGCAATCACACGCATCTACTGCTGACACCGAAAACCGACGATGGGCTTTCAGCCTTCATGAAATCGTTAGGCCAGTGCTACGCGCAATATTACAACGCGCGGCATGAGCGCACCGGCGGATTATGGGAAGGGCGTTTCAAATCTTGCCTTGTGGATACCGAGGAATATTTTCTGCAATGCCAGCGTTACATCGAGCTGAATCCAGTAAAGGCGGGCATGGTGGACTACGCGGGTAATTATCAGTGGTCCAGTTATCTTTGTCATGCTTATGGCGGAAGTGCGCGGTTTCATTCGCCTCATCCTTGTTATCTGGCGTTGCAGCCGGAGGCTGATCGGCGGCTGGTGAGTTATCGGTCGTTTGTTGCTAGCCCAATGGCGGAGTCGCTTACGGAGCAGATTCGGTATTCGGCGCTATCCGGTTTGGCGCTGGGTTCTGAGGAGTTTCAGAGGCGGATGGGGGAGCAATTTGGGGGCTGATTGATTTCTTGAGATTGGTGGGTTTTGGATTGGGAGATTGGGGGTCAGACCCGTGGGGTCTGACCCCTTAGCCTGACCCCGTAGCTGGCCCTTGCTTGAATCGCTTATTTTGGCAATCTTTGCCATAATTTTGGTAAAGGAGGAATCAATTATGGCAACTATGAATGTTTCGCTGCCTGAAGCGATGAAACTCTGGGCGGAGCAGCAGGCGCAGTCCGGCCGTTATTCCAACACCAGCGATTATGTGAGGGACCTAATTCGCAAGGATCAGGACCGTTTGCGGAAGATTGACGAATTACAAAACCTCATTTCTGCGGGGATTGCTAGCGGACCAGGCACGCGCTCAATGGAAGAGTTGCGATTAGCCGCGATAAAATTAGCCAAGGATGGAATCGCTGATGAGGTACTTTCTCAGCAGGAAGGCTGAAGAAGACATTATTGCCATCTACTTATATGGGCTGGAAAACTTCGGAGAGGCTCAGGCAGCGAAATACCATGCTCAGCTTGAGGTCAGCTTTGAGTTTTTGGCCCAGAACCCATACGCGGCAGCAGAACGCGTAGAGATATCACCACCCGTTCGAATACATCCAATTGGCGTGCATATTGTGATCTATCAGATTACTGACTCTGGCAGCATTTTTATTGTACGTGTTCGGCATGAGCGTGAGGATTGGGTGTAGTGATTGGGAGATTGGGGACTGGGAGTTGGGGGTCAGACCCGTGGGGTCTGACCCCGTAGCCTAGCCATCAGCCAGTCTCCAGACATCAGATTTCCACTTCTTGGAACAGTTCCGGTACTTCCGCGGGCCAGCCGAATTTTTCGGTGATGCGTTTGCGCATGATGTCGCTGGCGAGGGCTTCGCCGTGGGTTACGTAGACTTTTTCGGGTTTCAAGCTGCCCTGCTCTAGCCAGGTCAGGATTTCCTGGTAGTCCCCGTGGGCGGACATGGAATCCAGAGAGTACACATCCGCTTTTACTGGCCAGTATTCGCCATGGATTTTGACGGACTCCGCGCCATTCACCATTGCATCCCCTCGTGTACCCGGCGCCTGAAAGCCGGCGAACACAATACTATTGCGGGGATTCGGCAACAGGGTTTTCAGATGGTGGAGCACTCGCCCGCCCGAAGCCATGCCACTGGCCGAGACGATGACGCAGGGGTAGCGTTTGGCATCCAGCTCTATGGATTCATCCACAGTTCGGACGTAGGTGGTTTTTTGGTCGATAAGAGTACACTGCTCACGGCTCAGCTTGTGCTCTTTATGATACCGACAAAAACTTTCCGTTGCTTTGATCGCCATGGGGCTGTTCAGGTAAACGGGCATTTGAGGAATACGGCCGTCTTCCATGAGCTTATGCACCACGTAAAGCAGCATTTGAGCACGCCCCACCGCAAACGCGGGGATCAGCGTAATGCCCCCACGCCCGGCGGTTTTGGTGATGATGTCTTCAAGGTCACCTTCGGGGTCTGATTCACCATGAGCTCTGTCGCCGTAGGTAGATTCGCACACCAGTACGTCGGCCTGCTTCAGCGGTTCGGGCGGGCGCATGATGATGTCGTCTTGCCTGCCTACATCACCGCTGAACACCACGGTTCGATCAACGCCTTTGTGATGCACATGCACACAAGCGGAACCCAGAATGTGACCAGCGGGGGTGAACGATACCTCAAAACCTTTTACCGGCTCGAAGGGCTCATGGTAGTGCAGCGACTCGAAATGTTTGAGCGCTTCGTACGCGTCTTTCTCGGTGAACAGAGGTTCGGGTTTCTCGTGTTTCGAGAATTTCTTCTTGAAGGCATAGCGTGCGTCTTCCTCCTGCAAAAACCCGGCGTCCGGCAGCAACACCTTGCACAGCTCATGGGTGGCTTTGGTGCAATAGATCTTCCCTTTGAATCCATTTTTCACCAACGCCGGCAGATAACCGGAATGGTCAATGTGGGCATGAGTGAGAACCACTGCGTTAATGGTGGAAGGCTTTACCGGAAAGGGCGCCCAGTTTCGCCGCCGCAGGGTTTTCACCCCCTGATACATCCCGCAATCCACCAGCAACCGATGATTTTCATCGGAAAGCAGATAGCGAGAACCGGTAACCGTGCCTGCGCCTCCAAGAAAGCGAAGCTTCATTGTGTGCCCACCTATACTCAGCCATTTAATTCAGCTTAGCCCAATCTCCCTATTGGGGTCAGACCCCCGAACATTTTGCACGGCGAAATGTATCCGGGGTCTGACCCCGTGGTATCTTAGCCACCCAACTTTTGAGGAATGACGGCTATGCTGAGTGTAAATGAGTACTTCGACGGTAAAGTGAAATCCATTGCCCTTCAGGGCGAGACGCTGCCTGCCACCGTGGGTGTGATCAGCCCGGGTGAGTATGAGTTTGGTACCAGTCAGAAGGAAGTTATGACGGTTGTTAGTGGTGCATTGACCGTTCTGCTGCCGGGCAGTGACAACTGGGTTCGTTATGGGGCTGGTGATGCCTTTGAGGTGGAAGCGAATGCCAGCTTCAAGGCTAAGGCGGAGGTGGATACGGCTTATTTTTGTACTTACGAATGAGTTTTTAGGGGTTATTGAGAGCTTGTAGTTTGGGTGATTGGGGGTCAGACCCGTGGGGTCTGACCCCGTGTCTAGACCCCGTGTCGCAGTGCCTCGCTAGCGATGCGAATCAGGTAGTGTGTTACGGTAGTACGCCAACTAGCTACATTTAACATTCTCTGATTGCGAAGAGGTAAAAGCTTGAGGCGTTCGGTTGTCTTTCTTGGCCTTTGTTTGTTGTTTTTCGGTATGCCTACCCAGGCAAACCCTTTGTCTCTGCCCGGTATTCCGGGCTTTTCCGCGCAGGAAGATAAAGACGAGAAATCACCGGAAGAGCTTCAGGCTTCGCTGGAAGTCACCATTCAAGCGCTGGAGAACGATGAAGAACGCTCAGCGCTGGTGCAGCAACTCAAAGCCATTCAAGCAGGGCTCGAAGCGCAGTCTTCATCGGCAATAGGCGGCGCCTCTGAAGGAGAAGGTTTACTCGGGGCGCTTGCAGTCTTTTTTAACGATGACAACAGCAGTGCCGACAATACTCCGCCCAGCTATCTTTCCATTTGGAAAACACACTTTCAGAACGCCTACACCGCCGCCCGCACATTGCTGAACAGCGCATCCCCCCGTGTACTGGCCGAAACTACCGCGGGGCTGGCCGTTTGGTTGGCGGTGTTGTGGGGGCTTTCCCGGCTGGGCCAAGTGTTTTTTGTTTGGCGGGATTGGCCTCTTCAGATGCCCCGAAATCCCAGGCCATGGCTTCTTGCCGTGCATTTCCTCAGGCGGATTCTGCCTTGGCTGCTGACCTTTATCGGGCTACTCACCGGGTTGCCAACGTTCGGCATATCCGAGGCCGCACAGACCACCGTAATGATTCTGGCGTACACCGGCCTCAGCGCCCGCATTCTGACCTCGTTATTCGACGTGATGATTTCCGTCTTCTCCAATGGCCATCGCTTGCCGGCGGTGATGATACTGCGCCGACGCATGTTGCTACCGCTGTTCATCATCGGCGCTCTCTTCGCCCTTGAGGATTCTTTAAGCACCGTGGAACTCACCCAACAGCTTGGCCCGGAACTGGCCCGCGCACTGGCCTTGGTATTCAGCGTGATTGCGGCACTGATGAGCTTCTACCTGATTGTTCGCAACCGTCGGCCGGTTACCCATCTGATTCGCAACCGCTCTTATAACCAACGTAAAAACGAAGGTGTTTCACGCGAAATCATCGCTCTACTGGCCCGGCTTTGGCACATCCCGCTGCTGGTAGCGATCAGCGCCTCGGTGGTGGCGGTGTTCATCAACGGTGGCGAGGCCGATGCGGCGCTTGGAAAAGCCATGATTTGCGCCCTACTTCTGGCACTGACCCTTGCCTTGCAGGGACTGCTAGGCATCCAACAGAACCGATCCAAACATCGCTCTTTGAGCACGTTTAGCCACAGATTGGTGCGCTTCGGCTACAACCTGATTCAGGCTTCTGCCTGGCTGCTGTTCTTCGAATTAACCCTGCAAATCTGGGGCTTGTCGCTGTTCGGCTTGGCTGGCAAGCCTTCCGTCAGCGTTGGCCTTGCGGGTAGCCTGATGGGCGTCGTTGCCATTCTGTTGGCGGCAAAACTGACGTGGATCTTTATAGACGAGCTACTGGAACGCGCCATGGGCGGTGGCGAGCGCAAAAAGCGAATCAAAACCGCCCGAGCGCAGACCATTCTGCCCATCGCCCGCAACACACTGCTGATCACCGTTCTGATCATTGCCACCTTGGTGAGCCTGTCTACCTTGGGCGTAGACGTTACACCCCTGCTGGCCGGTGCCGGTATTATCGGCCTTGCCGTGGGTTTTGGCGCGCAAACACTGGTACAGGACTTGATCACCGGCCTGTTTATTGTGGTGGAAGACTCCATGTCGGTGGGGGATTTCGTACAGATCAACGGATTCATGGGCACCGTGGAAGGCTTCAACCTGCGTACCGTGCGCCTGCGGGACCTTGAAGGCGTGGTGCACCACATCACCTTCAGCAAAATCAGCTCCATTCACAACATGTCGCGCCAGTTTGGTATTGCGCTACTCAAAATCCGTATCCCCCGGGAACTGCCCATCGACGACGCCATATTGCTGATGAACGAAACCGCCGACGACCTGCGCCTGCAGCCCGACATGCGCTGGCTGATCTGGTCGCCGCTGGAAATGCAGGGCATTCACGCCTTCGAAGAAGGCTGCCCGGTGCTGCGGATGCGCATGCGCACCAAGCCGGAGTACCAATGGGACGTATCCCGCGCCTTCAACTTGCTGCTGAAGCGGAAAATGGAAGAACGCTACATCGACGTGGCCGCGCCGCGGATCAGCGTGCAAATGGAAGGCGAAGGTGGCAGCGGCTCCGCATACCTGGAGCGCCGCGGGCAGAGCGAGGTTTGATCGTGAACGGGGTCAGACCCCAATTTATTCTACGGCCATGATATCCTTGCCGCCCTATTTTTATCAGTTACGCTCACTTCAAACAGTTTAGGTTTTATTATGCGAATGATTATTCGGGCATTTTTCCGCCTGCTCCGCTTGGTTCTGACTCCGTTTATGTTGCTTTCAGAGAAACTCAGTACGCCTAAGGCCATCGAACGCTCGCCGGAGCGGCAGGCTGAAGTTGATAAAGCCACCGAAAGCCTGGCGCTCTATGAGTTCCGCGCTTGCCCGTTTTGTATCAAGGTTCGGAAGGAGATGGCCCGGTTAGGGATAAATATTGAGCGGCGGGATGCGCAGCGTGATCCGGAGCATCGGGAGGCACTGTTGGAGGGTGGTGGGGCTGTTAAGGTTCCTTGTTTGTTGATTGTGGATGAGCGGGGTGCTGAGCGGTGGATGTATGAGTCTGGGGATATTAATGGTTGGTTGGGAAGGGAGTTTGGGTGAGTGGGTTGGTGCCCACTCATACTAGGCCCAGATAAAACCGGTCACAGCCGACATCCAGGCGGCAAGTAAGAGGCTTTCCAACCAGCTGCTGCGCTCGGATCAATAACACATTCCCACGTTCCCGAAGGGCTGCGCTCGAGGCTCAGAATCACACCTGACAAATTTGGGTGAGCTTTGCCCCCTAAGGTCACCTGAAGCTGACCAGAGCCGTCGGCATTGCGCACGCCTATATTCACAGCCTGACGGCCTGAAGTGAGGTTGGATGGGGTGTATCCGATATCGCTATTTGTCACGCTACCGCTTGAGCCAACTCGCTCCTCAAACGGAGTTTTGTAGGCTGACAATTCACCAACAGCTCGGGTTATTTGGGTTTTTACAATGTAATGCTGGTAGCTTGGAATCGCAATTGCTGCAAGAATTCCGATGATTGCGACGACGATTGTCAATTCAATCAGCGTAAAACCGGTATTATTTTCCATATGGCCAAGCTCTATTGATTGCAAGCCACAAAATCTTGAAAATTTTATTGCCCACAAGTAGCAGATTCACAAGTGCCCAAAAAACTCGAACTTTATTGCACTATTTAAACGAACCTAGAACCCTACTTAGAGTATCCAGCGCTCACCAAAAAGGCTCGGGGTTCAAGACCACCGAGCCTTCAGAGGCATACTCACAAACCGCCTCTCAACAACCTATAATGCCCTAACCAGAGTTATAGTGCTGTGATAGTTGATCCCCCGGTGCAACCACTGGGCGTTAGATCGGCATCAGCATCAGTTGCGCACGTCCAAACACCAGCAGTACTGCGGGCAAGCTCGATTATCTTACTATTAACTTGTGGAGTTCCCGAAATAGTGCATTGAATCTGAGCAGCACCCGTATTAACGATTTTTGTTTTGACCGTCCCACATCGATCGCTAGTAGCAAGACCAATCTTTGCAATATCAGTAATCGCCGTACCCCCGACCCCTTCGTTAATCAAAACCTCAGCTTGGGTTTTTCCGGGTGTCACTTCCGCCAAAGCTGTAGTCACCTGAGATTTTGCAACATAATCCTGATAAGCAGGAATCGCCACAGCCGCCAAAATACCAATGATCGCAACAACGATCATCAATTCAATCAGAGTAAAACCCTGCTGCCCTTTGTTCATTTGAATCTTTTGCATAATTCGACCTCTATGTCGTTTTTTGGTTCTTAGTAGCTCCGGGGCGGTGGAGCGTAACCCCGTGACCGCTTTGAGCTTGGAGTAAGTTAAGCATCGCGCGTGCCAAATGCAAGATACCATACGTAAACAGCGCTCACTCAATGAGTTAACGCACCTGCGTGACGTCCGTCACACAACGACAAAGAGCACACCCCTAGCCGAAAAATGGCCGTGAGTGACAAATTTTGTCACCGAGCCGCCAGACTGAAGCGTCATCAATCTGAAGACTCCCCTTGTACTATCGCAACCAAAAACCAAACTTGAGATCCAGCAACCTTTCCAAACCTACCCACTACATCTAAACTCTATGCTCATAAATACGTGATTCAGCCACTTACGAGACTTTCCTCAGAGCACTTATGGCGAGCAATAACCGAAACGTAACGCTTACGGGCCTGGCCCGTCGATTTGTCGATGACGGGCTTCTGGACGAGGACATCGCGAAAGATGCGTTCACCCAAGCATCCGAGAATCGCACCCCTCTCATCACTTACCTTACTCAGAATGATCTGGCTGACAGTTCCAAACTAGCCTTCTCTGCTGCGATGGAGTTCGGCATTTCTGTTCTCGACCTGGATTCTTTCTTGCCAGAGATGATGCCGGAGAAGTCTGTCGACGAAAAACTGATCCGAAAGCACAACGCCCTGCCTCTCTATAAAAGAGGCAATCGGCTCTTTATTGCCGTTTCTGACCCAACCAACATTCAGGCGCTCGACGAGATCAAGTTCAACACCGGGCTGAGCACCGATGCTGTTCTTGTCGACGATGCAAAACTGCGTTCCGCTATTGAGAAATACTTGGAATCCCATGACACATCCATGGGCGACCTTGACGATGCCGACCTTGAAGGCGTTGAAACGGAGGGCGGCGACACTGAAGAAGATAACGCCGCATCAACCGCGGAGGTTGACGATGCGCCTATCGTCAAGTACGTCAACAAGATGCTTCTTGACGCCATTCGTGGCGGCGCCTCGGATATTCACTTCGAGCCTTACGAAAAAACTTATCGAGTCCGCTATCGCACCGACGGCATTTTGAAAGAAGTCTCTCGACCCTCTATCAAACTTGCACCCAAGATTTCTGCTCGCGTGAAAATCATGGCGCAACTGGACATCTCTGAACGGCGGGTGCCGCAGGATGGCCGGATCAAGATGAAGCTGTCCAAAACCAAGGCCATCGACTTCCGGGTAAATACCCTGCCGACGCTTTGGGGTGAGAAAATCGTTCTACGGATACTCGATCCTAGCCAGGCAAAATTGGGCATCGACGTGCTTGGCTACGAAGAGGACCAGAAGCAACTTTACCTCGAGGCTCTTGAACAGCCTCAAGGGATGATTCTGGTCACCGGCCCCACCGGTTCAGGTAAAACGGTTTCTCTGTACACTGGCCTGAACATTTTGAACACCAACGAGCGGAATATTTCGACTGCGGAAGACCCTGCCGAAATTAACTTGGAAGGCATCAACCAGGTAAACGTGAATACAAAGGTAGGGCTCGGTTTTGCCGAAGCCCTCCGTGCGTTCCTCCGGCAAGACCCCGACGTGATCATGGTCGGTGAGATCCGGGATTTGGAAACCGCGAACATTGCTATAAAGGCATCTCAAACAGGTCACTTGGTTTTATCTACCCTTCACACCAATAGTGCAGCGGAAACCCTCACCCGAATGATGAATATGGGTGTTCCAGCGTTCAACATCGCCACGTCTGTGAGCCTGATCATCGCTCAGCGTCTAGGCCGTCGCTTGTGTAGCTGCAAACAAGCAGCAGACGTCCCAAAAGACGTGCTTTTAGCCGAAGGGTTCACACAGGAACAAATTGACACAGGGTTCACGTTGTTCCGCCCCAAGGGCTGTGATAAATGCAGTGGTGGGTA
Source organism: Marinobacter sp. MDS2 (assembly GCF_030718085.1). Taxonomy (NCBI): domain Bacteria; kingdom Pseudomonadati; phylum Pseudomonadota; class Gammaproteobacteria; order Pseudomonadales; family Marinobacteraceae; genus Marinobacter; species Marinobacter sp. MDS2. Next base: position 818,466 of record NZ_JAVAJF010000001.1, read on the forward strand.
TAAAGGCCGCGTCGGTATTTATGAGGTGGTCAAGATTACAGACGATCTGGCGAACATGATTATGGAAGAGGCCAGTTCGATTCAAATAGCTAAAAAAGCGCAGGCCGAGGGCTTCCGCACTCTCAGGCAGTCAGCTCTGATGAAGGTAATTCAGGGCGTGACCAGCCTTGAAGAAGCCAACCGCGTGACGAAGGATTAAGCATGGCAGAAAAATCGCAAAAGCTGGAAGCGTACGTTTGGGAAGGCAAAGACCGAAAGGGCAACAAGACCAAGGGTGAGCTGAACGGCGTCAGCTTGGCTTTGGTTAAAGCCCAACTTCGCAAACAAGGCATTATTCCAGACAAAGTTAAAAAGAAGCCGAAGCCCTTGTTTGGCGGCAGCAAGAAAATTACGCCTTTTGACATTGCCATGCTTACGCGCCAGCTAGCAACCATGATGAAAGCAGGTGTCCCATTGGTGCAAAGCTTTGACATCGTAGCGGACGGGCTTGAGAACAAAGGCCTTCAAGAGCTCGTAATGTCAATTCGGAATGACATTTCTTCGGGCACCAGCTTCGCCGGCGCTTTGCGCAAGCACCCAAAATATTTCAATGAGTTGTACTGTAATCTCGTTGACTCGGGTGAACAGGCGGGTGCGCTAGAATCCATGCTTGATCGAATTGCGACTTATCTTGAGAAAACAGAACTTCTCAAGAAAAAAGTTAAAAAAGCGATGACCTACCCCATAGCCATCATCGTCGTTGCGATCATTGTCACGGCGATATTGCTCATTAAGGTAGTTCCGCAATTTGAAAGCCTGTTTTCCGGATTCGGCGCTGAGCTCCCTGTGTTCACGCAAATGGTTGTGCGCCTGTCGGAATGGATGCAGAGCTGGTGGTTTATTGTGCTTCTCGGTATTGTCGGCACGATTTTCTTGTTCAAAGAAGCTAAAACGCGATCTCAGAAATTCTCGGATTTCGTGGACAAGTACGTTTTGAAACTGCCCGTAGTCGGGGAAATCCTGGATAAATCCGCCGTTGCTAAGTTTGGCCGGGTTCTATCGACAACATTTGCGGCAGGTGTTCCATTGGTTGACGCGCTGGATTCCGTGGCTGGCGCAACTGGCAATGCCGTTTATCGTGATGCGATCATGAACATCAAAAACGACGTTTCAAGCGGCACTCAGCTTCAGGCCACCATGCGCCAGCAAGATGTGTTCCCGGTTATGGCGGTTCAGCTGACAGCGATTGGTGAAGAATCCGGCAACTTGGACGAGATGCTAGAGAAAGTTGCCGTGCATTACGAAGCAGTGGTCGATGACATGGTGGACAACCTGACAGCACTCATGGAACCCATGATTATGGCTGTTCTCGGGGTCCTGGTTGGTGGCTTGATTATTGCCATGTATCTGCCGATCTTCCAGATGGGTCAGGTTGTCGGCTAACCGACTTCTTCACTCGCCGACACACTCATCAATCTTCTCACCCTCCCCCGCAACGGGAGAGGGTGATTCGAAAACCGGATTCACACTCCTTCGGGAGCAAAAAGTTCACAAACGAGCCCCCAATGCCATCACTAGAAACCTTCCTCGCACCCCCCTGGCTTCTCTACACTACAATCACCTTACTCTCCCTATGCATCGGCAGCTTCCTGAACGTGGTCATCCTGCGCTTGCCCAAAATGATGCATCAGGACTGGCGCTGCCAGTGCGAGGAATTTCTTGAGGTGCCGGAAGAAAAGCGCAAAAACGAAACGCAGATAACACTCTCAAAGCCAGCCTCTACCTGCCCGTCCTGCGGCCACCAAATCCGAGCCTGGGAAAATATCCCGGTCGTCAGCTGGCTGCTACTCGGCGGCAAATGTTCTTCCTGCAAAACCCGAATTTCACCCCGTTATCCTTTGATTGAAGCGTTTACAGCTGCGGCTTCGGTGGTCACAGTTTGTTTGCTGGGCCCTACGGAAGCTTCGCTCTGGGCGTTGCTGTTAATCTGGGCCTTGGTTGCACTCACAGTGATCGATTTTGATACTCAACTTCTGCCTGACAGCATCACTCTCCCCTTGATGTGGCTAGGCTTGGTGCTGAATTATTTCGGTGTGCTTACAGATTTCGAGAGTGCCTTCTGGGGTGCGGTAGCGGGCTACCTATCGCTTTGGTCGGTTTACTGGCTGTTCAAGTTGCTAACTGGCAAGGAAGGTATGGGGCATGGGGATTTCAAGCTACTGGCCGCCTTGGGTGCCTGGCTGGGTTGGCAGATGTTGCCGGCGGTGATTTTGCTGTCGTCGTTGGTGGGTGCCGTTGTTGGTATTAGTTTGATGGTGTTCCGCAAGCATGGGCGGGAGGTGCCGATTCCGTTTGGGCCGTATTTGGCGGTGGCCGGGGTGATTTGTTTGTGGTTTGGGGCGGAGATTGTTTCGGCTTGGTATGGGTTTCTTGGGGTTTGAGCCCTTGGGAGTTTAGTTAGGCCTTGGTGGGGTCAGGCCTCGCAGGGCCCGACCCCTTTGTAGATTGGTAAGCATGGAGTGAGTGGTTTGGCGATTGTTGGGTTAACAGGCGGGATTGGTTCGGGGAAGTCTACGGTGGTGCGGCTGTTTGGGGCGTTAGGTGTGCACTGGGTGGATGCGGATGATGTGGCTCGGGAGGTGGTTGAGCCGGGTATGCCCGCGTTGAACGCCATTGCTGAGCATTTTGGGGATGAGGTGTTGTTAGCGGATGGCGCGCTTGATCGGGCCTGGTTGCGGCAGAAGGTGTTTGCGGAGCCTGAGGAGCGAGTTTGGCTTGAGGCCTTGCTGCATCCGATTATTCGCGACGAAATTATCCGCCAGCTTCAGCCTGAGAATTACACCCTGCCCTATACTTTGCTGGTATCGCCGTTGCTGCTGGAAACAGACCAGCACGAGCTAACAGACAAGACCCTCGTTATTGATGTGCCGGAATCCGTTCAGCTGGAGCGCACCATGGCGCGGGACGACAATTCCCGCGAGCAGGTGGAGCGTATTATGGCGGCCCAGATGGCCCGGAAAGACCGGTGCGCCAAGGCAGACGCGATCATTGATAACAACCAGCCTTTGGTTGAGGTTGAGCGGCAGGTTGCTGAGCTGCATAATCAGTGGCTGCTTGAATTCAGTTAAGGGGCTTTTTCTGCGTTACCTCTCATGCACTGCTCTTCTTTTGCCGCTGCTACTGGGCATTCCGCCCCATGCCCGCAGTGCAGGGCCGATTGTCGTTGATGAAGTCTCCCTAGCGGACAAACTCTCGCCCTACCGCTTACCGGCTTCGTTTTATACGGTTGAACCTGAAGAGTACTGGTCCGAGCCCGTGGATTCCTGGTGGTTGAGTGCCAGTAACTGGGTTATTCATCAGGAACGCCTGCACGGCAGCAAAGTTCAGGGGATTGGAAACTGGGCCGACCAAACCTTGTCAGGCTCTGAGCACGCCTTGCCGAACAACGAGAGCTACCTGCGGCTTGGCTTTGCGGCAGAGTCTGAATACAGCGACCCGGCGCAATTCAAGCCGGAAGTGCGCTTTCGCCTTGATCTGCCCACCACCGAAAAGAAACTGCGGTTGGTTATCGAGAGCGACAGCGACGAATTGGTTCCGCTGGGCGAGCGCGAGCGGGACCGGCAGCTGACTGAGCCGGAACGCACCGACACCGAGACGACCGGCGCCTTTCGTTATCTGACCGATGTGGGCGATGCCATTAACCTGTCGATGGATGTGGGTGGTAGGCTTCGGCTTCCGCCCGAGATGTTCTGGCGTTTGGAGGCAGGCAAGCGCTGGCTCGCGGCAGACAACTGGCGCATTGGGGTTAAGCAACGAGTTTATTATTTTCATACTTCCGGCTGGGGTTCCCGCTCTTGGTTCGGCGCGGACAGGCCCGCCTGGAACGGCTGGCACTTCTTTACGTCATCCGAATTGGAGTGGGTGCACAGCGACCGCAAATTCGAAGCCGCGCAGCTTTTCAGCCTTCGCAAACGCACCAGTTCCCGCTCCGTAATTTCGCCCAGAATCGGCATCCTCGGGGAAAGTCAGCCATCATGGCGAACCACGTCGTATTTTGCCGATGTCACTTGGCGCTACCGGGTGTATGAAGACTGGTTGTTTGCGGAACTGATTCCCGCTCTGGAATTCCCCCGTGAGGAAAGCTTTAAAGATCAGGCTTCGGTGATTTTCCGTATCGAAATGTACTTTGCCGGCACCATTGATAGAGACTGACATGACGCGACCCAGACACAAAAGCAAACCGGCAACCGAAGCCTTAACCCTTACCCCTATTGCCTACACGCGCTCCTGCTTCAAGGATAAGTTCGGGGTGCCGCGCCAACCGGGCCTCACCCGCTACGCCCATGCGGATCTGGTGATTGAACCGCCGTTTGACCGGGAAGATGCCTTTCGGGGCCTGGAAACCGCCAGCCATCTGTGGCTGACCTTTCAGTTTCACGAAGCGGTGCGGGCTGAATGGCGACCGGTAGTTCGACCGCCCCGTTTGGGCGGTAACAAGAAGGTAGGTGTGTTCGCCAGCCGCTCCCCCTTTCGGCCCAACAGCCTCGGTTTGTCGGTGGTGCGCAATGAAGGTCTTGAGCGAAAGAATGGCCGCCTGGTACAGAAGATCCGTGATCACGATCTGATTGATGGCACCCCCATTCTCGACATAAAACCCTACCTGCCCTTTGCCGATGCCATTCCGGAAGCATCTTTAGGCTGGGCCGACACCCCCCCGGTGGACCGTGTTGAGGTGTGTATCAGCCCCGAAGCGGAAGCAGAACTGGCCTCATTGTCCCCGATTGACTACCCGGATCTTCGGGGGTTGATTGAAGATGTGGTCAGCTACGACCCCCGCCCTTCGTTCCGCCGCGGACGCGATGAAGACCGCATTTACGGCGCACATTTGTATGATCTGAACGTGCGTTTTCGCTTTATCACCGAGACCGGAAAGGTACGTGTGGAAGTAGTATCCATCTGTTAAACTGCCGTTGGTTAACTTGTTGTCGACACAGGGAATTCGTGACTTGTCATCAAACCGTTTTTTAAAGCGCTGCGGTGTGCGCCCCCTGGCCCTGAGACTGCTCGGGTGGGTGCTTCTGTATAGCCTTGTTTTATCACTGGTCGCCACAGGCGTGCAGATGATCGGCGAATTCGAGCGCCAGAAATCACGCTTGGAAAGCAGCCAGGGGCGCGCGGTCAATCTTATCTCCAGTACCTTAAGTTCGAATTTGTGGGTTCTGAATTACAGTGAGGTGGCCGCCAACCTCGACGATTTGCGCAATGTCCCCTACATCCAATATACCCAAGTCATCACGTCTACCGATCAGGAATTCAGCACCGGAACCTATCCGACAGGCCGCACCATTTCCCAAACCTTTCCTTTGGATTTCAAAAGCAGCCATTTGAAAGAACCCCAGCGAGTGGGCCAGCTAACGGTGGTTTCTTCCGTTGAAAGTATCTATCAGGAACTTCTGGCCAGCGCCCTGATCAATCTGCTGTACCAGTCGATTATTGTCATGCTGGGCACCTTGGGCCTGTTGTTGATCGTGCGCGTTGCCTTGTCACGCCACCTGGAAACCATGGCGGACTATGCGGCCAAGCTCAACCTCGATGCGTTGGTTGCGCCGCTGGAACTTCGCCGTAAAAAACCGGCTCAGCCGGATGAGCTTTCAGAGCTGGAACAGGCACTGAACAAAATGCGCCTGCAGATTCTGGAAGACACCCGCTCCCTGCGCCAGATTTCGGTAAAAACCCGCGGTGAGCGGGACGAAGCGGTACGTGCTAACCAAGCCAAGAACCAGTTCCTGGCGAATGTCAGCCATGAGCTGCGCATCCCCCTGCAATCGGTACTCGGTTACGCCCACTTGCTGGCCGATACGCCGCTGGACCAGGAACAAACGGAATACGTCAGCACATTGATCAATGCCTCCGAGAATCTGTCTTCCATTCTCAATGACCTGCTCGACATCTCCAGCATGGAAGCGGGCAAGCTGGAGCTGGAGGAAATTCCGTTCGACCTTCGCGAAACACTGAACGATCTGGTTCACATGCTCGGCGCCAGAGCCCGAGAAAAGGGTTTGGCGATGGAAATGCGGGTGGATGAAAGCCTACCTTGGGCAGTTGTGGGCGATCCAGTCCGTATCCGCCAGGTACTGATCAATCTGCTGGCCAATGCCATCAAGTTTACCGATTCGGGCCACGTTCTGGTGAGCGTCGAGGTACTCGGCCGCAAAGATAACAAGGTTCGTTTACGGCTGGCTGTCGAAGACACCGGCGAAGGCATTAACCCCGAAGAGCTGCCGTTGGTGTACGAACCTTACATCCAACTTGGCCAACGGTTCACACGACAGTTGCCCGGAGCGGGTCTGGGCCTAACGATCTGCCGTCAATTGGTTGACCGGATGGGTGGCGCACTGGATGTTGAGAGCCGGCTTGGCGAAGGCTCCACGTTCTGGATTGAGCTGACTCTGGAAGAGGTCAGCGACAGCGCCACGCGCACCCGGCCCGATTCGAGCATGGTACGTGGCCGACGCATTCTGGTGGTGGATTCGTACGAGCTATCCCGCAAGATCACACTGGAAATGCTGTCTCGCTTTGATCTGCAGATCGAAGCCGTTAAGTCCGCAGGCGAAGCCCTCACTTCTGTACGGCAAGCCTGCGATGCCGGCGACCCGTTCCACGCCATCATCCTGGACGGTTTTGTGCCCGACATGGATTGTGACCTGTTGTGCCGGCAAATTCGCAGCAACGCACAGTGGGCCGAAACCCGGCTGTTGATTTTGTCGTCCAATCCCCAGCGCGGTGATGCCGAGCACTTCCGCCAAGCCGGTGCCGATGCATTTTTAAGCAAGGCCCTGCGGGAGTCCTACCTGATTCCACTGCTTAACCAGCTGTTCAGCGACATCGAGCAGCAGGAGCGGCGCTTTCTTACCCGTTTTTCTCTCAAAGGCCTGACCGACTCAAGCGCCACCCGCTATGAATTGCCGTGTGGTCGCATGCGCGTTCTTTTGGTTGAAGACAACCCGGTCAACCGTATTCTGACGCAGCGGCTGCTTGAAAAGCTGGGCTGTGAGGTGACCGCCGCCAACGATGGCGAAGCGGCAATGTCGCTTTGGCAACAGCACACGTTTGATCTGATCTTTATGGATTGCCTGATGCCCCAAATGGACGGGTTCGAAGCCACCCGAAGCTTGCGTGCCTGGGAGCAGAAAAACAATCGTTTGCGGGTACCCGTGGTGGCGTTAACGGCCAGCGCCATGGAAAAGGATGAAGAGCGTTGCCGTGCAGCGGGCATGGATGTGTTCGTTGCCAAACCTGTCAACCTTGAAATGTTACGGGCAGTGCTGGAACAATACTGCCATGCACCTGCCGATAATTAATCACCGGCAGCTTACACACACAGCCCGGACGGATACCCATGAACGTTGAATGCCCCACCTGCAAAAAATCTGTTGAATGGTCTGAAGCCAACGCTTGGCGCCCGTTTTGCTCCGAGCGCTGTAAACTGATCGATCTCGGGGCCTGGGCGAATGAAGAATACCGGGTGCCCGCTGAGAACGTATCGCCTGAAGATCTGGATCAGGGTCACGACGGCCAGCTCCACTAACCCCCTTCCTTTCCGCCGGCTTACGGGCTTTTAAGTTGTACTGAGCGGAGCAGGTGTTACCATCCTGCTCCGTCAGAATCATCGCTGGTGCAAACAACCCATACCTGCTTTGCATCCAATAACGACAGCTACAAAGGTGTATACATGAAGATTACCCGTATCTCTGCTTTGGCACTTTCTCTGGCCGCAGCCCCGGTTATGGCTTCTGATCTCGACCTGAGCCTGACGTCTGACTCGGTTAAAGGCCAGATGAACTTCTTTGGCACTCAGGACGAGTTGCAAGTTGGTGCCGGATACACCTACCACGAAGGCGGACGCCACATTGGTAACGTAGATTTTCATGCCCAAGGCCGCACGGCACTCGGCAACCTGCCAACGACTGCGGGTATCGGCCTGCGTGGTGTTGGTTGGGATGACGATCACCTCGACGGCGGTGCCGTTGGCGTAGGTGGCTTCGCGACTGTAAATGTTCCCGATGTTCCCGGCCTGTCTTTTGGCGGCAGCCTTCATTACGCGCCCAGCATTCTGTCGTTCGGTGACTCCGACGAAATGACAAGCCTGGAACTGCGCGCCAGCTATCGCGTGATCCGCAACGCCGAGGTGTTCGCCGGTTACCGTTACCTGAACACCGAGCTGGATTTCGCTGGCAGCCCGGATGTGAATCTGGACGAAGGCATTCTGGCTGGTATGAAGATCTTCTTCTAAGACCGCCGTTATTATTTTGGGTTACCCGAGCAACTGACGGGTAACCCAATCGTGCACCCCTTCACGCCCTTCCCTCTGTTTACCTGTTAGGCTCTTCCAATACTTTGTACCTGGATAGGCCTTGGCATGAGATTCAAGCTCACTTCCCTGCTTTTGACTTCTTTCTTGATTGCCGCCTGCGGCGGTGGTGACAGTGCCATCGACGGTGCGCGAGAAATCCCGAACCGGTTTGGCAGCACCATCAACGCACTGGACGATTTCAGCCCCGGCAGCACCGGCGATTCCAGCAACGCCAAAGGTCTGAAAGGAAACGAAGTGCGCGTTACCATGGAAGTGCCTGCTGACTTCGCACCTCGCGGAGAACCCACTCGCCGCAACCTGCGAATTGTCATTCCCGATCGTATTGAGGTGTATAGAACCAATCACTCTTTACAGAAACTGGATACCGTAGAGCATTCGATAGCCACCGGTGACGATGGCCATTTCATTGTTAGCTTCAAGAACGGGCTGCCCATCGGCCCCGACGTGGTCATCGAAGCCAGCTGGAATGGCCATGGCGGTATCACCATGAAAGCATTGGCGGCAGATGCAGACCGGGATGTGAAAGTGAATCCATTCTCCCACTACGTGGTTGCCGAGACTCTGGGCAACTATCAGGCCAACGAATTTCAAACCGTGATGGGTTGTGTGAACGATACCGGCGGCGGTTTGTGCCTGAACAAGTATGTTTGGTCTACGCTTGCCGATCAGGTGCACGATTTCGAGATCGACATTGCAAGCGGTGCCAAGCTGGCTACGGCACTTGAAGCCTTGAAAGCTCGGGTAGATTTCAAAACCTATGTGGATGATATTGCCCGCTACGCGCTACTCGCTGAAGGAGCCTCGGGAAGCATCAAAGCCAGTTCCGCCGACTATAACTCGGTATTTTTCGGGCTGGAACTCGGGGAAGCGTTTCAGATGGACGGCGCCCCCTCCGCGGGCCAATGGGGCGTGCGCTCCACCCGGGAACAAGACCTGACCGACGGCACAGCCGAAGCGTTTCTGTATCCGGCGTTAACCCTGACCACCTTCGATGCCTTTGGTTTAAGCGTGACCTCTTTGGCCACCGATCTCCCTTATGACCGGCAAACCATTAGCCAGACACCGGATAATCGCTTTATTACCGAAAGCTGGTTGCCAAACAGCCACTCCAGCTCACCGGGAGCGGCGACCCTGACACCGAAATTATCTGGCGATGAACTCCACCCCGCCCGGTTATTAGCCGGCCGCGCGCTCTATCAAACCATTACCTACCCGTCGGATACCCGAACCTTGGGTTGGACACGAAACCCTTACTATTTCGACGCCTTCACGACGCAACCCATCGATGCGCAAACCGGCCCCGACCGGGTGTTGGCAAGTTACTTTACAGCAGGTAAAGCGATTGACCTGAACAATCAGGGCAATCAATTGAAGCGCGGTGACACGCTGGCAAACCACCACCTCTCTGCGTTCGAGCTGCATTTGCTGCGGAGCACAGATTTTGATCTATCCGCGGTGGAAGGCGATTTTAACCTTGTGTATTTCGCAGGCAGTTTTGGCGGCACCGATCCGGTCAGTTTTGAGACAGGCTCGGGCATCCTGAATACCGGAGCGGCCGCGGATAACGAGCTGTCCGCCAGCCTCAACGCAACGACCTTCACGGTAGCCCGGGCCGGCGATGGGTCTGTTGCTGCGAGTTCAGGGGGCGAAACGCAGGCGCTGAACATTGCCAATCGTCGTTCCAAGCTCAGCGACGGAACCCGGTTTATGGGCCGGTTGAGCCTGTGCTCTACCTGCCCGGATACCGACTACACCCAGCCCGACCTTGGCCAAGGCGCAGCCTCCCCGGATGGCTCCCTACTGGCGTTCAACCTCGACGACAGCGTTTGGGGTGACGGGCTTTTAGTGGCCGGTAAGGCACCTTCCTCAGGCCTTCAAACCAATGCTCGATATCGCCTTCAAGGTTCGTTCCTGTCGATGACCGCCAACACCAATGAACTCCAGCATCTGAATGGTGGTGTACTCACGTTCATCAGCAGCACCGAAGCCCGGCTCACGGCTACCGGCTTCAACATGCGCCACACCATAAGCGATGCCCAATTTAGCGGACCAGCGGGTTCGGACATCGCTGAGACCTTCAATTATACCGCTGCCCCGGGCGGTGCTCTTACCCTGATTTCCACCACGTCCGGGCTGGATCTGAAGGGGTTTTACACCGGTGACGCGGATCAGATATTCCTGACGGTCAGGGATCCATCCGCCACTAAGCCTCGTACGGGTCTGTTAATGGCGACGCTGATTCCCGAATAGGCCAAGACGCCGCCGACGCCGGATAAAGGCTTATAACCTGTTATAATTCCGTCCATATCGATTTTAGTGAGGGATTTATGACGGCTGTTTCTCGCGTATTGTTGCTCTGCGTACCACTCATTTTGTTTGCCGGCGCAGGCGCGCTTTACACGCCACTGTTTGATCAGTTTGATGACGACGGCGACATTGCTCTCAGCTCGCTTCCCGAACTCCCCTCGTGGGCAGCGGCGCCCCTTCCGGACTTTTCCACCATTCGCGACACCACCGAGCGCAAAGCGGCCTTCTTTTCTTTTTTGTACCCTCGTATTGTGCTGGCCAACAGCCGTATTTTGATTGAACACCACTATCTTGAGACTCTGCGCACGAAATCCGAACTCTCCGAAGCCGAGCGGCAATGGCTGGCTGCTCATGCCGCCCGGCTTCGCATTGACGAGCCCAACGGCAGTGAGGCTCAGTTTGCTCTTTTGGAGAAACGCATCGGAGTGATACCGCCCTCGCTCATACTTGCTCAGGCCGCAAACGAATCCGCGTGGGGCACGTCCCGGTTTGCGACCAAGGGCAACAACCTGTTTGGACAGTGGTGCTTTTCGAAAGGCTGCGGTTTGGTGCCACTTAGCCGGGTCACCGGGGCCAGTCACGAAGTTGCCAGGTTTGGTTCACCCTATGGCTCCATTCGCGCCTATATCACTAACCTGAACCGCCACCCGACTTACCAACGAGTGCGGGACGTTCGCCATCAAGCACTTCAGAACGATACCCCACTGTCGGGTGTCGCCATGGCCGGCGGCCTGCTCGGTTACTCGGAGCGGGGTGAAGACTACGTGAAAGAAATTCGGGCGATGATCCGCTACAACAATCTGGAATTCTACGACAAACAGTTTCAGGCGTTGATTGCAGACCAAGCTCCGGAGCACCTGCTGGCGTTAGCCACTGCGCCCAATGCTGAATCCCTATTGCCCGGCAACAGTGGCACTGCCTCACCCGAACAATAACCCTATAACCTGGATCAACAGAGACGTTGCGATATGCTTAATTTCCTGCCCGCCCCGCTCAAAGGGGTTCTGGTACTGCTTCTCATCGTTCTGAATACGGTTATCTTTCTGCCGTTTTTGCTGCTGTTTGCGATCATTAAACTGGTTTTACCCGTTATCCTGATCCGCAAGGGCTGCACCATCGTGATCAATGGCATCGCCTGGTATTGGATTGGTTTCAACAACACCCTGGTGCGGATTTTTCACAAAGTGGAATGGGACATCCGTGGCGCACAAACGTTGAGCAAAGAGCACTGGTATTTCGTGTCCTGCAACCACCAGAGCTGGGCCGACATCACTGCTATTCAATATGTACTGAACAGTAAAATTCCACTGCTGAAATTCTTCCTTAAAAAAGAACTGATTTGGGTGCCGCTGCTGGGCATTGCCTGGTGGGCACTGGATTTCCCGTTCATGCACCGCCACACCAAGGCGCAGCTCGCCAAGCGCCCGGAACTGAAAGGCAAGGACATTGAAGCCACCAAAGCGGCGTGCGAGAAATTCCGTTATACCCCGGTGACCATTTTTAACTTCATGGAAGGCACCCGTTTCACCCCCGAGAAACATCAGCGCCAGAACTCACCCTACAACAACCTGCTGAAGCCCAAAGCAGGGGGCACCGCCTTTGTGTTTGGCGCCATGGGCGAGATGATCCACACCATGCTGGACGTGACGATTGTGTACCCCGGCGGCACGCCCGGGATCTGGGATTATATGTGTGGGCGGGTAACGAAAATCATCGTAGACATCCGCACCCGCGAAGTGCCAGCGCAGTTCCTCGGCATGGACTACGAGGGTGATCGGGAGAAGCGGGTGGAATTCCAACGCTGGGTCAGCGCTATCTGGGCAGAAAAAGATACCCTGATCGATCAGCTAAAGCAGGAAGTCTGACACTGAAACGCAGAGAACAGGGGCTTAAAGCAGCCCCAATTCTCTGGCGCGCACGATGGCCTGGGTTCTGGATTTCACATCCAGCTTGGCATTGATCCGGCGAGCGTGGGTCTTCACCGTATGCAACGAGATATGCAGTTTGTCGGCAATCGCCTGATTCGATAACCCTGTGGCAATCAACTCCAGCACGCCTTGCTCTCGCTCGCTAATGGGCTCGGCCAACTGCCCTGCGGGGGCTTCCGCCTCGCACCCGAACAACTCACCCAACGCCTTGGTAAATTCGCCTTTCGGCAAAAACGCAAACGCCTTAGCCATTAGCGGCGCCAACTCTTTGGAAAGCTCCATAAATGGACTGATGAAATGCTCTTCTGACGCCTGAAGTACAACAACTTCCAATTGCTTTCTTGCGGCCTGAGCGCCTTTTTCAGACAGCAACAGTACGGAATTCAGTAAACCGACGTGAAGCTGCAAACCCGACGGAAACGCATCTCCGTACCGCTGATGAATGTTCTCTAGATTTTCTCTGGCCCGCACAAGATCACCGGAAGCAATCGCCTCCCGTACCTGTAGGCAATCCATCAGCCCCGGCATGGTCGGGAACAGCTCTGGCACGCAGCCGTCTTGGCGATAGGGTTCAAGTTTGGCAATCGCTTGCTTGGCACTGTCGGTTTGGCCACACGCCAGCCAACAACTGGCCTTCAGTGCTTCGAGCACCGGCACGTAGAGCGCCTCATCTACCTGCCAGGCGTGCATGGTACGCTCTGCCCGACCGATCCAGACAAACGCTTCGTCTAGCATATCCTGGCTGCGACACATCAACACTCTGAGCGCCATGGCAAGCAACAAGCCTAAATCCCGTGTTTGCTCTGCATGACGTACACAGTGGATCAGCAGTCGATCCGCCTCTTTCACCCGGCCTTGGTGCCACAATACCAATACCAGGCTCAGCTGCAGCCGCGTTTCGCCGATGCGAGCGGGGCGACTCAGCTCCTGAAGTGAGGTGTCTAAACCGGTACGGAGCAAATTTTCTGCGTGGCCCAACGCGCCCTTGCTCAATTCGATTCGCGCGTGCGAATACACCGCCAACGCTTCAGAACCCGAGTCGCCAGCTTCTCTGGCCAGCTTTGACGCTTGGCGATTGGCTTCCCGCGATTCCTGAAAACGACCGGCGGCGCATAACGCATTCGCGCGCACGATGTGTGTCACCAGTTGAGCTTGCCCGGACAGGCCTCCTGCACTGAGCGCCTTGTCGGCCATGGCCAGTGCCGGCTGAACAAACCCTTCCCCCCTCAGGATAAACGCTTTCAGGGCGTAGATTCGTGATTCGTGATCTTTCCAACCTTCCGGTGCAAACCCTTCCAGCAACTGGCGCGCCTGGCGGAACTGTCCGCCGATCGCATGCACCCAGCCGTAGACAATTCGCAATCTGGCGCTGCGCTCAAGCAAATGCTCCGGCAGGTGTTTCCGAAGCATAAGTAACGAAGCCGTATCCTGCCCGAGCAAAAGTGCTTCGGTTCCTTCCGATGCAATGCGCACAACTTCATCATTGTCGCCCGCCATCACGGCACACTTCAACGCCTCGGGAACCTGATTCCGCTGACCAAACCACTGACAGGCCAAAAGCATGCGGGTTGCACGCCCGGCCACAGGTGGGCTTTGCAGGAAGGTTTGCAACAAAGGATTGAGCCGGAACCAACGACCCCGCCCGGGCACCAGTTTAATGGGCAGGCCTAGCTCGACTGCTTGCGATGGTGGTAAAGCGGAGCTGTCATCAGTACCACCAACCGCGTAAAACAGCTCATCGCAGCAACTGTCGAGTTCCGCGATAATTTTAAGCGACTTGATTTGCGCAGATGTCAGGGGCTGGCATACCGAGTCTTTCAGAAAGCGCTCTACATAACGGCTTTCCTGAATAGGCCGACGATCTTCTGCGGTTTCCAGTTCCCGCCGATAGAGTGCCAACGGCGTCAGCCAACCATCGGTCAGGTTGTAGAGATAATCGATAGCCACGCTGGTAATCGGGTTTTCAACGTCGGCCTTCTGGAAGAATTCAAACGTTTCAGCGCGCGTTAACTCAAGGCGTTCCGGACCAATTCGACGGTAGTTTCCGTTAAGTTGCAAGGTGTGGCTGGCGAACGGTAACGGTAGGCGAGACACCAGTGCAATCGCCAGATTACCCGGAATGTGTGTTACCAAATAATGAAGCAAGCCGATCACCGCCGGGTTGGTGACATGCTGAAGGTTGTCCAGAACCAACACTTCCGGCTGCGCAGTCGCTTGCCGCGCCTTCGACACCAGCATCAGCGCGAGATGATCCTCAAAGGCCTCGCTGTTTCCTTGGCCAGTATCGGAAACCTTCAATGCCGAGGCGAGTACGGAGAGAAATCGGGAAGGCGCGTTGTCACCGGCGCTCAGGGAAATCCAGCGTATCGCCGCCCTCTCAGGTTGCTCGGAAGAATCCGTCAGAGCGCTGACCAGCGCATGGGTTTTGCCATACCCACCCGGAGCTTCAAGGGTAAGTACATGCCCCGGGGCCAGTGCATCCCGAATGGCCTGATCAAGTTCCGGCCGACGCAATCGGTCAGCCGGGATCGCAGGGAGTTGTAGCCGGTGTTCAAGAAGATCACGAACCAATTCACCATGCTGAATACCGGCATTGGCAATTTGGAATTCGTCGTTAGCTGCACAGCCGTCGCTTAATGGTTTCACGCTCTGCCCCATTCAAAACCAGGCTACTTTGCAATATGCCTGGTACAACTATGATTCGCTTAAGCATTTAAGCGCTGGCGCCCGACATGGGGGTCGCCTTTAGTATGAAATTACGGGTAGAGGGTAAACCAAACGGCAGGCCTTTAGCAAAAAATGGCCCTTTCCGACATTGCAATACATCTACGTGATATTCATCACATTTTCAGGAAATATAAAAAAACAAAAAAGGCGAGCCCGAGGGCTCGCCTTTTTGATCACGTTAACCTCGCGATTAACGCGTACCTGCTCTGCGCAATGCAGCAGGTGTGTAATCACGGGAATGACGCTCAGCACCAAAGGTGTAAGGGTTGTTCTCTTCGTTGGTCAGACCCAACGCCAAGTAGCGGCCAGAGAGCAAATCGTACAGCACTTCGATCGCGTACCAAGGCACGTCTTTATCGTAGAACTGCATGGTGTGCGCTTCAGCTACACGCCACAATTCACCGCGACCATCGTAGTGATCAATCACGGCTGCCTGCCAGGAATCTTCATCGATGTAGAAATCACGCTGGGCATAAACGTGGCGCTCACCCTCTTTCAGAGTAGCGCGAACGTGCCATACCCGGTGCAATTCATAGCGGGTCAGATCCTGGTTGATGTGACCGGCCTTGATGATGTCATCATAGCTCAGGTCACGATCGACCAACTTGTAGGAGTTGTACGGAATGTACATCTCTTTCTTGCCGACCAACTCCCAGTTGTAACGGTCTGGTGCGCCGTTGAACATATCGAAGTTGTCACTGGTACGCATACCATCAGCCGCGGTACCCGGACCATCGTAGGCCACCTGAGGCGCGCGACGAACACGACGTTGACCCGCGTTGTAAACCCACGCGCGACGAGGCTCTTTTACCTGGTCGATGGTTTCGTGGACGAGGAGTACGTTACCCGCCAAACGTGCCGGCCCGGTAATGGCTTGCTTAAAGTAGAACAGAACGTTGTCGTCTTGCCCCTTCTTGTAATCCTTCAATGCACTGTTCCAGGTAATCTCGTCCTGGAATCGCACGATGGAGTAGGCACCATTCGCGGTAGGAGTTGCCTGCCCTACATTACGCGCAACCGAACCACCACGATAACGGGTGATGTGGTTCCAGATAACCTCTAAACCATTCTGCGGAACGGGAAACGGCGTAGCGCTTTCATAGTTGCCAAGGCCGTTACCGTTCTGGATAAGTTCTACCTTGGTCGCGTTTTCGACCGTTTTATCCATGACGTCTTTCGGATAGGTGGCCGTTCGATGGGTTTCGTACACCGGAATTTTGTAATCGGCGTATTGACGAATCATCGCTACCTGGCCCGGCGACAGCTTGTCGGCGTACTGATCCACGTTGCTCTGATCAATCACAAATTCAGGCTTCTCATCCGGGAACGGGTGCACATAAATGCCGTCGCCCTTATAGCCAGCAGGCGGTGTTGTCATGCCACCGGACCAGGCCGGAATAGCGCCGCCGTTGCCGGCTTTCTCAGCACCGATCGGGGTCAATGTATCACCCAACTTGGCCGCTTCGCCGGCAGAAACTGCACCCCAGGCCTGGCCAGCAAACATGCTTGCGGCCAGAACACCTGTAGCTAAAAGTTTCTTGTTCAGTTTCATTTAAATTACCTCTTTGAACAAAATCTGTCCGGTTCAGAATGAGTAGGAAACGCTCGCGCTTACGAAGTCGCGGTCGGTTCGCTCGTTATAAGGCTTGCCACCGAAGTAGTTGGTGTAACCGATGTTGCCGGTGATGGTGTTTTGGTATACGCCCGTTAGAGATAAACCGATCGACTTGCTTCCTTCATTGAAAGCGCCACCCGGCTGCGGGGCATAGCCTTTAACGTCATGAGCCCAGAACACGGAGGGGGTCAAGTTGATGCCCGCGAACGCATTCGGATATTCCCAAGCGAGGTTGGCACGGTAACCCCAGGAGAATGACGTTACGAAACCATCGTTGGTGCAGTTGTCAGGGTTGAGGTTGTTATCCTCGCAGTCAGTGCTACCCGGCGTGGCACCCAGGCCGAAGGTTCCCGAGCGACCGTAGCGTGCCTCATCCTTACCCGGCAGATCGTGGATGTAAGTTGCGCCAATTTCAGTCACCAACGACATCCGGCTGGCGCCCATAACCTGATCGAAGAATTTGATCAGCGTCATCTGAGCCTGGGATACGCCGTAACGGTCGTTACCGGATACGGCAACCCCGTCAGTATTGCCGTTATTTTCGGCCGCGATTTTATCTTTATCCCGAGCGTAAAGAAGGCTGAAGTCTTCCTGCAGTCCGCCGTAAATCAGCTCGAATGCGTTCCACTGGATCGGCATTTTGTCGCGGTAGCTGTATTCCGCGCCAAGCGACCAGCCTCCGGGTGTTGTCGTGTTGATACTGATGCCATACAGATCAATAGCTTCCGGGTATTCAATGAAATAGTTCGGGTAAGGTTTACCGTTTGAAGGGTCATTGGTCCGGCCACTGATGTACGGCAGCCGGCTATGGTACTTGATGTAGTAGAAGCCCAGCTCGGAATCGTTCAACTCGGGAACGTACCAACGCACAGCCATACCGAACTGATCTTTGGCATCAGGCTCTTGATCGCCTTCACGATTGATAACAAAACCATTCACCGCATTAGCGGCCTCTGAAAGCGCTCCTGTCAAAAATACTGGGCCACAGCCATCCGCCACAAAATCGACACTTGAGAAGAAGGTCCCACAATCATCTGTACGGATCTTTTCCCAGTCGGTTTGTACGAAACCTTCGATGGTCACGTTTTCAGTGACACCGGCAGACATGTAGAACATTTCTACCGGCAAGAGCGCATCTTTCAATTGCGAGCCGGGGGCACGGAAAGCCGGGATATCAACCGGGTTGATGGTGTTGATGCCACCTTGGATGTAAGTACTCTCACCCCAGCTCAGAACTTGTTTGCCGTACCGGGCACTGACGGGCACGTTGCCCAGGTACCAATCGGTAAACACGTAAGCATCGAGGATTTCGCCGCCCGATGCGTTGTCTTTGGCTTTGTCGTTCAGTTCAACGTATCGGCGATCGCCGTCTTTGAGTTCAAAGTCGTACCAATAACGACCGCGTACCAATGCACCTACTCGGGTCAGGTAATCGGAGTCTACGCTGTAATCCACGAATAGCTCACTGTTACCTTTAACAACGTTGGAGACCATGTCGCCTTTGTCGAAGTTACGGTTGCCGTCATCGTAGTTGTTTGTGGATGCTGTGCCACGGCCATCGTGTGGCGCGAGCAGTCGCTTGTCAGCATCTTCGGTACGCCATGCAGCCCCAACTGACAGCGTGGTATTAAACTGGACTTGCCCGGCATCCCCCAAGGGGTACGAAATAGCAAAGGCCGGGCTGGAGACGCCGGCTGCGATGGCGACGGCAAGTGGTAACTTGGTCCAGCGCTGCCAGGGTTGAGTTTTTCTTGTCATTGGAAGGCTACTCCGTTGTTGTTCTGAGTCGCTGCTCGATTATTCTGTTGGTTGGTGTTCTTCGGCCGTGTAGACATTGCCGTGATGCTAGCACTATAGCTAAGGCTTCTCGCGGCTTTGATCAGTCAAAAGTATGATTTTGCTGTCACTCTTGGTTAGCCGTCTTTCTCGCACCTCATCACTATAGTCAAGATTCGGGGATGCAACCACTTTGGGGTGGGTGGTTTTGGGCTGGCTCTTTGGAGAGTTCTGGAGGGGGATTCGCGTTAGTAAACACAGAGCAAATAAGACGACCAAACACAGTGCAAGCACAATACAGAGCCTCCCTTCCGGAAACCGCTACGAGCACATCCATGTGCGCTTCTCTCCGGCCATCCATGGCCTACGACATTTCCGGAAGGGAGGCTCTGTATTGTGCGCCCAAACTATTTTAGGGGAGTCTGGGAGCACTAAATCGGCATTGAGTGCCTGTTAGATCATCTCAATCGCCATAGCCGTGGCTTCGCCACCGCCGATGCACAGGGCCGCTACGCCTTTCTTTTTGCCGTAGCGCTGCAGGGCATACATCAAAGTAACCAGCAGGCGGGAACCTGTGGAGCCAACCGGGTGCCCTTGAGCGCAGGCGCCGCCGTGGACGTTTACTTTTTCAGGGTCGAGGCCCAGCTCTTTGATGGGCATCATGGCGACCATGGCGAAGGCTTCGTTGATTTCAAACAGGTCAACGTCATCCTTGCTCCAACCGGTTTTCGCGAACAGTTTCTCGATCGCGCCAACCGGTGCACAGGTGAACTCGGCCGGTAGCTGCGATTGGGTGGTGTGGCCAACGATGCGGGCGAGTGGTTTGAGGCCGCGTTTTTCGGCTTCGGATTCGCGCATCAGAACCAGTGCAGAGGCTCCGTCGGAGATTGACGAGGCGTTGGCGGCGGTTACGGTGCCGTCTTTGGCAAACGCAGGGCGCAGGCTTGGGATTTTTTCGATGTTGGCGTTGTGGGGCTGCTCGTCGTCTTCGACAACTACTTCGCCTTTACGGGTTTTGACGGTTACCGGGATGATTTCATCCTTCAATACACCGTCTTCGATGGCTTTTTTCGCGCGGTTCAGGGAGTTGATGGCGTATTCGTCCATCTCTTCGCGGGTGTAGCCTTTTTTGTCCGCCACTTCCTGCGCGAAGGAGCCCATCAGGCGACCGGTTTCAGCGTCTTCGAGACCATCCAGGAACATGTGATCTTGCGGTGCGGGGCCGGGGCCCATGCGGTAGCCTTGGCGGGCGCCTTGGAGGATGTGCGGGGCGTTGGACATGCTTTCCATGCCGCCAGCAACCATGATGTCGTTGGTGCCTGCTTTGATCAGGTCGTGGGCGAACATGGTGGCTTTCATGCCGGAGCCGCACAGCTTGTTGATGGTGGTGGCGCCAGTGCTGTCTGGCAGGCCGGCTTTACGCATGGCTTGGCGTGCAGGACCCTGCTTAAGACCTGCCGGCAGTACGTTGCCCATGATGACTTCTTGCACGTCAGCCGGCTGCAGACCTGCACGCTTGACGGCTTCTGCGATCGAGATGGCGCCCAGCTCAGGGGCTGTGATGGGGGCTAGGCTGCCCATGAATCCGCCCATGGGGGTGCGTACACCGCTGACGATAACGACGTTGTCTTGGCTCATGTTGTGACCTCTCTGTTTTCGTGCTTTCTAGTTTTGATTAGGGCTTGTGCGGTGCTTCCAGGTATTCCTGGGATTGCATTTCCAGCAAGCGGGATTCGGTACGTTCAAATTCGAAGCTCAGACTGCCGCCGGAGTAGAGTTCGGTGATCGGTGCTTCGGCGGAGATGATGAGTTTTACGTTGCGGTCGTAGAATTCGTCGATCATGTTGATGAAACGTCTTGCTTGGTCGTCTTTTTCTACGCCCATGACGGGTACGTTGCTGACTATGATCGCATGGAACTGGCGGGCCATTTCGATGTAGTCATTCTGGCTGCGGGGGCCGTCGCATACATCCAGAAAATCGAACCACACCACGTCGTCGGCGTGGGCTTGTGCCGGAATCTTCCGGCCGTTGATTTCCATGGACTTACTGTGTTTACCGGCCTCGACGGCCAAGGCGTCGAAGCTTTCCCGCAAGCTGGCATTGGCGCCTTCGTCCAACGGGTGATAATACAACTCAGCCTGTTCCAGTGTACGCAAGCGGTAATCGACTCCGCCGTCTACGTTGACGACGTCGGTGTGTTGTTTAACAAGTGCGATGGCGGGCAGGAAACGCGCACGCTGCAGACCGTCTTTATAGAGGCCGTCTGGGACGATGTTTGACGTACACACCAAGGTTACGCCCCGGCTGAACAACTCTTCCATCAATGTGGCCAGGATCATGGCATCACCGATGTCCGATACGAAGAATTCGTCGAAGCAGATAACACGGGTTTCGCCGGCGAAGGTTTTAGCCACTTTTTCCAGCGGGTTTTTTTCGCCTTTGAGTTTTCTAAGCTCACCATGAACACGCTGCATGAACCGGTGAAAGTGCACCCGCATTTTACGGTCGAATGGCAGGGCTTCGAAGAAGGTATCCATCAGGTAGGTTTTACCGCGACCGACTCCGCCCCAGAAGTACAATCCTTTTACGGGTGTTTCTTTACCCTTTTTCAGCTTGCGGCGTAATTTTTTGAGTCCTTTGCTACGCTCGCTTTCAGCTTCCACCAGTTTGTCGTACAGTGCTTGTAAGCGGCGAACGGCGTCTTCCTGCGCCGGGTCCTTGTGAAAATCCGGGCGTTCGAGATCCTTTTGGTAACGTTGCCAAGGAGTCAGGTTCGCAACAGTTTCGGTGGACACGGCTTCTGTCATCAGGGTTTTCCTGCCATCTGGGTGGGTTTCTGGGCGCGGTATTGTCGCTTATTTCGTGCTTTTTGGCCATGTTACTTAGGCTGCGGAGCAATACGACGATTGGCGCAGTGTTTCGGCATGTGCGCTGGTGCTTCGGAGGGGTATACTCCTTTTATAGGTTTTCGCTCTCTCGCATGTACTGACTAGGACGATTGTTATATGACGAACCTGATTATTGCGGCCGTAGTCGCGCTGGTAGTAGGCATTATCATTGGGGTTCTCTTTGGGCGCTCTGGCCAGGGTGCTTCTTTGCGTCAGCGGAGAGCTGAGCAGAAGATTGATGAGCTTCGGGGTGAGTTTACGCGTTATCAGGCTCAGGTGAATGAGCATTTTCTGGAGTCGGCGCAGTTGTTGGAGCGCTTTAATAGTGCCTATCGTGATGTGAATGATCATATGGCGCGTGGGGCGAATCGTTTGTGTAATGATGAGGAGTGGCCGGAGTCGCTGGGGCAGGATGTGTCTGGGCGAATTGAGCACTCGGATTCTGATTCTTCTGAGCCACCGCGGGATTATGCGCCTAAGGCTGATCCTGAGGAGAAGGGTACGCTTGCTGAGGACTTTGGGTTGCCTAAGGGTGAGAAGCGGCCTGCTTGATACTACTTCTACGGAGTAGGCTTATCTAAGCTCTCCGTTAGATCAGGATGGGGCGGCTTTTCAAAAACCGCTCCTTCGGCACGTCCATGTGACGCTTCTGCTCCGCCATCCATGGCTACGCACATTTTTGAAAAGCCGCCCCACCCTGATCTCGCAAACTTATTAGTGGCCCGCCCCAAGCTATTCGAAGACTCTATGTATCCTCAGTCATAGCAGGCCAATGGGCTTGACCCTTTCTGCAATACCTTCTTTCAGTTACACCGGGTTATCACAGTCGATGAACTGGTGCTCTACTCCAAATTCTTTCGCTAGCGCTTCACCCAATGCTTTCGCGCCATAGCGTTCTGTGGCGTGGTGACCGGCGGCGTAGTAGTGGATGCCGGATTCTCGGGCGGTGTGAGTGGTTGGTTCGGATATTTCGCCGCTGATGTAGGCATCGACACCGAGCTCTAGCGCTTTGGTGATGAACCCTTGGGCTCCGCCGGTGCACCAGGCGACGGTTTTAATCAGGTCTGCGCCCTCGCCTACGTGAAGTGGCGGTCGGTTCAGCGCGCTTGCGATGTGTTGGCCAAAAGCTTCTGGCGACATGGGCTCGGCCAGTTCGCCTTGCCAGACCAGGCCACCTACCGGGCGTGGGTTTTGGATGCCGAGTACGTTGGCCAATTGGCGGTTGTTGCCGTATTCGGGATGGTCGTCCAATGGCAGGTGGTAGGCGACGAGGTTGATGTCGTGGTCGAGGAGTTGTTTGATGCGGCGTTTTTTCATGCCGCGGATGGCTTGGTCTTCGCCTTTCCAGAAGTAGCCGTGGTGGACGAGGATCATGTCGGCGTTTTGTTCAACGGCGGCGTCGATCAGGGCTTGGGAGGCGGTTACGCCTGAGACGATTGTTCGCACCTCTTCTTTGCCTTCAACTTGTAGGCCGTTTGGGGCGTAGTCTTGGAAGTTTTCGGGCTGGAGCCATTCGTTTATTTTCGCCAGTATCTGGTTGCGGGTTACCATACTGTTTACCCCTCTCCTTCAGACTTTTGAGATTGGATCGGCGCTTTGGCTTGGGAAGAAAGTAAGGAGCAGGCGGGGCTTTCCAAAAACCGCTACGAGCACATCCATGTGCGCTTCTCTCCGGCCATCCATGGCCTACGGCATTTTTGGAAAGCCCCGCCTGCCCCTTACTTCACACTTGGGTGCGCGCTGCCTTCTCTTCGAAAACTCAAACGAGTTTAGAGAAAATCTAAACCTTTGATCAATGCGTTGTTTTGATCGCTGGTTCCAATTGAGATGCGCAGGAACTCACTGATCCGCGGTTTGTTGAAATGGCGAACGATGATGCCCTGCTCACGGAGTTTAGCCGCGATTTCTTCGCCTTTGTGGTCAGGGTGGCGGGCGAATACAAAGTTGGCTTTTGAGGGCAGCACTTCGAAACCGAGGTTTTCCAATCCTTTGGTGACCTTCTCACGCTCTCGAATAACACCGTTGCAGGAGTCTTCGAACCATTGGCGGTCTTCGAATGCAGCCACGGCACCAGCCAGCGCCAGTCGGTCTAGCGGGTAGGAGTTGAAGCTGTCTTTGACTCGGTTCAATCCTTCAATGAGTTCTGCGTTAGCTACGGCGAAACCGACCCGTAAGCCAGCCAGCGAACGTGCTTTAGACAACGTTTGGCAGACAACCAGGTTCGGGTATTGGTTCACCAAGCGAATCGCGGTTTCACCACCGAAGTCGATGTAGGCTTCGTCGACCACTACAACACTGTCCAGGTTGGCTTCCAAAATCGCTTCTACGTGCTGCAGCCCCATGTAGCGTCCGGTGGGTGCATTCGGGTTCGGGAAGATGACGCCGCCGTTGTCGCGTTTGTAGTCATCTGGGTTAATTTCAAAGTTTTCGGTCAACGGGATGATGTTGCTTTCAACTTTGTACAGACCGCAGTACACGGGATAGAAACTGTAGGTGATGTCCGGGAACAGGATTGGTTTGTCTTGTTTCAGCAGGCCCTGGAAGATGTGGGCCAGCACTTCGTCGGAGCCGTTGCCAACGAAAACTTGCTTTTCTTCTATGCCGAAATCGGTGTAGTACGAAGCGATGGCTTCTTTCAGAGCGTGGCCTTCGGGGTCTGGGTACAGGCGAAGGTTGTCGTTCAGCTCTGATTTAATGGCCGAGATCACTTTCGGGGATGGCCCGAAGGGGTTTTCGTTGGTGTTCAGCTTTATCAAATTGGCCATTTTAGGCTGCTCACCTGGCACATACGGCTGTAACTCGCTGACTAGTGAGCTCCAGTATTTACTCATGATTCACGCACTCCGAGTTGGTGCAATAATAAGAATTCAATGATGACGCTGATGCAGGGCGGCGGTGCACAAGGTTTGGGTGAGTGTGGCAAGAAGGCCTTTCCAAAAATGTGCGGAGCCATGGATGGCGGAGCAGAAGCGTCACATGGACGTGCCGAAGGAGCGGTTTTTGGAAAGGCCTTCTTGCCATGCTCTCAAGCACCCAATCCGAAACCGCCCTGCGCACAACGACTCAGTCTTTAATACGGTATTCCGCCGAGCGGGCGTGGGCTGTCAGCCCTTCCCCGCGCGCCAAAACAGAGGCCACACGCCCCATGCGGTCGGCGCCTTCTGGAGTAAAACCGATCAGGGATGAACGCTTTTGGAAGTCGTAAACACCCAGAGGCGAGCTAAACCGCGCGGTGCCGCTCGTAGGCAATACGTGATTCGGGCCGGCGCAGTAGTCGCCTAGGGCTTCTGCGGTGTACCGGCCCATGAAGATCGCGCCGGCGTGGCGGATGTCTTCCAGCATGGCTTGTGGGTCTTCTACTGACAGCTCCAAATGCTCCGGAGCGATGCGGTTAGAAACTTCCGCGGCTTCTTTCAGATCAGCCACGTGGATCAGCGCACCACGGCCAGTCATGGATGTGCGAATGATCTCTTCACGCTCCATCGTGGGCAGAAGTTTGTTGATACTCGCTTCAACCGCATCAAGAAAATCCGCATCCGGGCTGACCAGAATGCTTTGCGCTTGCTCGTCGTGCTCGGCCTGCGAGAACAAATCCATCGCGATCCACTCCGGATCGGTTTTGCCATCGCAAATCACCAGAATCTCGGACGGCCCGGCGATCATGTCGATACCGACGATACCGAACACTTCACGCTTGGCGGTCGCCACAAAAATATTCCCCGGCCCAACAATCTTATCCACGGCTGGAACCGTCTCCGTGCCATAAGCCAACGCACCCACCGCCTGCGCGCCACCGAGAGCAAATACACGGTCAACACCCGCAATCGCGGCTGCGGCCAGTACCATATCGTTCACCACACCATCCGGCGTAGGAACTACCATTATCAATTCACCGACACCCGCCACCTTGGCCGGAATCGCGTTCATCAAAACAGACGACGGATACGCAGCCTTACCACCCGGCACGTACAAACCAGCACGGTCCAGTGGCGTTACCTTCTGGCCCAAAACCGTTCCATCTTCATCCTGATACTGCCAAGACTGCTGATTCTGCCGCTCGTGATAATCCCGAACCCGATCCGCCGCCTTCTCAAGCGCCTCACGCTGATCCTGCGGAATCGCCACCAAAGCGGCCTGCAAACGATCCTGCCCCATCTCCAGCTCGGCCATAGAGCCGACCTTCAAACGGTCAAACTTCTCGGTAAACTCCAAAACCGCCGCATCGCCGCGGGTCTTCACCTCATGCAGAATATGACGCACCGACTCATTCACCTGATGATCCACACTGTCATCCCACGCCAACAACTGGGCCAGCGCACTGTCAAAGTCGCCTTGGGTGGTGTTAAGTCTGGTGATCTTATCGGTCATAACTCAAATCCTGCTTTGGATTGAAAACAAATGTCTGCCGAATAAAACCCGCCGGCAGTTACGGGATTCGAAAGAAGAGAGGCCAAATAACCCAAGCCCGAAAGAGAGTTCAGGGTGTCCCTTCCAAAAATGTGCGGAGCCATGGATGGCGGAGCAGAAGCGCCACAGGGATGTGCCGAAGGAGCGGTTTTTGGAAGGGACACCCTGAACGCTCATGCACCAAGCGTCTAAAAAGGCGGCCTTACTCCGAACCGCGACGACGCTCCACAGCAGCCGCCATCATCTCGATGATCGGATTAATCTTCCCATGCTGCATCTTCATCGACGCCCGGTTCACCACCAACCGCGTACTGATATCGTCAATCAACTCCCGCGCCTCAAGGCCATTCGCCTTCAGCGTATTGCCGGTATCCACGATATCCACAATCTCATCGGCCAGGTTAAGAATCGGCGCCAGCTCCATCGCACCATACAGCTTGATGATATCCGCCTGCCGACCCTGCGACGCATAATAGCGACGGGCAATATTCACAAACTTCGTCGCCACCCGAATACGCCCCGCAGGAGGCTGTTCACCCTTCTTGCCGGCCGTCATCAAACGACAGCGGGAAATGTTCAAATCCAGCGGCTCGTACAACCCTTCCCCGCCATGCTCCATCAACACATCCTTGCCGGTCACGCCAAGGTCTGCGCCACCATACTGAACATACGTCGGTACATCCGTTGCGCGAAGAATCAGCACACGAACATTCGGATCGGTGGTGGGGAACACCAGCTTGCGGGACTTTTTCACGTCGTCTACCAGCTCAATGCCGGCTTCCGCCAGCAATGGCAGAGTCTCTTCGAGAATTCGTCCCTTCGACAAGGCGATGGTGATGGAATCTGTCATGGGTCTTTCCGGGTTCCCGTTGGTGTTTGATTACGCTGGCAAACGGCGAATACTTCCGCCCAACAGCTGCAACTTCTCTTCAATACATTCGTAACCGCGGTCGATGTGATAAATACGGTCTACGATGGTGTCGCCTTCAGCAACCAAACCGGCAATCACCAGACTGGCCGAAGCACGAAGATCTGTGGCCATAACCGGCGCACCGGTCAAATGATCCACGCCTTTGATGATGGCTGCATTACCTTCCAGCGTGATGTCAGCTCCCATACGGATCAATTCCTGCAGGTGCATGAAGCGATTCTCAAACACCGTTTCCACAATGGTGCCAGAACCTTCCGCTACCGCGTTCATGGCCGCGAACTGGGCCTGCATATCGGTAGGGAATGCGGGATAAGGCGCAGTACGAATACTCACCGCCTTCGGGCGTTTGCCCTTCATATCCAGCTCGATCCAGTCCTCACCGGTGGTAATCTCGGCACCGGCTTCTTCCAGCTTCAACAGCACTGCTTCGAGAATGTCAGCTCGGGTATCTTTCAGCTTAACCCGGCCGCCAGTGGCCGCGGCCGCAACCAGATAGGTACCCGTTTCGATGCGATCCGGCTGAACGTCGTAGTGACAGCCGTGCAGACGCTCAACACCGTTGATTTCAATCGTCGCCGTACCGTGGCCTTTGATGTCTGCGCCCATGGCGATCAGGCATTCCGCCAGGTCCACCACTTCCGGCTCACGGGCCGCGTTTTCCAGGATGGTTTTGCCATCCGCCAGAGTAGCCGCCATCAACAGGTTTTCTGTACCCGTCACCGTCACGGTATCCATGAAAATGTGCGCGCCTTTCAGGCGGCCATTGGTCTTTGCATGGATGTAACCGTTCTCGACCTTGATGTCCGCACCCATCTGCTCGAGGCCGTGGATGTGCAGGTTGACCGGCCGCGTACCAATGGCACAACCACCGGGCAAAGACACCTGAGCCTCGCCAAAGTGCGCAACCAGCGGCCCTAGCACCAGAATGGAGGCCCGCATGGTTTTTACCAGCTCGTAAGGCGCGTGGTAATGCTCAATGGTGTTGGCGTGCACTTCAACACTCATTTTCTCGTCAATCAGCAGCTCGACACCCATTCGGCCCAGCAACTCGATCATGGTGGTGACGTCGTTCAGATGCGGCAGGTTGCCAACGGTTACCGGCTCGGAAGCCAACAGCGTTGATGCCAAAATCGGCAAAGCCGCGTTCTTGGCACCGGAAATCCGAATCTCGCCATCCAGAGGCTTACGGCCCCGGATCAGAAGTTTATCCACAATAGTAATCCTGTTCTGTTTAGCCGTTGGCCTGCCGCGCAGCCCACTCGCTCGGAGTAAAGGCTTTCGGGTGAAGAGCGTGAATGGTGCCGTCCATGATGTGCTGGAACAGTACCTTGTTGATCATCTGCTGTCTTTTAATGGTAGGCAGGCCTTCGAATACGTCACCCACTGCAACGACCATGTAGTGGTTGCCATCGACTTGTACCTGAACCTCACAATCAGGCAGGGCCTCTTTAACAAGTTCGGTAACCTGGGCGGCGTCCATAGAAAATCCTCAGCATTATTAAAATCAGGAGCGGAATTGTAACCAATTCCCGAGCGGCGGTCAGCTATGTGGGGAAAATCCGGGCAGATGGGCATCCAGGTTACTCAATGCCGCCAACGACTGTAAGCGGTCACTGGCACCCTCAAAAGAGAGCGCCACCTGTTTGGATTGGGCCAACCGTTGCCAGCACATCAGCATAGACAACACCACACTGTGGGCCGTATCCAGCTGCGCGAGATCAACCCTCAATGCCCCCGTGGCCGAGCCAACGAGATTTTCGCCTTGCTTGCGCAACTCAATCACGGTGTTCGCGTCTACCTTGCCGGTAACACTCAACACCGAACCTTCCAGCTTAACGACCGGGCGAGAGCTGCTCATGAGGCATTCACGTCCTCTTCCAGGTTCAACGATTTGACCGAATCAGTCCAACCGTCAATCACAACCTGAACCTGGCCGCGATTCTCTTCCATTTCCTGAGCAAAACGGTCACGGAAGGCCAAACCGATGTTGACGCCTTCAACAATCACGTTTTCCATCAACCAGCGGTCTTCTTTGTTCTTGTACATCGAGTAGGTCACGGGGTAGCGATTGCCCGAGGCCGTAATCACTACCAACTGCACCGATGCGCGGTTTTCGTTTTGCGGCAGAATCTCTGCTTCCCGCACTTCGATGGTGAAATCATCGGCGGTCACCAATGCTTTGGCATAGCTATCAAACAAACTGCGCTTGAACTTGGCAACAAACTCGTCCCGCTGCTCAGGGGTGGTCTGGCGCGCGTAACGGCCCATAACTCGGGCGGCTATCCGTCGAAAATCCACAAAATCGGTCAACGCGTCTTCCATGCTCTGGTAAAAGGCTTCCGGATCTTTTTCAAACAGGCCTTTTTCCGCGTTCAGCTTCTGTACCAACATTTGGGTGTTGTCGCTGACATATTGTTCCAGCTCGTCCTCTACACCGGCCCAGGCCTGACCTGCAACCATCATCAACAGCGCAACAATAACAAACAGCTTTCGCTTGAAACTTAACATCCTAATCTCCTGTCCTGTAGGGCATCAGCGGCCAGAGGCAAAGTTGCTGATCAATCTTTCCAGATTCATCGCAGACTGGGTGGAATAAAACGTGTCACCCTCGCTCAACGACTCCATATCTCCACCAATCGAAATATCAATGTATTGTTCCCCTAACAGCCCGGAAGTCCGAATCACTGCCGCACTGTCTGCCGGAATGGTATCCACATCCGACTGAATGGCCATGGCTACCCTGGCCTGAAACGTGTTCTTATCGAGACTGATGGACTCGATGGACCCCACGGTCACGCCGGCCATCGATACCTTGCCGCGCGGAGTCAGCCCCCCCACATCGTTAAAGTTCGCGTAGATTGTATACGTCGACGACGCCGACTTGGGCGACAACCCACTCACTTGCAACGCCAAAAACAGCAACGCTGCCAGCCCGGCGATCATGAAGAAACCTACCACTATTTCCGTTGTTCTCTGCACCATAACAGGGCTCCAGAATCCTTATTAGAAATCGCCAAACATGACAGCGGTCAGCACAAAATCGAGGCCGAGCACCGCCAGTGATGAATACACAACCGTTTTGGTCGTCGCAGAACTGATGCCTGCAGACGTAGGCACACAATCATACCCTTGATACACGGCTATCCAGGCACACACGAAACCGAAAACCACACTTTTAACAACGCCGTTAAGCACGTCATCGAGAAAATCGACCGATGACTGCATGTTGCCCCAGAAGGAACCTTCAAATACTCCCAGCCAGTCCACACCTACCAGCATGCCACCCCAGATACCGACAACCGAGAAGATCATCGCCAGTATCGGCATTGCGATGAACCCGGCCCACAAACGGGGTGCAATCACCCGTCGCAAGGGATCAACCCCCATCATCTCCATGCTGGACAGTTGCTCGGTGGCCTTCATCAATCCGATTTCCGCGGTCAATGCTGAGCCCGCACGACCGGCAAACAGAAGCGCTGTTACCACTGGCCCCAGCTCGCGCACCAAGGTGAGCGCAATCATCTGACCAATCGCCGCTTCCGAGCCATAATCACTGAGAATGGTATAGCCCTGCAGGGCCAGCACCATGCCAATAAACAAGCCAGAAACCACTACGATGGCAAGCGAAAGCACACCGACCGCATACAGCTGTTTCACCAGAAGCGGAAAACCTGTCGCAGGTTTGGGCACCCCCACAAGCACGCCGAACAGAAATTGAGTCGCACGGCCCAAAGAGCCCACCACTTCCATACTTCTTCGACCAAAGCCCGCTACATAATCCATCATATCGACACTCCTTTGATACCGAAGTCATCAACAGGCTTGTTCGCCGGATAATGGAAAGGTACCGGACCGTCGGGCTGGCCACTCAAGAACTGTTGCACGAGTTCAGACGGGTGATTCCGCAACTCTTCCGGTGTGCCGGTACCAATCACCTTGCCATCGGCAATAATGCACGCGTAATGGCAGATGCTCAGGGATTCCGGCACATCGTGAGACACCAGTACGCTGGTCAGCCCCATCGAGCTATTGAGATCCCGGATCAACTTGACCAACACACCCATCGCGATCGGATCCTGCCCGGCAAAGGGTTCGTCGTACATGATCAGTTCGGGATCCAGTGCAATACTTCGAGCCAAAGCCACTCGGCGGGTCATGCCACCCGAAAGCTCGGAGGGCATCAGATCACGCGCACCTCGGAGCCCGACCGCTTCCAGCTTCATCAACACGATGTCGCGAATCATGTCTTCCGGCAGAGCGGTATGCACGCGCAGCGGGAAGGCTACGTTCTCGAACACACTGATGTCGGTGAACAAAGCGCCACTCTGAAAGAGCATGCCCATCTTTTCGCGCAGACGGTACAGCTCCTTCCGCTTAAGCTTCGGAACCTCGTGACCGGCCACCATAACCTGACCGGAATCCGGTTTCAGTTGACCACCGATCACCCTGAGCAGCGTGGTCTTGCCGGTGCCACTAGGGCCCATAATGGCGGTAATCTTACCCACGGGAATATCCAGGGTAATGCCATCAAAGATGCGCCGTCCGGAGCGGGAAAACACCACATCCTTTAGCGTAATGTATGCAGATGACTCCATAATCGATCCTTTTCGAGGAGCGCCTACATTAAGATAAGCGTCGCCGGACCTCAATCTCAGGTTGTTAAAATGTACTGATGGCAACGTTCAGTTCCCCTGAACATTGGCAGCCCTACCGGGTATCAGTGATATACTTTCCGCCATAGTCGTCCGTCCCGATAACAGGGCCGGGTCCACAGACCGACCGAGTAAAGCCAGCCGAGATGACAGATTCAAACACTTCAAGTTCCCGGGATTACCGCAACTCCGCCGTTCGGGCCATCCAGATTGAACGGGATGCAATCGAAGCACTTGAACACCGTATCAACGGCGACTTCACCCGTGCCTGCGACATCATCATGGCCTGCAAAGGCCGGGTCGTGGTGACGGGCATGGGCAAATCCGGCCACATCGGAAACAAAATTGCGGCAACACTGGCCAGCACCGGCACACCTTCATTCTTTGTGCATCCGGGCGAAGCCAGTCATGGCGACCTTGGCATGATCACCCCGCAGGACGTTGTCATCGCCATTTCCAACAGCGGCAGCACCAGCGAAGTGGTGACCATTCTACCTTTAATTCGAAGAATGGGCGCGCCACTGATCAGCATGACGGGCAATCCCGACTCATTGCTGGCAAAAGAAGCCGCAGCCAACCTGGACGTGAGCGTTGCCATTGAAGCCTGCCCGCTCGGGCTCGCCCCAACCTCCAGCACGACCGCTACGCTCGTGATGGGCGATGCATTGGCCGTGGCATTGCTGGAAGCCCGCGGGTTCAGCGCGGAGGACTTTGCTTTCTCGCATCCGGGCGGTCGATTGGGGCGTCGCTTACTACTGCGCGTTTCCGACATCATGCACGCAGGCGACAAGGTGCCACGGGTACTTGAAAGCACCACCCTCAGCGGTGCACTTCTGGAGATAACCCGTAAAGGCCTGGGCATGACCACGGTGGTGAACGACGCCGGCGAATTGACGGGCATTTTTACCGACGGCGACCTGCGCCGAACGCTGGACAAATCGGTTGATGTACACACGACCGCCATCAACCAGGTGATGACCCGCAACGGCAAAACCATTCTGGCCGACCAGCTGGCCGCCGACGCGCTCAATATTATGGAAGAGCTAAAGATCAACGCCCTGCCGGTAACCGATACTGACGGCAATCTGGTGGGCGCCATCAACATGCACGACTTGTTGCGGGCGGGGGTTATCTGATGCCAGAACTGACACCCCCCATGAGCCAGCACTGGAGTGACGAGCTTCGCGCCAAAGCCGCCGCCATCAAACTCGTGGCCTTTGATGTAGACGGTATTATGAGTGACGGAAAACTCTACTTCAGTGCCAGCGGCGACGAACTGAAAACGTTCAACATTCTGGACGGATTGGGGCTCAAGCAACTGATGAACGCGGGCATCACCGTTGCCGTGATTACCGGCAGACGCTCGCCACTGACCGAAAAACGCATGAGCGACCTGGGTATCACGCACCTCATGCAAGGCCGGGAAGACAAAAAGGTGGCCCTGCAGGAACTGGTGGCCAACATGGACATCAGCCCCGAGCAAATCGCTTACATGGGCGACGACCTGCCTGACCTCCCTGCCCTGCAATTCGCCGGCCTGGGCATTACCGTACCGAACGGGTATTGGCTGGTCAGGCAGCACGCGGATTATTGCACCACCATTGCCGGCGGCAGTGGTGCCGTGAGAGAAGCCAGCGATTTGATTCTCTGGTCCCAAGACCGGCTTGCGGCAACCCTTGAACCCTATGTGAGCGCCGAATCGTGATCGCGCGTTTGTTCAGTCCCGGAAAAGGCAAAGCCTGGGCCCGAACCCTGGCTTTAGGCGGAACCATTGCGGCCACCTTATTTCTCATGTGGCAAAGCGATGAGCCGCCGGGTAGCCAGGATAATGCCAAGGAACTGCGCGGCCCGGACGAACCGGACGGATTTATCGTTCAGGCCGAATACCGAACCTGGGACGCTCAGGGCAATCCGAAAATCCGGCTGACCAGCCCGCGCATTGAACAGTTCGAAAGCCAAAACCTGGCTGCCATGGAACAACCCCGGGCAACCCTGCACGGTGAAGGCGACCCGGTGCCGTGGAATATTGAAGCGGATCAAGGTAGCCTTCTGCAAAATGAGGGTCTGGTCAATCTGCACGGTAACGTGGTGATCCATCGCCAGTTAAGCGGCGCTGACACCACCTTCAAAACCGACGAACTAACCCTCAACAACACCGAGGGTACCGTGTACACCGACCAACCGGTGACCATCACCGAACCGCACGGAACCACAAAGGCAACGGGCATGAAAGCCTGGCTAGACGACCGAATTCTGGAACTCAATTCCCAAGTGGAAGGGCATTATGATCCCATCAGGTAACCGACTTCTTTTTCCGCTGATTATGGCCGCTACCTTTCTGGCCAATACGGCGGCCGCCTTCACTCTGGACTCCGACGAGCCCATTAAAGTCAGCGCCAACTCCGCCCGTCTGGATGACAGCGCGGGCACTGCCATCTACACCGGTGCCGTGGAATTGGTGCAAGGCAGCGTTAAGCTGGATGCCGAACGGGTTGTACTTTATCGCAGCCCACAGGGACTTAGCCGCATTGAAGCAAGCGGCTCCCCCGCTCATTATCGCCAGCCGTCCCAGGATCAAACGGCCGTTATCAATGCCGAGGCACTGAACATTACCTGGTCGGCCAAAGACAGCCAGCTGACCTTCGAGCGAGAAGCCTTGATCGAACAAGGTGGCAGCACGTTTCGCGGTGATGTCATTCATTACGACACAGTGAACCGGGTGGTTACAGCAGAAGGCGGCAATTCGGAGGGCACAAGCTCAGGCCGCGTAGAAATGGTGATTCAGCCCCGCAGCTCAGGTCAATAACAGGAAGGTTCTGATGGCAGTTCTCAGGGCCAGCAATCTGGCCAAAAGCTACAAACAGAAAAAAGTGGTTCTGGATGTTTCACTGGAAATCCGTTCCGGCGAAATCGTCGGCCTGCTCGGCCCTAACGGCGCCGGCAAAACCACCTGCTTTTACATGATTGTCGGACTGGTCCCGGCTGACCAT
Organism: Marinobacter sp. MDS2; assembly: GCF_030718085.1. Taxonomy (NCBI): domain Bacteria; kingdom Pseudomonadati; phylum Pseudomonadota; class Gammaproteobacteria; order Pseudomonadales; family Marinobacteraceae; genus Marinobacter; species Marinobacter sp. MDS2. The sequence continues at coordinate 853,042 of NZ_JAVAJF010000001.1, forward strand.
GGCCGCATCACCATCGACAACAACGACATCACCCCCCTGCCCATGCACGGGCGTGCCCGCAAAGGCATCGGCTACTTGCCACAGGAGGCGTCAGTATTCCGTAAGCTGACCGTGCGCGACAACATCATGGCCATTCTGGAAACGCGCAAATCGCTTTCCAAGGCGGATCGTGAGGCCAAGCTGGAAGAGTTGCTGGAAGAGTTCCACATCACCCACATTCGTGACAGCCTGGGTATGGCGCTTTCTGGCGGTGAACGTCGCCGGGTAGAAATCGCCCGGGCATTGGCAATGGAGCCGGCCTTCATTCTTCTGGACGAACCCTTCGCCGGCGTAGATCCCATTTCCGTCAGCGACATCAAACACATCATCCGGCACCTTCGCGACAAAGGCATTGGCGTTCTGATCACCGATCACAACGTGCGCGAAACACTGGATATTTGTGAGAACGCTTACATTGTCTCGGGCGGCCACATCATTGCATCGGGCAACGCAGATGCCATTCTGGCCAACCAGCAAGTGAAGGAAGTGTACCTTGGGGATGAGTTCCGACTTTAGACAATCGTAGACCTGAAGGCCGGGCTGATTGTTTTGCTGAACGCGAGCAAGTAAACTCGGCAGGGTACTTGCTTAAATTGTTGATCGCGTACTGTAAGTTACCAGCACACAACAATTTTTTATATTTGCAAGCAATGCTTTTGATCAGGATACGAGCACGTTATGGATATTGAGCCATGGTTATGAAAGCTTCATTACAGCTTAAAATGGGCCAAAGCCTAACCATGACCCCCCAGCTGCAACAAGCCATTCGGCTACTGCAGCTTTCCACGTTGGATCTACAGCAAGAAATCCAGCAGGCACTCGACTCCAACCCGATGCTGGAAACCTCCGAGGACGACGATCAGGCAGATTCAGTCGAGCAGCAGGAAAACAACCACGACGAACAACACGAGACTGCCTCGGCGCCGGAAGAATCCGCTTCAGATTCGCAAAGTACGGACTGGGACGAATCGGAAACCGCACCCGACTGGTCAGCGGAAGATCAAACACCCGACAATATCCCTGACGACCTGCCGGTCGATACTGCCTGGGACGACATCTACCAGTCAGCACCAGCTCCGGCCAGCCGTGGCGACGATGAAAACGACTCCGACTTCGAAACCCGAAACTCGCCCAGCGAAACCCTGCACGACCATCTGGAATGGCAGCTGAACCTGACCCCGCTCAGCGAACGGGATCAGGCGATTGCACACGCCCTGCTGGATGCGGTCGATGACCGGGGCTACTTGACGTCTTCCATCGAAGAAATTCATTCCGGCCTGTTTGAAGGCTCAGAAGACGATCCATTGGAACTCGACGAAGTGCAGGCGGTTCTGCACCGACTCCAGCACTTTGATCCACCGGGGGTGTTTGCCAGAGATCTTCAGGATTGCCTGATGATCCAGCTTGGCCAGCTGCCACCGGACACCCCATGGCTGCGCCAGGCCAAGCTGGTCGTGACCCAGTTTCTGCACTTGCTGGGCAACCGTGACTACGCGCAACTGCTTCGCCGTAGCCGGTTGAAAGAAGATCAGCTGAAAGAAGTGTTGGGGCTGATCACCAGCCTGAACCCGACCCCCGGCGACAGCATCGACCGTACAGAACCAGACTATGTCATTCCGGATGTCATCGTGCGCAAACATGAAGGCCGGTGGCGCGTGGAGCTCAATCCGGAAATTGCCCCGCGCATTCGCGTAAACGCGAGCTATGCTTCATTAATACGACGGGCGGACAGCAGCGCCGATAACACCTACATGCGCGACCAACTGCAGGAGGCCAAGTGGTTTATCAAAAGCCTGCAGAGCCGCAACGAGACCTTGCTCAAAGTGGCCACTCGCATTGTGGAATACCAGCAGGGCTTTCTGGATCATGGTGACGAAGCCATGAAACCGCTCATCCTGTCGGACATTGCCCAGGCGGTGGATATGCACGAATCGACCATATCCCGGGTTACCACGCAAAAATACATGCATACACCCCGAGGCATTTTTGAGCTTAAATACTTTTTCTCCAGCCACGTGGGCACTGCCGAGGGTGGAGAATGTTCCTCAACGGCGATTCGTGCGATGATCAGAAAACTGATTGCGGACGAAACTCCGAAAAAGCCATTGAGTGATAGCAAAATTGCAGCCATGCTAGGAGAACAGGGAATCAATGTTGCCCGACGTACCGTAGCCAAGTACAGAGAGGCGATGCACATCCCTCCCTCGAACGAGCGTAAACGTTTGGTTTAAGGATTCGTCAGTACAAGAGGTGCTGACACTCAGTCCGGCAAAAGCCGGCTATATGACAACAGGAGAAGCCTATGCAACTCAACATTTCAGGCCATCATGTAGAACTGACTCCCGCACTAAAGGATTACGTAAACACCAAGTTTGATAAGCTTGAGCGACACTTTGACCACATCAGTAATTGTCAGGTGACGCTGCAAGTTGAGAAAGTTCGCCAGATGGCCGAAGCTACCCTCCACGTGATTGGTGGCGAAATTCACGCAAAGGCTGAAAACGAGGATATGTACGCCGCCATCGACGGCCTGGTCGACAAACTCGACCGCCAGATCCTCAAACATAAAGAAAAGACAGTTGCCCGGATGCAAGGTAACGGCTAACGCGCCTCTTAGCGTGAAACCGAACCGGGTGTTTCAATAAAACGTGCTGCGGCAGGAGTATGATCCGGCCGCAGCCTTTTTTTTACGGAAATGAAGTCGATCTATGAGCGATTCATCCCTGACCATCGACAACATTCTGGCTCCAGAACTGACTCTGTGCCGTGTTGCAGCGTCAAGCAAGAAGCGTGTACTGGAGTTTATCGCCGAGCACATTCACCAGCAGGATGAAAGTCTCAACGATACAGATATCTTCAACAACCTGGTGTCGCGGGAGCGGCTGGGCAGTACCGGCATAGGCGAAGGCATCGCCATTCCCCATTGCCGGCTGGACGGGCTGAATAGGGTCATCGGCGTGTTGATGACTCTGGCCGAACCGGTCGAGTTCGATTCCATCGACAACCAGCCCGTCGATATTGTTTTCGCCCTGGTTGTGCCCAAAGAAGCGACCAGCGAACACCTGGAGCTGCTCAGTCAGCTCGCTGAAAAGTTTAATGAAAGCTCTTTTTGCGAAAAGCTGCGCCAGTGCCAGGATACCGACCATCTGCACAAGGCCATGATTTCGAATCAGAACTGATACGAATTCAGCAAAAGCGCGCAGCATGAGAGGAACACTGTTATGAAGCTGATCATCGTCAGCGGCCGCTCAGGCTCGGGAAAAAGTACCGCCTTGCACGTACTGGAAGATTTGGGGTTTTACTGCATCGACAACCTCCCCATAGGGCTCCTCTTCCCTCTGACCCAGGAAGCCGCCACCCAGGAGGCGACCACTCGCCTGCGTAAAATGGCAGTCAGCATTGACGCACGCAACCTGTCGGGCGAGCTGGCCAACTTCGAGGCCATATACAGTCAGCTCAAAAGCACCGGCATGGATGTCGAAATCATCTTCCTGGATGCCGACGAGCAAACATTGCTGCAGCGTTTTCACGCAACTCGACGCAAACACCCGCTCAGCGATGATAAAACATCGCTTCCTGAAGCAGTGTCTTACGAGAAAACCCTTCTAGAGCCGCTGTCCCGGCTGGCCGACCTGTACGTCAACACCACCGGGCTGTCCATGTACGAGCTACGGGACATGGTCAAGCAGCGGGTTGCGGGCCGGAAGGACCAGGAATTGGCCTTGCTGGTTCAGTCGTTCGGCTTCAAGCACGGGGTACCGGTTGACTCCGATTACGTGTTCGACGTTCGGTGCCTTCCGAATCCCTATTGGGACACCAGCCTCCGCAAGTACACCGGCGTTGACCAACCGGTCATCGACTTCCTCGAGCGCGAGCCTTTGAGCCAGAAGATGGTCAACGACATCATTGGGTTTCTCGATTCCTGGCTTCCCTCGTTTGCAGACAGCAATCGCAGCTATATGACCATTTCCATCGGCTGTACTGGCGGCCAGCATCGCTCGGTGTACGTTTCGGAACAACTGACAAAACACTTCGCAAAAAAGTACCGCAATGTGCAGGTTCGCCACTCCGAACTGCCTCATCTGCAAGCCAGAGGGGAAATCTGATTCGCCATGATCAGCCGTACGGTGACAATCATCAACAAGCTCGGCTTGCACGCCCGGGCCACCGCAAAGCTGGTCGCCACCGCCTCCGAGCATGAATCGAAGGTCTGGATCAGCCGCAACGACCGCAAGGTAGATGCCAAAAATATCATGCAAGTCATGATGCTTGCGGCCAGCCAGGGCACCACCGTTGAACTCATTGCGGACGGCCCGGATGAGCGACAAGCCATCGAGGCGCTAACCACGCTGATCGCAGATTATTTCGGCGAAGGCGGCTGATTCTTCGCAATTCACCTATAACTCCCCCTCACCGACGCTCGCTAACTCCGCTATAATACGGAGGTTTTCTGACCGTAGGTGGATCCATGTCTGATATTCTGGAACAAAGTCAGGCCCACCAGAGACTCCGCTCCCTGAGCGAGGCTCTGGATAGTGGCGCGCTGAAGCAGGTTGCTCGCATCCTGAACGGCGGCCTCAGTCCCAGTGATATCGCCCACCTGTTGGAATCCTCTCCGCCTCGTCAGCGCGCTTTGCTGTGGAATCTGGTCGATAAGCAACTGGAAGGCGAAGTTCTCCAGCACCTTGGTGACGATATCCGAGGGTATTTCCTGAGCAAGTTTAACGCTCAGGAGTTGGCTGACATTATTGAAGATTTCGAGTCGGACGATCTCGCCGACCTGCTTCAACAGCTACCCGACACGGTGATCCTCGAAGTCCTCGAAACCATGGACGAACAGGACCGACAGCGGGTTGAAGAGGTTCTGTCCTACCCGGAAGACACCGCCGGCGGCTTGATGAACACGGACACTATCACGGTGCGCCCGGACATCAGCATTGACGTTGTGCTGCGCTATTTACGCCGCCACCGCAGCCTGCCGCCGATGACGGATAGCCTGATCGTAGTTAACCGGCGGGATGAGTTTATCGGCACGCTCGCCATCACCCGGATGCTGGTTTCGAACCCGGCGTCTACCGTTCGGGAAGTGATGGACACCGACATCGAACCGATTCCTGTCAGTCTGTCCGATACCAAGGTCGCCACCCTGTTCGAACGCTATGACCTGATTTCAGCGCCCGTGGTAAACGAACAGAACAAACTCTTGGGCCGCATCACCATCGATGACGTGGTTGATGTTATTCGTGAAGACGCAGACCACTCGCTGATGAGCCTGGCCGGCCTTGATGAAGATGAAGATACCTTTGCCCCGGTGATGAAAACCACCCGCCGTCGTGCGGTCTGGCTCGGCATCAACCTGTTGACCGCATTTACCGCCTCAGCGGTGATCGGGCTGTTTGAAGACACCATTGCCAAGGTCGTGGCCTTGGCGGTACTCATGCCCATCGTCGCCAGCATGGGCGGCATTGCCGGCAGCCAGACCCTGACGCTGGTGATCCGGGGCATGGCGGTGGGGCAAATCAGCAGCGTCAACGTTGCTTGGTTGCTGAATCGAGAACTACTCTCCGGTATCCTTAACGGACTTTTATGGGCCGGGGTCGTGGCGACCGCAGCCATTCTCTGGTTCGGCGACTGGATGATCGGCGGCGTGATTGCGGCCGCACTGGTGATCAATCTGGTTGCAGCCACCGTGGCCGGCACCGTACTGCCTCTATTTCTGAAGTCCCGTAATATTGACCCGGCCCTCGCCGGCGGTGTTATTCTGACAACGGTGACCGATGTTGTTGGCTTCATGGCCTTTCTGGGATTGGCCACCCTCTTCTACGCCTGACAGAATTGATAAACAACATGACTGACCATACTGACGACCAACTTCCAGAGTATCTGGGGCCCAGCAAGTCGCAATTGAAGCGGGAAATGCATGAATTGCAGGATCTCGGAAAGCGCATGCTGGAACTGAGCGAAGATCAGCTCGCCACGCTGCCGATCAGTGACCGGCTGCAACGGGCGATCCTGGAATCACGCCGCATCACCCAGCGTGAGGCCCGCCGCAGGCACTTGCAGTACATCGGCAAGATCATTCGCCAGGAAGACGATCCCGAAACCATCAGCAAAACCATTGATGCGTTCTATGCGGGCAGTGAAGAACACACCCGCCGGCACCACCTCGCGGAACGCTGGCGTGACAAGATGATCTCGGAAGGGGATTCAGTGGTCGGGGAGTTTATCGACTATTGTCCGAGCGCCGAGGTTCAGCACCTGCGCAATCTGGTGCGAAACGCCCGCAAAGAAGTCGAAAAGCAGGCCAATACCGGGCAGTCCCGCAAGCTGTTCCGCGCGCTTCGGGAATGGATTGACGAAGCCGAGCAGCACTAACGCTACCGGCTTTCTATAAGCGCCGGTGTTCCCACACCGGCATCCGCGTCCGCACCTGCTTCAAGTATTCCAGACTCAGGTCTGCCAGGGCCACCCCCGGCCCTTCTTCGATTTCGGAAACCACTTTGCCCCAAGGGTCGCATACCAGACTGTGGCCGTAGGTTCGTCTGCGCTCACTGTTCTGGCCGCCCTGGCCTGGCGCGACAACCCAGACCTGATTTTCGATGGCCCGAGCCCGAATCAAGGCATGCCAATGGGCATCGCCGGTTTGCCAGGTAAATGCGCTGGGCAAGCACACCCAATCGGCGCCCTGCTCTCTTAAGGCACGAAACAGTTCCGGAAACCGAAGGTCGTAGCAGATTGCCAAACCTAACCGGCCTGCCGGCGTATCTATGGTGACAACCTGATCACCGGGCTCGAATGCATTGGATTCTTTGTATTGGCCGTGAGCATCTTCAACCATGGCATCGAACAGATGGATCTTGTCATAGCGAGCCACTTCGCGGCCCTGATCGTCATACACCAGGCAGCAGGCCCGCACCCGATCCGCAATCGAAGAACCGTCTGGCCGACTCGCCAAAGGCATCGAGCCTCCGACAATCCAAAGCCCGAGGGCTCTGGCTTGAGCCGCCAGAAAATGCCTCACCACAGGGCTGTCACCAGCCTCCCGTTCACCGCAGACTTGCATCTGACTGGATGCCAATACCGCAAAGTTTTCAGGCAACACCGCGACTTTGGCGCCGCGCTCTGCGGCCTCCTTCAGCAAGCGGGCGGCTTCTGCCAGATTGACCTCAATATCGTGACCACTGACCATTTGAATTGCGGCAACTTTCGTCATTACCAGCCTCCCGGATTATTCGCCTGTATCGAAAACACCTTTTAGCTCAACCTTCGGATCGCTCCAGTTTCCTGTCACAGTATACGTGGCACTGGTCAGTTTGCTGAGCGGATCCCCCAGTATCTTGTCCAGGACAAAAAGGGCGCCACCAATGGGCGCACTTGCCCCCATCAGCAGCGCAGCCAGTGGCAGATTCTGGGTGATCGGTAACACCATCACCAAACGCATATTCAGATCTTCACTCGCCATATTGGTGGTGCCACTGATTTTAAAGGCGCCCGACGGGCCCACCAACTGTAGTTCAGGATCCAGAGTGAGCAAACCGTTGGTGATAACGGCCTTCCCCGATATTGCATCAAAGGCAACGCCCGCTTCATACAAATCCGAGAAGTCCAAACTCAGGCGACGCCACAAGGTGTCGGTATTCAGAAGATTGAAAATCCGGAAAAGTTGCGCCGAGTTGTTCTGTTCAAGAATCACACCGTCATCCAAGCGCATGCTGACCTGACCACTCAGCTTGCCCAATTCAAGATGGGCGGGGCTACCGGGCCAGTCCACATCCAGCTCGATGGTGGTTTCGTCGTTGTTCAACGGAATCGAACCATCGGTGAGGGGTTCTAAATCCTTTAAAGCACCACCGGCAAGCTGGCCTTTGAATTGGGTCACCTCCCGGCCATCGAGAATGCGCCAGGTCATAGCGCCGGTCAGCGCCAACGAACCGACCTGGCCTTCGATTCCGGTTACGTTTAACTGGTGCTCTTCAGGGCGAAGCTTCAACGTCCAGCGTCCGGCAGGCTGGCCGCCAACGGTCAAGGACGCAACCTGTCCATCGATGTTCGGCCAGCTGCCAATGTCTAGCTGCCGGAAGGCTTCCAACTGCTGCTCCAGCGTCAACACCGGCTCATCCGGGCGATCCCCCTCTTTTTGCCGACTCAGACTCAGGCTCTGCAGATCCACCTCGACAATGCCGTCGTCATCCGGAATAACCACGCGGCCGACGGCCCGTTCGGACTCCGTGTTCACTACCCAGCGGTCCCCCAGATACAGAGCACCTACCTGAATATCGGAAAGCCGGTTATCGCCCAAATACAAATGGTCAAAATTGAGGTCTAAGCCGCCTTCTCTCAGGTTCAAATCAAACGCCAGCCTGTCTGCCCAGGTGCCCGCCACCTGAACCCCATCGTCAACAAAGGGGTCAATCTGTACATCAAGCTGAGCGGTATCCAGCGCGTCTTTACCGTGGGGTTCCGGCCAATCGACCGCCAGCCCAAACAGGTCCGACGCGATCGAAATCGGAGACACCCCGCCTGCTCCGACCGTCAGCCCCGCGCTGTATTCCAACGAGCCATTCAAGCCAAACGAGCTGTCGCTTCCAAGATCAAACTGCCGCAGAAAATCGGGCAACACAAGGCGGCCAGTTTGTTGGATATGCAATGCATTTCCCTGACCACTATGACCAAACCAGAGGCTTGCCGGCTGCCCCAGAAACTCCGCATTAACGGGACCACCTTCAAAGCCGGCTTCTGTGTGGTAGGTCAGATCGGCGGTGATATTGCGCCACGCCAACCCTGCCTGAGGAAGCGCGAACTCCGCCCCTTCGGTTTTGACGTGCGCCTCAACAACAACCGGTATTTCGTCGCTCAAAGGCAAATCAATGTCCAGGCCAAGCTGAAATTGCCCCCCAATGCCCGCGTCCGTCAGGGCGGCGCCCCCCATCTCACCCAGTGGACTGTTAGCCAACCACCAGGGCACCGCTGCGCCAGGAACCGGCGCTGACGCCGCGATATGAATGCGAGCCGGTTGCTCGGCATCCCCGGGCACCACCCGAACCTCAGCCTGATCAACCGCCAAACCGCCGGTGGTTCCCTGCTTGAGCGTGACCAAGGTGTCGCCATTCTGTACCTCTACCCTGCCTGCCGCCTCGGTTACGACTGGCCACTGGTCATCGTAGCGAACCCTGCCCTTCTCAAACTCGTACCACATGGAAGACACAAAGGACCCGGCAGGCGCATCAGCGCCAATGCGGCCATGACCATAGTATTCGCCATTGAGAATGTCCGCCGCTTCAATCCGGGTAGACAACCACTCATAAAGACCTTGATCCACCGCATAAGCAGGCACAAAAGCCGACAACATATCCGCTGAACCGTCTTCCACTCCCACCCGCAAGCCAAGGTTATCTTCACCCTGCCCATCGAGCTTCAGGTCAAAGGCACCGGTAATAACCGTGTCCTGCTGATACCCAAATTTAAGATCGTCGGCGAAAACCCGAACGACGGAGCCTTCCTTTAACCAGGACACTCGGCCCGCCAGCGAGTCAAAGGCCCATTCATCAACGAATAAAGAGGGAAAGCCCAGCGTAACCGGGGCAGTGGCATCCAGATCCACAAAACCAGCTTGCGCCGACAACTCAAAGTATCCCTCCAGCCCCGTCGCCACCGGAGTTCCTTGCCATGCTTGCGCGCTGACATCCCGCAATTGCCCAGACAGGCTGAAGTCGCCCGCCTGCTCTGGCAGCAGCAACAGCATGTCATCCACATAGCCCTGCGGGCGGTAATGTTCCAGGGCCTGATTGGCAACTTTCGGCAACAGCTGCAGGTCCAGCACCAGTCTTCTCAGTGCTTCAAGGGGCAATGCATCCGCCACAAGCGCCGTCCCCGTACCCTGTGGCTGAATTCTGAAACTGAACGGTTGTACGACATCCCCGGCCCACTGCCATTGGAGCTCCTGCAGCATGAACGCTTCGCCCCTTTTCCAGCCGAATCTTGCGTGAATATGCTCTAGCGGTGCCAGTGACTGAGCGTTAACACCCAGCTGCAAATACGGGGTTTCTACCTGTCCCTGAACCTGTTGAAGCTCGCCTTCTTCGAAGGTCAGCCAGGCTTTTCCTCCAAGATCGAACCCTTCCAGGCGAATACCTTTCCAGCTCAGGTCGTCCACCAGCCCATCAAATAAACGCCCGGAATCCACGTCCAGATAGAGCTGTCCGGTAAAGTCTCCGCGGAAAAAGTGTTGCCCCACCAAGGCAAAGCTGGCCAGCTGAGTGGCCGTGCCACTTTGCATCGCGCGGCCCGCCGCCTGGAACAAGCCCCGGCGATACAGCAAGTCCAGTTGCGGAATATCGATGTGGCGCAAATGATCTTTGCCGTCATCCACGGTCAGGCTGACGCGGGTGATCCGCACTTCCGGATCCGATAACCAGGTGCCGGCGTAATCCAACCACTTTTGCAGGCTGCGCCCCTTGGTCACGGGGTTTTGCAATAATTCCTCAACCGGATTGGCGTCACCGGGAATCACCGAACGGGTCAGTGTAAGCAAGAGTTCATCGGCTTCGAAATCTTCGAAAACGATGCGAAAGCGCATCAACGACGAAAGGAAATCCAGCTTGGCGCTCAAATGCTCAAGATCTGCCACCACTTTGCCGGTGTCGGGGTGACGCACAAGGATTTCGGTGGCGGTGACCGAGGGATTGAGCCATTGCCAGGAAGAAGACAGGCGGCCTATGCTGACCTCGAAGCCTGTCTGTTCGGAGAGGATGCGCGCGGTTCGATCCGAAAATTGATCAATATTGGCGGTCAGCTGCCGGCCTATGCCCGCGTACAGCGCGAGCAAGACCAAACAAACCAGCAATGCCCACCACACGCATGAGGCAATGCCCGCCAACATACGGCCGACCAGCCCTCCGGGAGGCGGGTCTGCCTGAACACTGCCTTCATCGCGGATCGACATCGTTATCGGTCAGCCCCTTAAAATACTGAGCCGCTCAGGTATCAGAGCAGAACCACATCATATTGCTCCTGGCTGTAGAAAGGCTCAACCTGGAATCGAATGGTCTTTTTGATAAAAGTTTCGAGGTCCGCCACGTTGTCGGATTCCTCATCGAGCAGCCGATCCACAACATTCTGGGATGCCATTACCAGATAGCTCTCAGCCTCATAGACCCGGTTTACTCGAAGGATTTCCCGGAAAATTTCATAGCACACGGTTTCAGAGGTTTTCAGGAAACCGCGGCCATCACAAATCGGGCACGGCTCACACAACACCTGTCCGAGGCTTTCAGTGGTGCGTTTACGGGTCATTTCCACCAAGCCCAGCTCGGAAACACCGGTGATTTTGGTTTTCGCATGATCGCGCTCAAGCATTTTCTCGAGCATACGGAGCACCTGCCTTTGGTGTTCCGTGTCGTCCATGTCAATGAAATCAATGATTATGATGCCGCCGAGGTTGCGGAGCCTGAGCTGTCGACTGATCGAGCGAGCCGCTTCAAGATTGGTCTTGAAGATGGTTTCTTCAAGATTACGATGCCCGACAAACGCACCGGTGTTGATATCGATGGTGGTCATCGCTTCGGTTTGATCGATGATCACATAACCACCGGATTTCAGCTGCACTTTGCGGCTGAGGGCTTTCTGAATTTCGTCTTCAACGGAGTACAGATCAAAAATGGGGCGTTCGCCGGGGTAGTATTCCACTTTATCCGCAAATTCGGTGACGAATTCATGCACAAAATCCATCACCCGCTGATAACTTTCCCGGCTGTCTATCCGCACTTTTTCAGTTTGCGGGCGAATCAAATCCCGAATGGTGCGGATAAACAGGGGCAGATCCTGATACACCGCAGAAGGTGCCGGCGCTTTGTTGATGCGCTCGTGCACCGACTGGCTCAACCGGTGCAAATACACCATATCGGCGATGAGTTCTTCCGCCTGCGCACCTTCGGCTGCGGTGCGGATGATGTAACCGCCATCCACTTCCTGATGCTCGGCCGCGGCTTCTTCAACAATCGATTTCAAGCGGGCACGCTCGCTGTCGTCTTCGATGCGCTGGGAGATACCAATGTGTTTCACCCCGGGCATGAACACCAAATACCGCGACGGCACAGACAGCTGCGTGGTCAGGCGCGCGCCTTTGGTACCGATCGGATCTTTCGTCACCTGCACAACCAATGACTGGCCTTCCCGCAGCAGCGTACGGATATCAGGTACCACTCTTGGCCCCTCACCCTCATCCTCCGCCGCGGGCTGACTGGCGACCACATCCGAGGCATGAATAAACGCGGCCCGTTCCAGGCCAATATCCACGAACGCGGCCTCCATACCCGGCAACACCCTTACAACTTTGCCTTTATAAATATTGCCGACAATTCCTTTACGACTGGTCCGCTCGATGTAGGCTTCCTGCAACATGCCGTTTTCGACCAGCGCCACCCGGGTTTCCACCGGCGTTACGTTGATCAGGATTTCTTCACTCATCGCTGACTCTCCTTAGTGCTCGGCCAGAACTGGTTCACCGGGTAGCCCGCTTGAGCAAGCAATACTGCGGTTTCCTGCAGTGGGAGCCCCACTACCGCACTGTAACTACCCCTGATCGAACTGACAAAAATGCCGCCCAGCCCCTGAATACCATAGCCGCCCGCTTTATCCATGGGCTCGCCGCTCGCCACATAGGCACGAATCTCTTCTGGCTCCAGCTCCCGGAAAGTTACATCAGTAATCACAACCCTGGACCAGCACTCTTCCCCGTGCGCCAGGGCCACCGCGGTTAACACCTGATGCGTGCTTCCCGACAGCGCCTGCAGCATAGCCACCGCGTGCTCGGAGGACTCGGGTTTTCCCAGAATCTCTTCATTGTGAATCACGGAGGTATCGGAACCTAGCACCAACTTTTCCGGATGCTCACGGGCGATGCACAGCGCCTTTTCCCGCGCCAGGCGCTCAACGTAGTGTTCAGGTGTTTCCAGCGAGACGGGCGTTTCATCGATATCCGCCGGCTGTACATGAAAATTCAAGCCTATCTGCAGAAGCAATTCAGCGCGCCGGGGAGAGGCGGAAGCAAGAATCAGATCAGGCATAGTGGTTTACCCCAGTTTTCGATTGATATGGTCCAGCACGCTACTGAGCAACGGCCAGATCAAGGCACTGGTTACAGCCGGCCACAAATAGCTGAAACCGGTATTCTCGGCCCCCACCAATTGCTTGATAAAATGTACAAGCATCTGATTGATGCCCAGTAGCAGAAACACCATGAGGCATTGTTGCGGCAGCGGGTACATGCGAAGGCGCTGGTGCACGGTCAATACCAGAAAGGCAATCAGCGCCATGCCCATTGCATTAACACCCAAAGGGGTGGATTCGAGGGTGTCCAGCAACAACCCCAGACACCAGGCCAATATGACACCAAACTGCGCGGGCGCCCGGAAGGTCCAGTAAAACACCACCAACCCCAACCACTCGGGCCGGAACTCGAACCAGCCCACGGGAAACAGGGAGATACTCAGAACCAGCGACACCAGAACCGAGATTAAAAACAGTGGATAACTGATGACTGACAACATCAGGGTGCCTCCCCTTCTTCCGGTACCCGTTCACCCACCGGCTCTTCGTCTTGCCGGGCTCTCGGCTGGAATACCACCAGCACCAGACGACTCTGATTCAATCGCGCTTTCGGCGCCGCTCCGATTGTGACAAACGGTTCACCCGGTTCTTTTACGATCTCGGTGATCTCGGCCACCGGGTAACCGGACGGGAACCGACCTCCCAGCCCCGAGCTGACCAACACATCACCTTCACGAATATCCGCCGTGTCAGGCACGTGCACCAGATCCAGGGTATTGGGCTGGCCGCTACCGAGAAGAATCGCACGCAAGCCGTTGCGCAGAACTTCCACAGGCACGGCGTGGCTGCTGTCAGACACCAACAATACGCGAGAGGTAAACTGGCTGGTCTGGATCACCTGCCCCATCAGTCCCGCAGCATCCAATACCGCCTGCCCGACGGTAATGCCGTCGCTCTGGCCTTTGTTGATGACGATTTCGTGGGTATAAGGATCCGGCGAAATGCCCACCACTTCGCCCACAATGACGCGATCGTCCAACACTTCGGCGGAGTTCATTAAACGGCGGAGTTCGTTGTTCTCGGACGCCAGGGCAGCGTATTTCAGCGCTCTTCGTTCCAGAATAAGGAGGCGGGTTTGCAGTTCTTCGTTTTTCTTTTGCAGATCTTCGTGATCTTCAAGCGAGCCGTCGATCCAATCCCCCAATCGGGCCGGCAAGTTACCGAACCAGTAGATGGGCGCCAACCCCGTCTCGATGGAGCTGCGGACGATCGACAGTCTGTCAGAACGGCTATCGGCAGCGATTAACGCTGCCGATAACAGTATGACGAGGAGGAGTCGGAAGCCGGGTATCGGCCCCTGAACGAAGATTGTTTTAATGGTGAGTTCCCCCCACGGGATTAACCCTCCTGGGAGAACATTCCGATGCCGCTGCGATCAATCACTTCCAGCGCTTTACCACCACCACGGGCGACGCAGGTCAGCGGGTCTTCGGCAATGATCACGGGCAACCCGGTCTCTTCACTGATCAGTTTGTCCAAACCGGCCAACAATGCACCACCACCGGTCAGCACGATGCCGCGCTCAGCGATGTCAGATGCCAGTTCAGGCGGAGACTGTTCAAGCGCACTTTTGACGGTCTGTACGATTTGCGCCAGTGACTCTTGCAGTGCGTCGAGAATTTCTTCGCTGTTCAAAGTGAATGCCCGGGGCACACCTTCGGCCAGATTGCGGCCGCGAACGTCGATTTCTTTCAGTTCCAGCCCTTCGTAGGCACAGCCGATTTCATGCTTGATGCGCTCTGCGGTTGAATCACCAATCAGGCTGCCGTAATTACGGCGCACGTAAGTCACGATGGCTTCGTCGAACTTGTCGCCACCTACGCGAACGGAATCAGCGTAAACAATACCGTTCAGGGAGATGATGGCGATTTCGGTGGTACCACCGCCGATATCAACGATCATGGAGCCGCTGGCTTCTTCTACCGGCAGGCCTGCTCCGATGGCCGCAACCATGGGCTCTTCGATCAGGAATACTTCACGGGCACCAGCACCGAGGGCGGATTCGCGAATGGCTTTACGTTCTACCTGAGTCGATTTGCTGGGCACACAGACCAGTACACGCGGGCTTGGGGTGATGAAGCTGTTTTCGTGCACCTTGTGGATAAAATGCTGGAGCATTTTTTCGGTGACAACGAAGTCGGCGATCACGCCGTCTTTCATGGGCCGGATGGCGGTGATGTTTCCGGGCGTTCGGCCCAGCATGCGTTTGGCTTCAGCACCGACGGCGGCAACCATTTTCTGGGAGTTGCTGGTTCTGATGGCGACCACGGACGGTTCGTCCAATACGATGCCACGACCCCGCACATAGATGAGTGTGTTGGCGGTGCCCAGGTCAATGGACAGGTCGCTGGAGAATAGGCCTCGGAGTCTTTTGATTAACATTCGTGTTGTTTCAACCTGAGAGTTGCGGTTGCTAAAGAAGGATGCGGCAACTTTATCAGCGGGGCCCTGTGCAGGCAAGGAGCCATCGGGGCTACTGGCTTACTAATTGCACATTTTATAGGTTGTTTCGGGGCCAATCTGTGGCAGCTTTCTGCTAATATATCCGGCTTGTTTTCAACAGGTGCAACGATGCCTTGGGGAACTGCTTTCCAAAAACCACTCCTTCGGCACATCCATGTGGCGCTTCTGCTCCGCCATCCATGGCTGCGCACATTTTTGGAAAGCAGTTCCCCAAGGCATCCCCGGACATCGAAGGTGCCGTCATAAACGACCGTAGCCGCGCGTCCGGGCATCATTGCATTAAATTGTATTCACACATGCTTTATTGGAGGCAACATGAGCATTTCCCGCGAGGACATTGAAAAAGTTGCCGTGCTCGCCCGCATCAAAGTGGATGACGAGCAGGTTTCGGCTCTGGAGAAAGATCTGGGCAACATTCTGGATCTGGTTGATCAATTAAGCGCTGCGGATACAGAAGCCGTGGAACCGATGGCGCATCCGTTGGATGCGGTTCAGCGTTTGCGCGTGGATGAGGTTACCGAGACCAATCAGCGTGAGGCGTTTCAGGCGATTGCGCCGGCGACCGAGGACGGGCTGTATTTGGTTCCCAAGGTTATTGAGTGATTCGGTTCAAGTTAAGCAGCCACGGCCTTTTATCCGGCCTACTTTCTGACCATCAAAGATTTCAGGATTGATGATGCATAACAAATCCGTAGCAGAGCTTTCCAAAGAGCTGGAGAGCGGGAAGGTTTCAAGCGTGGAGCTGACGCAACAGTTCCTCGACCGTCTGAAGAGTGAAGACGGTAAGTACAACAGTTTTATCACCATCTCCGATGAGCAGGCTTTGGCCGAAGCCAAGGCAGCCGATGAGATGCGTGCAGCCGGTAAGGCGACGGCCTGGACCGGGGTTCCGTTTGCGCACAAAGACATTTTCTGCACCAACGGTGTTCGCACCACCTGTGGTTCTAAAATGCTGGAGAACTTTGTACCGCCTTACGACGCCACGGTGACGGCAAACTTTAAGGCGGCCGGCGCGGTTTGTTTGGGCAAGACCAACATGGATGAGTTCGCCATGGGGTCGTCCAACGAATCCAGTTTCTTTGGCGCGGTGACCAACCCGTGGGGCGACAAGCGTGTTCCGGGTGGCTCGTCTGGTGGTTCAGCGGCGGCGGTTGCGGCGCGCCTGGTACCTGCAGCGACGGGCACCGACACTGGCGGCTCTATCCGCCAGCCTGCTGCGTTGTGTGGCATTACCGGTTTGAAGCCGACCTATGGCCGGGTTTCCCGTTACGGCATGATCGCGTTTGCTTCATCATTGGACCAAGGCGGCCCGATGACGCGCACGGCGGAAGATGCGGCGCTGATGATGAATGTGATGGCCGGGTTTGATCCGAAGGATTCCACCTGCATCGACCGCGAGGTTCCGGATTACACCGCAACGCTGAACGAGCCTCTGAAAGGCCTGAAGATTGGTTTGCCGAAGGAGTACTTCAGCGAGCAGCTGTCGCCGGCTATGGAAGAGCAGGTTCGTAATGCGGTGCGCGAATACGAGAAGCTGGGCGCAACGGTTAAAGAGGTTTCTCTGCCCAACGCCAAGCTGGCCATTGCCGCTTACTACGTCATTGCTCCGGCGGAAGCCTCGGCCAACCTGTCCCGTTTTGACGGCGCGCGTTACGGCTATCGCTGCGACAACCCGAAAGACCTGATGGACATGTACACCCGCACCCGTGCGGAAGGCTTCGGCAACGAGGTTAAGCGCCGAATTCTGGTGGGTAGCTACGCGCTGTCCGCCGGTTACTTTGATGCGTATTACCTCAAGGCTCAGAAGGTTCGCCGCTTGATCCAGCAGGACTTTATCAATGCGTTCAAAGAAGTAGACGTGATGATGAGCCCGGTGTCGCCCTCCCCTGCGTTCGTTCAGGGCGAGAAGACCACAGATCCGGTGACTATGTATCTGGAAGACGTGTTCACCATCGCCATTAACCTGGCAGGCATTCCAGCCATGTCGGTACCCGCCGGTTTTGTTGACGGCTTGCCGGTTGGTTTGCAGATTATCGGGGATTACTTCTCTGAAGCGCGCCTGCTGAATGCCGCCCATCAGTTCCAGCAGGTGACCGATTGGCACCAGCGTGAACCTCAATAAGCCCGGATAAGGAGACGAACACATGCAGTGGGATATCGTGATCGGGCTGGAAATTCACGTTCAGCTTGCCACCAAAACCAAGATTTTCTCCGGCTCCAGCACCGCGTTTGGTGCCGAGCCTAACACCCAGGCCAACGCCGTTGACCTGGCCATGCCGGGCACGCTGCCTGTTCCTAACGAACAGGCGTTTCGTTATGCCGTAATGTTCGGCTTGGCCACCAACGCCGAGATTGGCCGTCGCTCGGTGTTCGAGCGGAAGAACTACTTCTACCCGGACTTGCCCAAGGGCTACCAGACTACCCAGTTGGCCCAGCCAATTGTCGGCCCTGGCCACGTTGACATCGACCTGTCCGACGGCAGCACCAAGCGGGTTCGCATTCACCACGCACACTTGGAAGAAGACGCTGGCAAATCCTTGCATGAGGATTACCACGGCATGTCCGGCATCGATTTGAACCGCGCCGGCACACCGCTGATCGAGGTGGTGACCGAGCCGGACATGAACAGTGCCGAAGAAGCTGTGGCCTTCGCCAAGAAGCTGCACAGTCTGGTGACTTCACTGGGTATTTGTGACGGTGATATGTCTCAGGGCTCTATGCGTTTCGACGTGAATATCTCACTGAAACCCAAAGGTTCTGACACCTTGGGCACGCGGACCGAAACCAAGAACCTGAACTCCTTCCGTTTTATGGAGCAGGCCATCGCGCACGAAGTCGAGCGTCAGATGGACATTCTGGAAGACGGCGGCGAGATCATTCAGGAAACCCGTCTGTACAACGGCGACCGGGACGAATCCCGCTCCATGCGGAGCAAGGAAGAAGCCAACGACTACCGCTACTTCCCGTGCCCGGACCTGCTGCCGGTAGAAATCGATGATTCCTTCATCGAGGATGCCCGTGCACGCTTGCCGGAACTACCGGATGCCCGCCGCGCTCGCTTCAAGGAGCAGTACGGTCTGAACGATTACGATGCGGGAATTCTGTCTGCTGACGCCAAGCTGGCCGGTTTCTTCGAGGAAACCGTTGAGCACGGCAAGGACGCGAAGCTGGCCTCTAACTGGGTTCAGGGTGAGTTTTCTGCGCGTTTGAATTCAGAAGAGAAGTCGGTGGCCGATGCTCCAATCACTGGCGCTCAGCTGGGCGCGCTGGTCACTCGTATCGCCGATAACACGCTGTCTTCGTCTGGTGCCAAGAAAGTGTTTGAAGCGCTGTGGACCGGCGAGAGCGATAACGTGGATGCGATTATCGAAGCCAAGGGTCTGAAGCAGGTATCTGACACTGGCGCCCTGGAAGCCATGGTAGACGAGGTTCTGGCCGGCATGCCGGATCAGGTAGCCCAGTTCCAAGGCGAGGAAGATCCGAAGAAGCGCAAGAAGATGCTTGGCGGCTTTATGGGCCCATTGATGAAAGCCTCCAAGGGCCAAGGCAACCCTAAGCTGTTCAACGAGATTCTTCTGCGGAAGCTTGGTGGTTAATGAGGGCGAGCTTGGGCTGGGCGCAATGCTCCGGCCCAAGCCTGCCAGGTTTGCGGGGCGCGTTGGCGGGAGGCTCCTCCCAAAAACCGCTCCTTCGGCACGTCCATGTGACGCTTCTGCTCCGCCATCCATGGCTCCGCACATTTTTGTGAGGAGCCTCCCGCCAACGCCTTCTTACTCCGCACTAGTATCCGCCACCATTTCCTCGACAATCCCGGAATATTGCTGCCAAGCCTGAATGGTGGTGTTTGGGGCCCCTTCCCAAAAATTTCGTAGGCCATGGATGGCCGGAGAGAAGCGCACATGGATGTGCTCGTAGCGGTTTTTGGGAAGGGGCCCCAAACATCACCTATCACCCCAGCCAACAGGCTAGAAACGGATCCAAAGCACCAACCTAAGAACCCAACCGCCGAAACAAACGGTCGAACTCGGCAATATTCCGCTGTATGTAATCAATAAATGCCTTCATAGCCGGAGTCGGATGTCGCCCCTGAGGGTGTACCACACACCAACTCCGCCTTAAGGGAAACCCTTTGATATCCAAAGCCACAAGAGAACCTAGAGCCAATTCCGACAGAATGCTCAGTTTGGGAATAACAGCTACACCCAATCCTGCCAGAACCGCATGCTTTACCGCATCGTTTGAGCCAAGTTCCATTACAGGCTCCATTTTCAAACGATGTTTTTGACAATACACCTCCAACGCCAACCGGCTACCCGAACCCGATTCCCGGGTCAGTAGCTGGCCACCTAAAAACTCTTCAGGGTTAACCGTACCCTTTGCAAGCAACGGGTGCCCCGCGGGCACAACCGGTACCAATTCATTGTCTAAAAAGGGCAACGAGGTTAACGGCTTGCCTTGCGGCACCATGCCCATGATGACCAAGTCATCGCTGTTTTCATTCAATCGCTCCAACGCAGTGGCGCGGTTAACCACCGCCACAGAGATATTGACCTGTTGGTTTTGTTCAAGAAACGAATGCAGTAGATAAGGCACCACATACTGGGCGGTACTGACCGCCACCAACCGCAGGTCACCAGCCACCCTGCCCTCAAGCGCTGCCAGGCGATTCTGCATATCCGCCAGTTCGTGAAACACCTTCTTAACGCAAGCCGCCATTTCCTCCCCAGCTGCGGTGCAATACAGTTTGCGGCCCACGTACTCAAACATCGGCATCTCCAGCGCCTGCTCAAGATGGCGTACCTGGCTACTGACCGCCGGTTGGGTTAACCCCAGCAGCTCACCCGCTTTGCTGTAGCTTTTCAGATCGTACACGGCCTTGAAGACTTGAAGCTGTCGAAAGGTCAGCCGGTTGGCCAGTTTTTGAATGCTTAGCGGCATACATTCACCCTCCCAGAACCATCCATAATAAATTTGTTATACATAATCGAAATAATATCAATTTTTACTGATCAGCGATCCTCGTTATTCTTTTAGAACCTTCATTCGGGACGACGAAACGAGGAATCTCCCATGTTGAAGAAAGTTTTGATCGCCAACCGAGGCGAGATTGCGGTGCGGATTGAGCGCGCCTGCGCTGAGATGGGCATCCGCTCGGTGGCCATCTACACCGAGCCGGACCGATACGGCTTACACGTGAAGCGGGCGGATGAAGCTTACTCACTGGGGGAAGATCCCATCGCCGGATACCTGGACCCCGCCCGGATTGTGAACCTGGCCATTGAAACCGGGTGCGATGCTATCCATCCCGGTTACGGCTTTTTGTCCGAAAACGCCCGGTTCGCACAGCTTTGCGAGCAGCAAGGGGTTACGTTTATTGGCCCCAAGTCTGACGTTATCCATAAAATGGGCGACAAAACCCAGGCCCGAGACAGCATGCGCGCCGCTGGTGTTCCGATTACGCCGGGCTCAGAAGGCAATCTGGCCGATTTGGATGAGGCTCTCAAGCTGGCCGATGAGATTGGCTACCCGGTTATGCTCAAAGCCACATCCGGTGGCGGTGGGCGAGGCATTCGCCGGTGCGATTCCGCCGAGGAATTAAAAACCCAGTATCCGCGCGTGATTTCTGAAGCCACCAAGGCTTTTGGTTCCGCCGAAGTGTTTATGGAAAAGTGCATCGTCAATCCGCGCCACATCGAAGTCCAGATCCTCGGTGACAGCCAGGGCAATGCCATCCACCTTTATGAACGGGATTGCTCAATCCAGCGCCGCAATCAGAAGCTGATCGAGATTGCACCGAGCCCACAGCTCACACCGGAACAGCGACAGTACATCGGTGGCTTAGCGGTCAAAGCCGCCCAGGCCGTGGGCTACGAAAACGCCGGTACGGTGGAGTTCCTGCTCACCGGCAACGAAGTCTACTTCATGGAGATGAACACCCGGGTACAGGTGGAACACACCATCACCGAAGCCATTACCGGGGTGGACATTGTTCGGGAGCAATTGCGCATTGCCTCAGGCTTGCCTCTGACTTACCGGCAGGAAGACATCTCTTATCGTGGCTACGCGCTGCAGTTCCGAATCAACGCGGAAGATCCCAAAAACGATTTCTTGCCCAGCTTCGGCCGCGTCACTCACTACTACGCGCCGGGAGGCCCGGGGGTGCGGGTGGATACCGCCATTTACACCGGCTACGAGATACCGCCCTACTACGACTCCATGTGCCTGAAGCTCGTCGTGTGGGCATTAACGTGGGACGAAGTGATCGCCCGCGGCAAACGGGCGCTGGACGACATGCGCCTGCACGGCATCACCACCACCGCCAATTATTACCAGCAGATTCTGGATCATCCCGACTTCCGGGCGGGCAAGTTTGATACCAGCTTCGTACCAGAGCACCCCGAACTGCTGAACTATTCGAAAAAACGTCACCCCAGTGCCGTGGCACTGGCGATTGCCGCCACCATCGCAGCCCATGCTGGCTGGTAATCCATAGGAGAGTGGACATGAGTAACGCGAAAAAAATCGAAGTCACTGACCTTATTCTTCGGGATGCGCATCAATCCCTGATTGCCACGCGCATGCGCACCGAAGACATGCTGCCGATCTGCGACAAACTGGATCAGGTGGGTTATTGGTCACTGGAGGTCTGGGGCGGCGCCACCTTTGATGCCTGCGTACGCTTCCTGAAGGAAGACCCTTGGGAGCGCCTGCGACAACTGCGCAAAGCCCTGCCCAACACCCGCTTGCAAATGCTGCTGCGGGGCCAAAACCTGCTCGGCTACCGCCATTATGCCGATGACGTGGTGGAAGCTTTCGTACAGAAGTCGGCCGACAACGGCATCGATGTGTTCCGGATTTTCGATGCCCTGAACGACCTTCGCAACCTTGAAACCGCGATCAAAGCGGTCAAAAAGGCCGGCAAGCATGCTCAAGGCACGATCTGCTACACCACCAGCCCGGTACACACGCCTGAGTTGTTTGTAAAACAGGCGGAACAACTGAAGGCGATGGGCGCCGACTCTATTGCGATCAAGGACATGGCGGGTCTGCTGACACCTTACGCGACCTACGAACTGGTGAAAGCCATCAAATCCGCGGTAAATCTGCCGCTGGTGATTCACAGCCATTCAACCGCTGGCCTTGCCCCCATGTGCCAACTTAAGGCCATCGAAGCTGGCGCAGACCGTATCGATACCGCAATTTCCGCGTTCGCCAACGGCACCAGCCACCCGGCCACCGAATCCCAGGTCGCGGCACTGAAAGGTACCGAGTACGACACCGGGCTGGATCTGGAACTGCTCAGCGAGATTGCCGATTACTTCCGCGAAGTGCGCAAAAAGTACCACCAGTTCGAGAGCGAATTTACGCGTGAGGATGTCTCGGTTCAGATCAACCAGGTGCCGGGCGGCATGATGTCGAACCTGGCCAACCAGTTGAAAGAGCAGAATGCCCTCGACAAGATCAACGAGGTATTCAACGAAATCCCGCGCGTTCGAAAAGATCTGGGCTATCCGCCGCTGGTCACCCCCACATCCCAGATTGTCGGTACACAAGCGGTCTATAATGTGCTGGCCGGACAGCGCTACAAAACCATCACCAATGAAGTGAAGCGTTACCTGCAAGGGGGGTATGGGCACCCACCCGCCGAGGTGAATGCGGACATCCGCAAGAAAGCCATTGGCAACGAAACCGTCAACGAAGGCCGGCCAGCCGATTTGATGCCACCGGAGCTGAACAAATTACGAGAAGACATTGGTAGTCTGGCCAGCTCTGAGGAAGATGTGCTCACATACGCCATGTTCCCGGACCTGGGCCGTGAATTTTTGCAGCAGCGTAAAGACGGCACTCTTCAGCCGGAACAGCTGCAGCCTGTGGAACAAGCCGCTCAGGGGCGGCAAGGTTCGGCAATTGCCACCGAATTCCGCATTGATGTGCACGGTGAAACCTACGAGGTTGCCGTTACCGGTGTAGGCAACACCGAACCCGGAAAACATAAGCTGTACTTGTCACTGGACGGTATGCCCGAAGAAGTGGTGTTCGAATCCTTGAACGAATACGTGGCAGAAGGCGGCAAAGGCCGCAAGCGAGCCACCGATCCCGGCCATGTCAGTACCGCCATGCCCGGAAATGTTGTGGATGTGCTGGTTCAGGAAGGCGATACTGTAACCGCTGGCCAGGCAGTCCTGATTACTGAAGCCATGAAGATGGAAACCGAAATTCATTCCAGCGTTGACGGCACCGTGCAAGCGATTCACGTCAGCAAGGGTGACCGGGTTACCCCTGGAGAGGTATTGATCGAAATTGCCTGACCGGCAGGAGGAATTATTATGGATCATATTGTTCGCGGCGTACTGAACTTCCGCAAAAACGTCTACCCGGAGCACAAGGATCTGTTCGGAGCGTTAGCCGACAGCCAGAACCCGGATGTGCTGTTTGTGACCTGTTCAGATTCACGCATCGACCCGAACATGGTCACGGGCTCACACCCGGGCGATCTGTTCATTTGCCGAAACGCCGGTAACGTTATCCCTCCCCATAGCAATCAAACCGGGAGTATGACGGCGTCCATCGAATACGCGGTTGCCGTGCTCGGCGTTCGCCACATCATTGTGTGCGGCCACACCGATTGCGGAGCCATTAAAGGCGCACTGGATATTCCGTCTTTGAAAGGGCTGCCGCACGTTAAAGAATGGTTGGGGCATTGCCGCTCGGCGATGGAGATCGTTCGCGAACGACACAACATCCCAAACGACCAGTGCGTGGATGCCAAATATCTGAATGAAGCCATTCAGGAGAACGTACTGCAACAAGTACAGCACCTGCGCACTCACCCCGTGGTTGCGGCCAAACTGGCTACCGGCAAGATCGAAATCCACGGCTGGGTGTACGACATCAAATCCGGCAACATTCGCTGCTGCGGCCGTGACAGCATGGAATTCATGGATTTTGACCGCTACTACTCGGACTACATTGCCAAGATCAGCGAATAATCGCCGCACCATGAAAAAAGGCTCCTACATGTCGGAGCCTTTTTATTTTCCCTTAACGCATCACACCAGAGTTGCCCACAAGTCGTGCTCGTCGGCGTGTTCGACCACCGCCTTCACAATCTGCCCGGGCTCTACATCGGTCACGTCGTTTAGGTAGACCATCCCGTCAATTTCCGGGGCATCGGCCTTGGATCGGCCAATGGCGCCTTCTTCATCCACCTCGTCAATCAGCACGTCGATGGTTTTGCCGATCTTGGCCTGTAAACGGGCCGCCGAAATCTCGGCCTGCTTCTGCATGAAGCGGGCAAGACGCTCTTCTTTGACATTTTCCGGCACAGCGCCTTCCAATTCGTTCGCGGTTGCGCCCTCAACCGGACTGTAGGTAAACGCGCCTACGCGGTCCAGCTGCGCTTCGTCCAGCCAATCCAGCAGGTACTGGAAATCTTCTTCGGTTTCACCCGGGAAGCCCACAATGAAGGTCGAACGGATGGTCAGCTCCGGACAAATCTCGCGCCACTTGCGGATACGGTCCAGGGTTTTGCTGTCGTGGGCCGGGCGTTTCATGGCCTTGAGCACTTTCGGGCTGGCGTGCTGGAACGGAATGTCCAGATACGGCAAGATTTTCCCTTCGGCCATTAACGGGATGATGTCGTCTACATGAGGGTACGGGTAAACATAATGCAGACGCACCCAAACGCCCAGCTCGCCCAACGCTTCACACAATGCCTGCATTTTGGTTTTCAGCGGCCGCCCCTGCCAGAACCCGGTACGATATTTGATGTCCACACCGTAGGCGGAGGTGTCCTGCGAAATCACCAACAACTCTTTCACGCCCGCATCAACCAGACGCTGAGCTTCGTCCATCACATCACCAATCGGACGACTGACAAGATCGCCACGCATTGAAGGAATAATGCAGAAGGTACAGCGGTGGTTGCAGCCTTCGGAAATCTTCAGATACGCATAGTGCCGAGGTGTCAATTTGACGCCTTGCGGCGGCACCAGATCCACGAAAGGATCATGATTCTGTTTTGGTGGCACGTATTGGTGCACCGCACCCACGACTTCCTCATAGGCATGAGGACCCGACACCGCCAGTACGCCCGGATGGGTTTCGCGGATGGTATCTGCTTCTGCTCCCATGCAGCCGGTGACAATCACCTTGCCATTTTCATTGAGCGCTTCACCAATCGCATCGAGGGATTCCTGCTTGGCAGCGTCAATAAACCCGCAGGTATTCACGACCACAACGTCAGCGTCGTTATAGGTTGGCACCACGTCGTACCCGTCCAGACGAAGCTGGGTCAGGATCCGTTCGGAATCAACCAGCGCCTTCGGGCAACCCAGGCTGATAAAACCAACTTTTCCGCCTTGGGCGGCATTTTCTGTCTTCTCGGTCATAACGTATCTTCGGGAATCCCGGAGCAGTGCTCCTGATGAATGTAGGGGCGCGATTTTACATCAGCGGCTCATCAACTGCAGCCTTACTGACAACACTTAATATAGGGGGCTCGCTCAAGGCAACCTGAAAGATTGCTCGTTCTGTGACACCTTGTTCACATTTTCTGTTGCGAACCTGTCACAATCTACTGCACAATTATGACTGTTCACTTTTTAAACAAACAAGAATACACCAAAAGCTGGCGCAAAACATAATGGGACACGCAACGACTTTCGATTCGTCAAACGCAAGAAGAGTCACTATGAAGCCTCTCGATGCAAAACCTAATTTACGTAATCAGCAGCGGGTAGACGTGTCTTCCGAGATCACTCTCGAAAAGCCGAACGGCCGCCAGTTTCAGTGCGAAATAGCCAATATATCCCGCACCGGTGTTATGGTTCAGTGCGATGCTCAAACCGCCAAGGCTCTGATCCCCAACATGTTGCCGCCCGCCCCCAAGAACCCTGTCCAACTCACAGCCCGGTTTCCGGTGCCCGTTCTTCCGGCCCAGCCCGTCACCATCGTGGCCGAAAGCAATGTTGTGCACATCCGCCGTATTGCCCGCGACCAATTTCACATCGGCCTGCAGTTCCACAGTATTGAGGGCAACGGGTTTATTTATATCGACCAGTACATTGGCAAACTCTTTAACGAGTCCAGGCAGTCCTGACTCCATAGCCGTTTTGAGGGCCCATGCCTGCCGGCCCTCTTTGCACCTCCTCGATCATTCTCACGCCATATCATTAGAACCTAAAATTCTTACCACCCACCTTCTTATGCCCTATGGCCAGCTGTTATAGTTGTCTTTCTGATTACAGCCATTAAAAGCCCTCTGCGGCAACGGATGACCATGACCACATACAATCTCACCCATCTGAAACAGCTGGAAGCCGAAAGCATCCACATTATCCGGGAAGTGGCGGCCGAGTTTGATAACCCGGTCATGCTTTACTCCGTCGGCAAGGACTCTGCCGTGATGCTGCATCTGGCGCTTAAAGCCTTCTATCCGGGTAAACCACCCTTCCCGTTGATGCACGTCGATACCACCTGGAAATTCCGGGACATGATCGAGTTTCGTGACAAACAGGTCAGCCGCTATGGCCTGGATCTGATCGTGCACACCAATGAGGAAGGCGTGAAGCAAGGCATCGGGCCGTTTACCCATGGCAGCGCCAAGCACACTGACATGATGAAAACCCAGGCCCTCAAGCAGGCTCTGGACAAGTACAAGTTCGACGCGGCCTTCGGCGGCGCACGCCGGGACGAAGAAAAATCCCGGGCCAAAGAGCGCGTTTACTCGTTCCGGGATGAGCACCACCGCTGGGATCCGAAAAATCAGCGCCCGGAGCTTTGGAATACCTACAACGGCAAGGTGAACAAGGGCGAAAGTATTCGGGTTTTCCCGCTTTCAAACTGGACCGAGCTGGATATCTGGCAGTACATCTATCTGGAAAACATCGACATCGTACCTCTGTACTACTCGGCCGTTCGCCCGGTTGTCGAGCGCGATGGCACCTTGATCATGGTGGATGACGACCGCATGCCACTGAAAGAAGGCGAGGAGCCGATGATGAAGTCGGTGCGCTTCCGTACTTTGGGTTGTTACCCCCTGACCGGGGCCATCGAGTCTGAAGCCACAACGCTGCCAGAGATTATTCAAGAAATGCTGCTGGCCACCAGCTCCGAACGTCAGGGGCGGGTCATCGACCACGATTCAGCCGGCTCCATGGAACAGAAAAAGCGGGAAGGGTACTTCTAAGATGTCACACCAGTCTGAACTGATCGCCGACGATATTCTGTCGTACCTGAAACAGCACGAGAACAAAGAACTGCTGCGTCTGCTGACCTGCGGCAGCGTTGATGACGGCAAAAGTACTCTGATCGGCCGTCTGCTGCACGACACCAAGATGATCTACGAAGATCACATGGCAAGCCTGAAATCCGACAGCGCAAAAATGGGCACGACCGGTGAAAAGCTTGATCTGGCTCTGCTGGTTGACGGTTTGCAGGCCGAGCGCGAGCAAGGCATCACCATCGACGTAGCTTACCGTTATTTCAGCACCGATAAGCGCAAGTTCATCATTGCCGATACCCCGGGCCATGAGCAGTACACCCGTAACATGGCCACTGGCGCATCAACGGCCCAGTTGGCGATTCTGATGATCGACGCCCGTCACGGTGTGATGACGCAAACTCGCCGCCATTCGTTCATCGCCTCGTTGCAAGGCATTCGCCACATCGTGGTGGCGGTGAACAAGATGGACCTGGTTGATTTCAGCGAAGAGCGTTTTAACGAGATTCGCGAAGAGTATCTGGCGTTTGCCAGCAAACTGGGCCTCAAAGACATTCGCTTCGTGCCGCTTTCGGCTCTGGACGGCGATAACGTGGTAAACCGAAGCGAAAACACGCCCTGGTTTACCGGCCAGCCGTTGATGGAAATCCTTGAAACCGTTGAAGTGTCTCGGGACAAAAACCTCGAGCATTTCCGTTTCCCGGTGCAATACGTCAATCGCCCGAACCTCAACTTCCGGGGCTTCTGCGGCACCATCGCCTCTGGCGTTATCCGCCCGGGCGAAACCGTGATGGCCCTGCCCTCACGCCGCACCAGCAAGGTTAAAGAGATCGTGACCTTCGATGGCAATCTGGATGAAGCCTACATCGATCAGGCCGTCACGCTGACGCTGGAAGACGAAATCGATATCAGCCGGGGCGATATGCTGGTGAAAGCGGACGACGAGCCAGAAGTGGCTAACCGCTTTAACGCCAACATCGTGTGGATGACCGACGCGCCACTGGAAACCGGCCGTTTGTATGATATCAAACTCGGGCCCACGTTTACCTCCGGTACGGTGAAGAAGATTCACCACCAGACCGATGTGAACTCGCTGGAGCAGAACCCGAATCCGAGCCAGCTTCAGCTCAACGAGATTGGCCTGTGTGAACTGACGCTGAACCAGCCAGTCGCATTTGATGCTTACCAGCGCAATCACGCGACCGGTAGTTTCATCGTGATTGACCGTTTGACCAACGTTACGGTTGGTGCGGGCATGATCGCTGGTCTGGCCGATGGTTTGGAATCGCTTGACCCGGTCACTGCGGAGGAGCGCGAGCGCCGCTTGGCTCAGAAGCCGACGATCATTGCCTGTAACGGCAAACAAGCGCCGGCGTTGGCCTTGGCAGTCGAGCGTGCTTTGTTCGATCAAGGGCGCACAGCGGTTGTGGTTTCAGAAGAGAATGCCGGCGATGCCGATGAGCGTCGTCGTGTTTCTCAGCTGCTTACTGCCCATGGCTTGATTGCCGTGGCTGTGAATCTGGGCACTGACATTGCCAATACCAGCGTGACTGCTGATAGCGATGCCGAGATTACTGAGGCGGTTTCTGGGTTGCTTCGGGCGCTTTGATCTGATTCGCGATTCCCCTTCCTTGGCGGGCAGGCTGCTGAGGCGGGGGAGTTTTTTCTTTGAAAAAATAACTCGCTTCGCTCAGACATCTTTTTTCGGCAGAAAAAACTCCCCCACCCCCGCGCCGTCGAACGCTCGTGTTCACGTCGGTCTATCTTTTCCGTTTCGGCAGTAAAACTGCTCTACTCCGTACATTCTATAAATGAATCCCTTTTCGATCCGTGGCATCATCTTCGCCATCTGAATCTCGTATAACCGACAGGATCGTAATATGGCCATCAAACACCTCCGCACCGCTTTCGCCAGCCAATACCAGCCGGGCCAACCCGCTCGCCTTGTTGCCGGCGAGGCCTTGCAGGAGCCCGGTGGCGATTACGAGGCGCTGCACAAGCAGATGAAGCGTTTGTTTAACAGCAAGCCGGGGAAAAAGTACGGCCGCTTTTCTGAAGACGTTGGTGAGTGCCCGTTCAGTGCCTGGCTGAAGGATTATCTGGAAGACAAGCAGACTTTCGCTGCGATGACGGATCGCTTGTTTGGCCAGTGGCAGGAACTTCTGAATGGCAGTCAGGAGGAGTTCGATGGCCACTTGATGGTTGTGCACGATGCTTTGGCCGATTCGGAGGTGGTGTATCTGTTTGTTCTGGAAACCGACAGCGCCATGCGTTTTGATGGCAGCCAGAAGCTGGACGCGACCGATGTTCTGAGTTTGTCCCGTTTGAATCTGGCCGTGCGCATTGAGTTGGATGACTGGCGCGATGGGAAAGACGGGGACAATTACATGACTCTCGTTCACGCCCGTGGCACGGGTGATCCCGGCGAGTTGTTCATTCGTTTGTGTGCGTTTACCAATAGCGTGGATGTTGAGAAAGAAACCACCACATTCCTGGATGCGGTAGAGGCCTTCGCTAAGACCAGCGAGCCGGAGAAAGCCGGTGAGGTGCGCGCCAAGGCCTATGAGTTCTGCAAAGACCAGCACGCCTTGGGTGAGCCGGTGGCGATTGAGGCTTTGTCTAGTTATCTGGACGAGAGCCAGCCGGAGCGTTTTAAGGAGTTCGCCAGCAAAACTGTGGAGATGCCGGAAACCGGCGTTTTGCATCCGGACCACCGCAAGGTGAAGAAGCTTGTACGTATCGCCGGTTCTGGTGGGGGGATGAGTGTTTCGTTTTCATCGGATTTGGTGAATCAGGCGGTGTATTACGATCGCGATAAGGATGCGCTGACGATTACGCGTTTGCCTAAGGCTTTGCGGGAGCAGTTGCAGCGGTATCTTGAGGCTCGCGAGGACTAATTTCGGTAGCCTTCAAGGTTTGGGGGCGGGTTGCGGGGTGAGGATTCTTTTTTCCTTGGAAAAATAACTCGCTTCGCTCAGACATCTTTTTCCGGCGGAAAAAAGAATCCTCACCCCACACCGGCAGAACTTTTTGGGATACTGATTCTAAAGAAATAGATAATAAAACAGTGGCGGCTTTAGGCTCAGAATAGCCGCTGTTTACTCTTCTGTTGCTGGCTCTTTTGCATCGTCCCATCTGGGGCGGTTGGCTCTTATTTTTCGGACTTCTTGCATCCAGCCTACGCCGTCGATGAGATCACCGGTTTCGTGGTCGATGGGTGGGTACGGCAGGTTGCGGTCGTCGCAGTAGCGTTTAACCGTGGGTTGGCACCATGCAAACAGCAAGCGGTTGTATTCATCCTCCGGCATCCGCCGCTGATCAAACATTCCTGCCAGTTTTCTTTGCCGCTGTGCTTCCGAGAGGATGATTGAACAGGCCGCGGATACGTTCAGTGATTCCACCATGCCCATCATTGGCACCACGATGTGCTCATCAGCCTGCTCGGCAGTAACCGGGTTCACCCCGTCTACTTCGTTGCCCATGACGATCGTACAGGGCACGGTAAAGTCCACGTCCCGAAAATCCACGGCGCGGTCTGACAGCTGCGCGGCGTAGATTTTATGGCCCTGCCCTTTCAGGTCGGCAACGGCCTCTTTCATGGTCGGGTGGGTGTGAGTGGTAACCCAGTGGTAGCTGCCACCGGCGGTTTTCCTGAACGCCCGAAAACCTTCTTTCGGCCACACCACGTGCATATTGGCCAATCCGAAGGCATCGCAGGAACGGATGATGGCGGAGAGGTTTCTGGGTTTGTGCACCTGATCGGTCAGCACCCGAAGGTCTGGCTGGCGGGTGTCGAGGATGTGTTTGATTCGGGCGAGGCGTTCGGGGGTCATGTTTCGAGTTTCGTAAAGTTATAGGAGCGATCACGAAGCCATCAAATATCTTGAGGACTCCAGCTCCAACTGTCAGGGAAGGGTTTTGGGGTGGGTTTTCCAAAAATTTCGTAGGCCATGGATGGCCGGAGAGAAGCGCACATGGATGTGCTCGTAGCGGTTTTTGGAAAACCCACCCCAAAAGCCTTCTAACACCAAGGCCGAAAATAATAGCACAGTGTGGGTAAGGAATACCGAGACAACGGTGGTTGAAGTTTAATCACACCGGTATAATGTGCCGTCCAATTTTTGCCAGCGCCAAGAACACCACATCCGGCGCAACATACACCAAATCGCGTGAGACCCATGGCCAAGAAGCTGTACATCAAAACCCACGGCTGCCAAATGAACGAGTACGACTCCGCCCGCATGGCAGACCTACTCAAAACTGGCGAGCCCGTCGAAATGACCGACTCACCAGAGGACGCCGACATCCTGCTGCTGAACACCTGCTCCATTCGGGAAAAAGCCCAGGACAAAGTGTTCCACCAACTCGGCCGTTGGAAAAAGCTCAAAAGCAACAAGCCCGACACCATCATCGGTGTCGGCGGTTGCGTTGCGAGCCAGGAAGGTCAGGCGATCATCGACCGGGCGCCGTTCGTCGATATGGTCTTCGGCCCGCAAACCCTGCACCGCCTGCCGGACATGATTACCGAAGTCCGCGCCAAAGGTGACGGCGTGGGCGTGGTTGACGTGAGTTTTCCGGAGATCGAAAAATTCGACAACCTGCCCGACCCCGGTGCAGACGGCCCCTCGGCGTTTGTTTCCATCATGGAAGGCTGCAGCAAATACTGCACCTTCTGCGTGGTGCCTTATACCCGTGGTGAAGAAGTCAGCCGCCCGGTGGATGACGTAATTGCCGAAGTGGCGCACTTGGCCAGTCAGGGTGTGCGTGAAGTCAATCTGTTGGGCCAGAACGTGAACGCCTACCGTGGCGAAACCCACGATGGCGATGTGATGGACATGGCGGAGCTGGTCGAAATGATCGCCACTATCGATGGCATTGACCGCATTCGTTACACCACCTCCCATCCTGTGGAATTCAGCGATTCGCTGATCGAAGTGTACGAACGGGTGCCCGAGCTGGTCAGCCACCTGCACTTGCCGGTTCAAAGCGGCTCCGACCGTATTCTGGCAGCCATGAAGCGTGGCCACACTGCGTTGGAGTACAAATCCAAGCTACGCCGTTTGCGCAAGATTCGCCCGGATATCAGTTTCTCTTCCGATTTCATTATTGGCTTCCCCGGCGAAACCGAGAAAGATTTCGAGGACACCATGAAGCTGATCAACGACATCGGCTTTGATATGTCGTTCAGCTTCGTTTACAGCGCCCGCCCGGGTACGCCTGCGGCGGACCTGCCTGACGATACGCCGATGGAAGTAAAGAAGCAGCGTCTGAAGATTCTGCAGGATCGCATTAACCAGACGGTGATGGACATCAGCCGCAAGATGGTTGGTTCCACTCAGCGCATTCTGGTCACCGGGCTTTCCAAGAAAGATCCTGGTGAATATTCAGGCCGCACCGAGAACAACCGGATTGTGAATTTCCGCCACGACAACCCCGAAATTGTTGGGCACTTTGTCGATGTGGAGATTGTCGAAGCCTACGCGAACTCTTTGCGTGGTGTGCCTGTGGATTCGGCGATGTACTAGGTTTTGGTCCCCATGTGATGTTGGTGCGGTGATGGGAGGCGGGGTGATGCAGCCTCCCAAAAACCGCTCCTTCGGCACATCCATGTGGCGCTTCTGCTCCGCCATCCATGGCTCCGCACATTTTTGGAAGGCTGCATCAACCCACCTCCTTTCAACTTCACGATGGCATGAAAAAAACCGAAGGCCTAAAACCGCAAAAGGTAATAGGCCTGCACTTGTTTTTTCACTATCGAGCCTGCACATTATTTGAACGGTTCAGGGTGGATAAGGCTTTCCAAAAATCTGGAGCGCCAAGGATGGCGCGACGAAGCCCTACAGGGATGTATTTACGCGGCGTTTTTTGGAAAGCCTTATCCACCCTGAGCCAAAGCACACACTTAGAAATGCCCTCTCCTGGTAAAAGTCGAGGGGAGCAAACCAATACGGAGTAAGATTGAACACTCAAGACAGCAGACAATTTGACCTGCACCCCGTAGACCAGCGACGACTCACCACGCTGTGCGGGCAATTTGATGAACACCTGAAGATGATTGAAAAGCGTCTGCAGGTAAAAGTCGGCCGTCGCGGCCATCACTTCCGGGTTGAAGGTGCCACTGAAAACGTCGCCGCCGCCACCGAAGTTATTCGCCATATGTACCGTGAAACCGAAGCCGTGGACGACATCCCACCGGATACCGTGCACCTGTTTATTCGGGAAACCGGGCTGGAACGGCTGCCGGATGACGTGCCTTATAACGAAGGGCAAATTACCGTCATCAAAACACCCAAACTGACCGCCAAACCCCGCGGACAGAACCAGCAGAAGTATGTGCATAGCGTTCGCACCCACGACATCAACTTTGGTATCGGGCCTGCAGGTACCGGTAAGACCTGGTTAGCCGTAGCCTGTGCCGTGGAAGCTTTAAAAGACGAGCAGGTGAAGCGCATCCTGCTGGTACGCCCTGCGGTTGAAGCTGGCGAAAAACTGGGCTTCCTGCCGGGTGACCTTGCCCAGAAAGTGGACCCATACCTGCGCCCGCTGTACGACGCGCTTTACGAAATGCTCGGGTTTGAGCAAACCACCCGGTTGATCGAGAAAAGTGTGATCGAGATTGCGCCACTGGCCTTTATGCGTGGCCGTACGCTCAACAACTCTTTTATCATTCTGGATGAAAGTCAAAACACCACTCGCGAACAAATGAAAATGTTCCTGACCCGAATTGGCTTTGGCTCTACCGCAGTGATTACCGGCGATACCACACAGGTGGATTTGCCGCGCGGTCAGGATTCGGGGCTGATCCATGCCGCCAGCGTTCTGAGTAACGTGCGAGGCATCGGGTTTACCCGTTTCGAATCAAAAGACGTGGTTCGACACCCCTTGGTTCAGCGCATTGTTGAAGCTTACGATTCTTTCAACGATGGCAGTGGTCCCCGCACATGAGTGAGTTAACGGTTGATTTCCAAAATGCCTTCGAAGGCGAAGGTATTCCTGAGGAATCCAGCTTTCAGGAATGGGCGGAGCTTGCCTGGCAGGGAGATTCGGATTCCGAGGTGACGATCCGCATTGTTGACGTCGAAGAAAGCCAATCTCTGAACTTCCAGTACCGAGGAAAGGATAAGCCCACTAATGTTTTGTCCTTTCCATTTGAGGCACCAGCGGGTATAACATTTCCTTTGGCAGGCGATCTTGTTATTTGCGCGCCGGTTGTTGAAAAAGAAGCCCAGGAGCAGCATAAAGAACCTGTGGCCCACTGGGCCCATATGGTGATCCACGGCATGCTGCACCTTCAGGGCTTCGACCACATTGAAGACAGTGATGCCGAGGTTATGGAGAGCCTCGAAATCCAGCTGCTTGCGCAGCTCGGGTTTGCTAACCCTTACGAAGCAGAGGAAACGGAAAAAGACTCATGAGCGACGATCAGTCGAGTCGCAGTCAGGGCAACAAGTCCTGGCTGGAGCGTATTTCACAGGCCTTTTCCAGTGGGCCGGAGTCCGTAGAGGACGTACTGGAAATCCTGAGGGATGCCGAATCCCAGGAAATCATCGATACCGATTCAATGAGTATCATTGAAGGTGCGATGCAGGTGATTGATATGCGCGTGGAGGAAATCATGATCCCGCGCTCTCAGATGATCACCGTCAAGGCCTCTCAGGAGCCGAAAGAATTCCTTCCCGATATCATTGCCTCTGCCCACAGCCGCTTTCCGGTGATTGGTGAAAGCCCGGACGACATTCTCGGTGTATTGCTGGCGAAAGATTTATTGCCGCTGGCCCTCGATGATGGGCTGGACTGGTCTCATATCCGCGAAATCCTCCGACCGCCGACCTTCGTGCCCGAGAGTAAGCGCCTGAACCAGCTTCTCAAGGAATTCAAAGAGAATCGCAATCACATGGCGATCGTTGTCGATGAGTACGGCGGTACCGCCGGCCTGATCACCATCGAGGATGTACTCGAGCAGATTGTGGGCGAGATCGAAGACGAGCATGATTTCGACGAAGAAACCCATATCAAGGCCCGAGGTGATGGCACCTATGCGGTAAAAGCTGTTACACCGATTGATGATTTCAACGAATTCTTCGAAACCGGCATGGACGAAGAAGAGTTCGACACCATCGGTGGATTGGTTCTGAAAGAGTTTGGCCACCTGCCCAGACGTGGTGAAACGGTTGAATTCGGCGGCTTGCAGTTTACCATTGCCAACGCCGATAACCGTGTCATCCGTTTGCTGCAGGTAACCCGAAGTGACTCATGAGCCAACCCTAAGCCACCCGTTAAACCTCAAGTTTACAGCCAACCCCTGGTTCAGCGCGGCGATCCTCCTGATCGCCGGCGCTGTGCAAACGCTGACGTTCTCGCCGTTCCACCTTTGGTGGCTTGGCCCCCTGTCCGCGTTTCTGATTCTTCTGGTAGCGCTGCACCAACCTGCTGAAAAACTGTTTCGCGCCGGCTGGCTGGTGGGGCTGGGCTTGTTTGGTTCTGGCGCCAGCTGGATCTACATCAGCATCAGCGAGCACGGTAACACACCCATTCCGGTCGCCATCATTTTGATGGTTCTGTTCGTGGCGGGCCTTGCCTTGTTCCACGGGCTGGCATTCTGGTTCTGGGGCAAGCTGGCAAAGCAGAACCTGATTCGCCGACTAATCCTGTTCCCCGCTATCTGGGTGTTGGGCGACTGGTTGCGGGGCTGGCTGCTTACCGGTTTTCCCTGGCTTTATCTGGGCACCGCTCACACCGACGGCCCACTTGCTGGCCTGGCGCCGGTGACCGGCGTTCACGGCATTACCTTCTGGGTGACCACCACTGCCGCTGCAGCCTATGCATTCTGGTGGCTGCTACGTGCGGGTCGCACCAAAGCGGCTGTCGCAACAATCATGATTGCTCTGTTGCCGTGGAGTATGGCCCCCGCATTGAACAAAATCGACTGGACCGACATCAGCGGTGAGCCAATTAGCTTTGTCACTATGCAAGGCAACATCCCCCAACAGATAAAATGGGACCCGGACTTCCTGCGTGACCAGATCGTCACCTATCTGGGAATGACTGAGGAACACTGGCAGGCAGACATCATCCTGTGGCCAGAAACAGCGATTCCCATTCCTCAAGACCAGGCCGGCCCCATCTTCGCCCACATTCAGGAACGTCTGGGCGAAAACAGCACACTGATCACTGGTATTCCCTGGTATGGCTACAGCGAAAAGAAAGCAGGCAATACCTTCCACAACAGCATTATGGCGCTGGGCAACGGCGACGGCATTTATCACAAACAGAAACTGGTGCCTTTTGGCGAATACGTTCCACTGGAAGGCCTGCTCAGAGGTCTGATCGGATTTTTCGATCTTCCCATGAGTAGCTTTTCGCCCGGCCCCGGCAACCAGTCGCCATTACAGGCCAATGGCACTAACGTGATGCCGTACATTTGCTATGAGGTGGCTTACCCGGATTTCGTGGCCTTCAACGCTCGCAACTCCGGGTTGTTGCTGACCATCAGCAACGACGGCTGGTTTGGTGACTCCATCGGCCCTCTGCAGCACCTGCAGTTAGCGCGGATGCGCGCACTGGAAACAGGCCGCTACATGTTGCGGGGCACCAACAACGGGGTGACCACCATCATTAACGATAAAGGCCAAATGACGGAACGGGTGCCCCAGTTCAAACGCACGGTTCTGACCGGTGAAGTGTTCACCGCAAGCGGCAGCACGCCCTACATGCAAACCGGCTCATGGCCGGTGCTGACACTGGCTTTGATCCTCATCGTCTTCGTGCGTGAACGCGTGATACCGAAGCGCTGATCATCAGTCTTTTTCGGCCTTGTTTGGCCAGCGACTTGTTACCCGCTCGAAATAGTGCGAGTCGCAGGCTTCACAGGGCTCAAGGTGGCTGGTTTTAGTCAGGCACAGCATGTGGCTGCAATTCAGGCACCGGAACATTCCTGCCGTGGCCACCTCACCCGCAATGTACTGCCCCACTTCCTCGTTTTCGAGTTTCTGTTTCAGCGCGAGCGTGTCTACCAGGGTCTGGTCTGCCACCGACAATAAGCGATCGGTGAGGGTTTGCTCCAGCAATGAGATGTCCAGTTGCAGCCATTCCTTTAAACCTTCCCCGGTTTCTTCGACAAAATGCATCAGGTGTTCCAGATCTCGCTTGAGATAGGCACCTAGCAAGTCGGCTTCTTCACGGGTCATTTCTTCCAGTTCGTATTCGAACTCGACGGCTTTTTGAACCTCTTCCTCCAAGGTCTGCACGGAGGTTTCCTGAAACAGATGCAAACGGGACTGCACACGCTCCAGCATTCTGTCATAGGCCTCAAGAGCCTTACCGGAAAGATGGTTACGCTCGGGTTCTGTCATGTTCGACCTCTCATCGGCTGAAAAACTTCAACAATAGGAAGTCTGGCACAAGTCCGACAAATTGGCAGACTACCTGTTAAGCCGCGGGTGCGTTAGAATGTTCGGCCTTTTCGAACATCATTCTGACACAGGGTAATTTTGGTAATGGCAGGACTGGACGAGCAATACAATCCACGCGATGTAGAACAGACCGCCCGTGACTTCTGGGAAACCAACGAAACCTTCAAGGTTGTAGAAGATCCGAGCAAGCCCAAGTACTACTGCCTGTCTATGTTCCCGTACCCGAGCGGCAAGCTGCACATGGGCCACGTGCGCAACTACACCATCGGCGACGTGATCTCCCGCTACCAGCGCATGCAAGGCAAAAACGTCATGCAGCCCATGGGATGGGACGCATTCGGCCTGCCCGCTGAAAACGCCGCCATTGCCAACAAGACTGCACCCGCCAAGTGGACGCGTTCCAACATCGAATACATGAAGAACCAGCTCAAACAGCTGGGCTTCGGATACGACTGGAATCGTGAACTGGCCACCTGTGATCCCGAATACTACCGCTGGGAGCAGTGGTTCTTTGCCCGCCTTTACGAGAAAGGCCTGGTGTACAAGAAAATGTCCACCGTTAACTGGGATCCGGTTGACCAGACCGTACTGGCCAACGAGCAGGTTGTGGATGGCCGTGGCTGGCGTTCCGGCGCTCTGGTTGAGCAGAAAAAGATTCCCCAGTGGTTCATCCGCATTACCGATTACGCGGAAGAACTACTGAACGACATGGACGACCTCGACGGCTGGCCCGAGCAGGTCAAGACCATGCAGCGTAACTGGATCGGCAAATCCACCGGTACCGAGCTGACCTTCCCGCTGAAAGATCGCGAAGACGGCCTGACGGTTTACACCACTCGCCCGGACACCTTGATGGGCGTGAGTTACATGGCCGTTGCGGCCGAGCATCCACTGGCCAAAGCGGCCAGTGAGCGCCACCCGGATGTTGCCGAGTTCGTTGAGCAGTGCCGCAACAGCAAAGTGGCCGAAGCCGAAATGGCCACCATGGAAAAGAAAGGCATCGACACAGGCTTCAAAGCGATCCACCCCCTGACTCAGGAAGAGATTCCGGTTTGGGTCGCGAATTTTGTATTGATGGATTACGGCACTGGCGCGCTGATGGCGGTTCCCGGTCACGATGAGCGAGACCACGAATTCGCGCTCAAGTACAAACTGCCGGTCAAGCAAGTCATCGCGCCAAGCGATCACGAAGAGATCGACGTACAGGAAAAAGCCTACACCGAGAAAGGCATTCTGGTTTCTTCCGGTAAATACAGCGGCCTGACCAGCGACGAAGCTTTCGAAGAAATCGCCTCCTTCCTGGAAGAAAACAACATCGGCAAACGTACGGTGAACTACCGCCTGCGTGACTGGGGTGTTTCCCGCCAGCGTTACTGGGGCGCACCGATTCCGATGATGACTCTGGAAGACGGCACCGAGATGCCGGTTCCGGACGATCGCCTGCCGGTACGCCTGCCGGAAGATGTGGAGATGGACGGTGTTCAATCACCCATCAAAGCCGATACCGAATGGTGCAAGACCGAGTTCAACGGCCAGCCGGCAACGCTGGAAACCGATACCTTCGACACCTTCATGGAGTCCTCCTGGTACTACGCCCGTTTCTGCAGCCCGAACTACGATCAGGGCATGCTGGATCCGGCAGCGGCGAACTACTGGCTGCCGGTAGACCAGTACATTGGCGGCATCGAACACGCCATTTTGCACCTGCTGTACGCGCGCTTCTTCCACAAATTGCTGCGTGACGTTGGCCTGGTGGACAGCTCCGAGCCGTTCAAGCGCCTGCTCACCCAGGGCATGGTTTTGGCTGAAACCTATTATCGCAACGAAGATAATGGCGGCAAGTCCTGGTACAACCCGTCCGAAGTCACTGTCGAACGCGACGGCAAAGGCCAGGTAGTGCGCGCTGTCTTGAAGTCTGATGGTCAGCCTGTCGAAATTGGCGGCGTGACCAAGATGTCCAAGTCGAAAAATAACGGTATCGACCCGCAGTCGATCATCGATGAGCACGGCGCCGATACCGTACGTTTGTTCATGATGTTTGCAGCTCCCCCGGAGCAGTCTCTGGAATGGTCTGACAGCGGCGTTGAAGGTGCTCATCGCTTCCTCAAGCGTCTGTGGCGCATTGTTCATGAGCACACCAGCAAGGGCGAAGCCCCGGCTCTGGATGTGGCCAGCCTGACAGACGCGCAGAAAGACCTGCGCCGCAAGACCCATGAAACCATTGCCAAAGTCAGCGATGACATTAGCCGTCGCCTGACCTTCAACACCTCCATTGCCGCGACCATGGAGCTGCTGAACGAAGTCAGCAAACTTGGCGATGATGAACCGCAAAGTCGTGCTGTTCGCCAGGAAGCACTGGACGTTGCCGTGCTGGTACTGTCACCGATCGTACCTCATATTTGCCACCAGCTCTGGCACGCACTTGGGCACAGCGAAACCGTTGTCGATGCCAACTGGCCGGTTGCCGACGAAAGCGCCATGGTGCGTAGCGAGATCGAAGTGGTACTGCAGGTGAATGGCAAGGTGCGCGCCAAACAGAGCGTTCCGGCTGACATCAGCAAAGACGATCTCGAAAAGATGGCGCTGGAGAACGAAAATGTGCAGCGCTTTACGGAAGGCAAAACGGTTCGTAAGGTGATTGTGGTTCCGGGCAAGCTCGTAAACGTGGTAGCTAACTGATATGAGATGGGTGCCTCTAAGTCTGAAAAACCTTCGGTTGCCGCTAGTTTCGGCACTGGCCGCCGCCGTTATTTCCGGTTGCGGGTTTCAGCTACGAGGCACCTCGCCGGTGCCAGCGGCTCTACAGCCTCTGGCCGTTGATTGCCCCAACGCCCTGCCAGCCCGCTTTTGCGAGTCGGTTCGCGAGCAGCTTTCTTTGGGCGGTATTGATCTGCAACCCAAGGACTCAGCGAATTACGTACTGACACTTCGGGATTACAGTCAGGATCGTCGGGCCTCGGCCATTACCGCTCAGGCTTCTGCCGCCGAATATATTCTGCGCCACAGCGTAAGCATCGAGCTGCTCACGGCCGATAAAATCCCTCTCATTGCCGCAACGGACCTGACCGCCAGCGAAACTTACCGCTACGATGAAACCAACGTACTCGCCAAACAGCGAGAGGAAGAAGAGCTCCAACAGCAGCTCGGTGACCGCCTCGCCCAGCAGGTTATTTTCCGCTTGGTGCCAATGACCCAAGAGCGGATAGACGCTGCTCTGGAAGCTCACTCAGCAACGCAAAAGCCCACCGAGTCACCATGAAAATCCAGGCCGGCCAACTCCCTCAAACATTAAAAAAGGGTCTTGCACCGGTTTACCTAGTCTCGGGCGATGAACCGCTGCTGGTCCAGGAATGCTGCGACCAGATACGCAAAGCAGCCAAAAGCGCCGGTTTTCAGGATCGCCTGACCTACCACGCTGACCAACAGCTGGACTGGGGTGCCGTGGCAAACGAATGCAATGCCATGTCTTTGTTTGCAGAGAAGCGTCGCATCGAGATTCACCTGCCGACCGGTAAGCTTGGCGATGGCCGCAAGGTGATGGAGCAGATTCTCCAGTCCCCACCCGAAGACGTTGTTCTGCTTTTGATCAGCGCCAAACTCGACGCCGCCGAAACCAAGCGCAAATGGTACAAGGATTTACAGGCCAACGGCGTGCATGTTCCGGTTTGGCCCGTGGATTCGGATAAGTTTACAGGCTGGCTGCAACAGCGCGCGAGCAGCCAGGGCTTGCACATTACCCGCGGGGCACTGGCGATGCTGGCCGAACGTTTGGAAGGCAATTTGCTGGCCGCCAGCCAGGAGCTTGACCGGCTAACCCTGCTTTCTGACGGCAAAACCATCGATGAAGAAACCATCGAGATGGCGGTTCAGGACAGCGCCCGATTCAACGGTTTCGAGTTGGTAACGGAATTGCTGGCCGGCAAAGCCGCTCATGCCGGAAAGATCATCGGTATCCTGCAGCAAGAAGGAGAAAACCCGTTAGGCTTGCTGAGCGTACTGGTTCGCGATCTGCATGTGATCATTGAACTGAAAACCGCGTTACCGCCCGGCGATAACCCTGCGGGCTTTCTGAAAAAGCGCGGAGTGTTTCAGCCCAAACGGGCCGGCGCCATCCAACAGGCCGCTCGACGGTTAAGCCTTGCGCAGCTGCATCGCGCGATTGCTCTGTGCAGCACGACTGACCGGGCCGCCAAGGGATACGGCGATCTGTCGCCGTGGCACCATCTCCGAGATCTATCTGCTTTGCTTGCGGGTGCCCACTGACCGGGTTTTGCCATACACCAAACGTTACGAGCCCACCTGCGTTCGAAACTCAATGTTACCCCCGTCCTAACGTGCTGACGACTCGCCAAATGCGTGTAACAAACATACACATTAATCAGGCCAAAGCGGGTTCCAGCACACCACCACTGTGTCATACTTCACATTAATAAATGATCACACTGTCATAATTTCGGCGACTTGATCATTTAGCCATCAGCCAGTTTTCCAATTGGCCCAGGCACTCGATGTAGATGTGAGGCACATGGACCATGAAAAAAACAATAGCCATACCCACGACACTAGCTGTCGCTCTTTCGGCCAGCGTGGTCATCGCCCAGAACACGCGCTTTAGTGATCCGGATTCGGTGGTAAAGAATGAGTTTTGGGGCAACCTTTATGCGGATGGCGGCTCGTCTTTTTTCTGTGATGAGCCCTTCAAATCCAAAGGTTTTGTGATGACCGACGGGCACATTTATCCACTCGCGGATATTCGCTCCGCTTTGGATTGCGGCACTAAATCCCAGTGCCGGCGGGATAATCGCTACCGTCAGATTGCGTCGGATTTGCACAATATGGTTCCGGTTCGCAGTCGGGTGGAGCTGAAGCGCCGAACGGCACGCTATGAGAATTTGAGTGCGTCCATCAACAAGGATGAGTGCAGCATTCGCACGAACAATCAGTTCTTCGAGCCGCCTGAGCGCATTAAGGGTGATGTAGCTCGTACCATGGCCTACATGGTGGATACTTATGGCTTGCCGTGGCTCGGTGCGACTCCGGTGTTCCAAAGCTGGAGCAAGCTTGACCCGCCGGATGACAGGGAGCTGACAAGGCATCGCAGAGTTGCAGAGATTCAGGGTAATGAGAATCCGTTTGTGACCAACCCTGATCTGATTAATCGTCTTTAAAAGGAACTTTGGTGCTTGAGGATGTGCGGGATACAGCTTTCAGAAACACGCTGTGAATACTTCCCTGTACGCTCTGCTCCGCCATCCATGGCTCCGCAAGGTTTCTGAAAGCTGTATCCCGCACATCCTCTCCAACTTCTTT
Organism: Marinobacter sp. MDS2; assembly: GCF_030718085.1. NCBI lineage: Bacteria > Pseudomonadati > Pseudomonadota > Gammaproteobacteria > Pseudomonadales > Marinobacteraceae > Marinobacter > Marinobacter sp. MDS2. The sequence goes on from NZ_JAVAJF010000001.1 coordinate 896,596, forward strand.
ATTAGTACCCACGAAAAAGCAGGCCACTTGGGCCTGCTTTTTCACTTTCTGCACTTACGAAATCGTTTTAGATTTCGTTCGCATCCAGCGCCATCATGGCATCGCTGCCACTACGGATACCTTCAGCCAGTGACACGGCTTTCGGCAGCAGACGCTCGAAGTAGAAGCGTGCTGTTTTCAGCTTACCGGTGTAGAAACCGGAGGTGTCGCCTTCTGCTTTCGGTGCAGCGGCTTTAACGGCTTTCGCCCACATGTAGGCCAGCGCGGTGTACCCGAACATGTCCAGGTAATCCACTGCCGCAGCGCCGATGGCGTTGGGGTTTTCACCCGCCTGCTTGATGACGTGCTCGGTGGTGTCCGCCAGTCGCTCCAGTGAAGCCGCCAGCGGCTCAAGGTAGGGGCGCAAGGCTTCGTCACTGCTGTTTTCTTCGATGAATGCGCTGACGTCTTCTGCGAAGAGTTCGAACAGTTTGCCCTGGCTCGCGACAACTTTACGGCCCATCAGGTCCATGGCCTGGATACCGTTGGTGCCTTCGTAGATCTGGGTGATACGGCAGTCACGAACTAACTGCTCCTGACCCCACTCGCGGATGAAGCCGTGGCCACCGAAGACCTGCTGGCCGATGATGGTGGCTTCCAGTCCACGGTCAGTCAGGAAGGCTTTGGCAACCGGAGTCAGCAAAGCAACCATGCCTTCGGCGTGTTTGCGCTGCTCGTCGTTGTCGGAGTACTTGGAGATATCCAACCACTTGGCCACGTAGGTAGAGAAAGCACGGCCGCCTTCAACGTAGCTCTTCATGGTCAGCAGCATGCGACGCACGTCCGGGTGTACCAGAATCGGGTCAGCGGCTTTTTCTGGCTGCTGGGCGCCGGTCGGTGCACGGCTCTGGATACGCTCGTTGGCGTATTCACGAGCACTTTGCAGGGAAGCTTCAGCAGCACCAATGCCTTGGATACCAACACCCAGACGCTCGTAGTTCATCATGGTGAACATGGCGTTCAGGCCTTTGTTTTCTTCGCCGACCAACCAGCCTTTGGCGCCATCAAAGTTCATGACGCAGGTTGCAGAACCTTTGATGCCCATTTTCTTTTCGATGGAGCCACAGCTGAACTGGTTGCGCTCGCCCAGGGAGCCGTCGTCGTTGACCATGAACTTCGGAACCAGGAACAAGGAGATACCCTTCGGACCTTTCGGGGCATCCGGCAGTTTGGCCAGCACCAGGTGGATGATGTTCTCCGCCATGTCGTGCTCGCCCCAAGTGATGAAGATCTTGGTGCCGGTGATGTTGAAGGAGCCGTCGTCGTTCGGCTCGGCCTTGGTGCGAATGATACCCAGATCAGTACCCGCGTGCGGCTCGGTCAGATCCATCGCGCCAGACCAAACGCCGGAGTACATGTTCGGCAGGTACTTTTCTTTCAACTCCTGGCTGCCGTGGGCGTTCAACGCCAGGCAAGCACCAGCAGTCAGCATCGGTGCCAGACCGAAGGCCATGTTGGCGCCCTGCATCATTTCTTCAAATTGCGCGACCAGCGTTTTGGGCATGCCCATACCGCCGAATTCCGGGTTACCACCCAGACCGTTCCAACCGCCCTCTACGATGGTTTGGTAAGCCTCTTTGAAGCCTTCCGGGCTGGTTACTTCACCTTCGTCCCACTTACAGCCTTGCTCGTCGGCTTCGCGGTTCAGAGGAGCAAGAACGCCGCTGGTGATTTTTCCGGCTTCTTCCAGAATAGCATCGGCCGTTTCCGGATCGACGTTTTCAGCAATTCTTGGCAGTGAGGCCCACAAAGCAGGCGCATCAAACATTTCGTTCAGCACGAAACTCATATCACGAAGGGGGGCTTGATAATCAGCCATGTATAACTCTCCAGAAAATCAGTCAGTCTCTTCGGGGGCATGCTTGAATAATGGCCCTCTTGGGAAGGCTTCAGCTGCATCCGCCCGATCGGCAATGTGTCCGTATCAAGGTTATTATTCTGTGACGAGTATTCTACCTTAATACCGGCCTTAAACTCATGAAAAAAGCCCGCCTCTTCACAGAGAACGGGCTTTTTTTGCACTATCAATCAGATAGCAACCTCAGCCTTAAAGGGCGAAGTTTTCTTCCGGCATATCCAGCAGAGTGTCTGCACCGGCCAGCATGGTTGCAGCGTGAGTCTTGGTACGCGGCAGCATGCGGGTGAAGTAGAAGCGTGCAGTCTGCAGCTTGGCAGTGTAGAACGCTTCTTCAGTGGTGCCTTCTTCCAGCTTCTCCTGAGCAACCTTGGCCATCTGAGCCCACAGGTACGCAAACACGGCGTAACCGGAGTACATCAGGTAGTCAACGGAAGCAGAACCCACTTCTTCGCGGTTCTTCATAGCGGCCATGCCCACTTTCATGGTCAGGTCGCCCCACTCTTTGTTGATTGCAGCCAGCGGCTCGATGAACTGCTTCAGCTGTTCATTGTCAGCATTTTCTTTGCAGAACACGTGAACCTGCTTGGTGAAGGTTTTCAGAGACTCGCCCTGAGTCATCAGAACCTTACGGCCCAACAGATCCAGCGCCTGGATGCCGGTAGTACCTTCGTAGATCATGCCGATACGGGCATCACGTACGTTCTGCTCCATGCCCCACTCGGAGATGAAACCGTGGCCACCGAATACCTGCATACCGAGGTTCGCTGCTTCGTAACCGATTTCGGTCAGGAACGCTTTGGCGATCGGAGTCAGGAAGCCCAAAGCTTCGTCAGCTGTTTTGCGCTCTTCGTCAGTTTTGCCACGAGCCACCAGATCCGCTTTCTGCGCAGTCAGGTAAATCAGGGCACGGGCGCCTTCAGCAACCGCTTTCTGAGTCAGCAGCATGCGACGCACGTCCGGGTGAACGATGATCGGGTCAGCAATGCCTTCCGGGTTCTTAGCGCCACTCAGTGAACGCATAGCCAGACGGTCTTTGGCGTAAGCCAGTGAGCCCTGGAACGCCAGCTCTGCAGCACCCAGACCCTGGATAGCCGTACCGATACGGGCGGTGTTCATGAAGGTGAACATGCAGTTCAGACCTTTGTTCTCAGGTCCGATCAACCAGCCTTTGGCACCGTCAAAGTTCATCACGCAGGTCGCGTTGCCGTGGATACCCATCTTGTGCTCGATGGAACCACAGGAAACGGCGTTACGCTCACCGGCAGAACCGTCTTCATTAGGCAGGCACTTAGGTACGATAAACAGGGAGATACCCTTGGTACCTTCAGGTGCGCCCGGCAGACGAGCCAGAACGATGTGAACGATGTTCTCGGTCATGTCGTGCTCACCGGCAGAGATAAAGATCTTGGTGCCGGAGATGCTGTAGGAACCGTCAGCGTTAGGCTCTGCTTTGGTACGCAGGGTACCCAAATCAGAACCACAGTGAGCTTCGGTCAAGCACATGGTGCCGGTCCACTCGCCGCTGATCATTTTGGTCAGGTAGGTCTGCTTCTGTTCTTCAGTACCGTGCGCTTCCAGGGTGTTGATCGCACCGTGGCTCAGGCCCGGGTACATACCCCAAGACCAGTTAGCGGTACCGTTCAGCTCGCTCATCACGATGCCGAGTGAATCCGGCAGACCCTGTCCGCCGTAGTTGGCGTCAGCCGCCAGTGAAGGCCAGCCGCCTTCAACGTACTTTTCGTAAGCTTCCTTGAAACCAGTCGGAGTTTTAACGCCGTCCTCGCTCCAGGTGCAACCTTCACGGTCGCCTACCGCGTTCAGCGGAGACAGTACCTGTTCAGCAAACTTCGCACCTTCCTGGATGATGGCATCAACCATATCCGGAGTTGCGTCTTCAGCGCCTTCCAAATTGGCGTAGTGGGTCTCGCTGTCGAGCAGCTCGTTCATTACAAATTTGATATCACGCAGGGGCGCTTTGTACTCAGGCATTGAATCCACCTCAATGTTGGTTGCAGCTGAAGTTGTTGCAGCTATACCGTGGTTTGCTCAAACACCATGAAGCTCGCGCTTCACAGCCTTAATTAAACACTTGTTTGAAACATACGTTTTGGAGCACAGAATTGTCAAGAGAATTGAGTCAATTTTGTCGACCTTTGTGTTCTCAAACGTAACAAATACCGGTCAGAGAACCCGGTATACCTTTCGCGTTCAGGGATTTATCTTGAGGTAGGGGTCAAACAAAAATCGAAGTGGCAGTGTCCGAGTCAAACCCGTAACCCTGCAGAGTGGATACACTTTGATAGGCTTCTGTGGCTTGACGCGACGAGGTGTCCTGAGCATTTCGAGCTTGCCCTGCCCCATCAGCACCGCCGTCGATGCTGCTCTCTTTGTCACCACTGGCCAGTTCCACCTGAGCCTGCAACATGGTTTGCATCGCTTGCGCGGCCACCGCACGATCCTGTGACGAGGGTTGAGCTGGTGCCATGGCGGCAGCACGAACAACGCGCATTTTTTCGATCGTCGCCTGGGGGTCGCCGGCGACAGGCGACACATCGATGGGCACCTCACCGCCGACGGCATACTGAGCGCCATCGGGGCCACGTTCATAAGAATAGGAAATAGCGCCGGCGTGTTGCCCGCCCACCGCTTGATGAGCGGCCTCGTGTGCACGCACTTCCCGATCCCGGGCTTTGAGCTCGGTGAGCTCTTTCAGCTCGGACTCAGTCAGCCCTTGGGGATTCTCTTTTTCTTGCCTCGGGTTTTCGCTCGATGAGCCTGCGGATTTATCCTCGGAGGCTTGCTCGGGAGCCCGCACCGCTGCCCCTTCACCACCAGGGGATGTTTCGCCGGGCATGCTTGAAAAGCCAGTAACCCCAGGGCCGGCAGAACCAGCTCCTGAGACACCGCTCAAAGAAGGGAAAGCAGGAGATACTGACGGAGATAGGTTCACGGGCGATATCCGCTGCTCAGACCTTAATATCCAGCAGGGTACCTATCGTCTCATCCGCCGTTTTCACGACTTGCGCCGAGGCCTCGACGCTGCGTTTGTATAGGTTGAGCTCAATCATGGGCTCCGCGAGGTTGCCAGCACCCTCGGCACTGCCTTGCGGGCCATCCGCGCCACCACGAGCAATCTTCCGAGCGGCGTTCTCCATCCCGACCATGCCGTCCTGGATGCCCTGAATACCGATACCGAGTGTGTTATTGATCATGGAGGAAGGTTCCCGTGGCAGACAATTGGCTCAATTAACGCACAATTCTGATCACTTTTCAAACAACGGCGATACATTCAGATAGCGAGCCAACACGGCTGGCAGGTCCGCCACAGGCACTTCGTCTACATAGGGTAAAATACCCAAACATGGCGCCTCAAGATGGGTCACCAGATAGTTAAGCGTTTCCTCTTCACAACTCATCGGCTCAGCTTGCGGATGATTTGCAATCCACCCAGCCACGGTCAGGCCATCCGCACGAATAGCCTCGACTGTCAGCATGGCGTGATTGATGCAACCAAGCTTAAGCGGCACCACTACGATAACCCCCAAACCCATGTCGCGCGGCACCGATGCATAGGTTTCGCGATCGTTTAGCGGTACTCGCCATCCGCCAGCCCCCTCGATCAACATCAAATCGGCAGGCTGCATCTGCAAACCGCGGCAAAACCCGATCAGGCGCTGGGCACTAATCTGCTTGCCGGCCTGAATCGCCGCAACATGAGGCGCAATCGCAGGCTCCAAAGCAATGGGATTGATCACATCATACGCAATGGATTCGGTCATCGCGGCCTGAAGCATCAGCGCATCTTCATTGCGGAGACCTTCCGGTGTGTGCTCACAACCGGAAGCAATTGGCTTCATGGCAATCGTGCGCTTACCTTGCGCCTTGGCAGCCTCGAGAATCGAAGCACTGACAACGGTTTTGCCTACCTCAGTATCCGTTCCCGTTACGAAGTACGTTTTCTTTGCCATCGTGTTTATCCTGCTGTGGGCTTCTGCCAAAACAACCAACCGGCCTCATAAGTCGCGGAAACCTGACCAGACCTCGCGCCCGGATAGGCTCGGCACATCGCCCGAAAACGCCCGGGCGCGGTCACCGTCCGGCGCCTTTCTTCGCCTTTGAAAACAGCCCCCAAATGTTTCAATTCCCGGTTGAGCGCCATAGGCGTCTCATAGGGCAAACAAATGGGAGAAAATTCAAGCAGTGCATCGGGCAACACCGCTTCCGCCAGACTGCGCCATTGCTTTGCCGGCACAAACCGATTCACATGTGGCTGCCCCGGGTCAGCTTTCGCCCAGGCCTGCTTGAGCTCGCGCAACGTGCCATCCACCAGCGTAGACATCACCAACAACCCGCCCGGCCGCAGCACTCTCTGGCACTCCGCCAGCACGACCTCAGGGCGCTGACTCCACTGCACCATCAGGTTGCTGAAAACCAGATCAACACTCTCATTCGCCAGCGGAAGCTGCTCCGCATCGGCGTTTAGCCAGCTAACACCTGCGGCCACTGTCGCCGCCTCTGCCTGCGCCAACATGCCTGGCGACAAATCGGCGCCGGTGATGCGAGCCTGGGGAAAACGCGCTATCAATTTTCGGGTAAACCAACCGGTGCCGCAGCCCAGATCAAGAACCGACTCCGGCTCAAAAGCCTCCGGGATGCGCGACAACATGGCGTCGCCCATCCTCTTTTGCAACCGGGACGCACTGTCATAAGTTTTGCTGGCACCACCAAACCCGGACGCAATCGAAGCCTTGGTTCCGGTACCACCATCCGCGCTGGTAACCGCGGTCAGGTCATTGAACATATTCATACAGCCGCCACCTGCTCCGAACCCCCTGAACCCAGCAACGCCCTGCACTCCGAAAGCGCTGCCAACAAACGATCAACCTGCTCTTGGGTATGCGCGGCACTCAACGTCACCCGCAACCGAGCCTGCCCCTCAGGCACCGTCGGCGGCCGAATAGCCGTCACCATCACGCCCCGCTGCTCCAAGGCCTGACTCAACGCCAAAGCCTCCTCATTGCCGCCAATCATGATCGGCTGAATCGGCGTATAAGACGGCATCAGCTCATAACCCAACGCCTGCGCGCCTTCGCGGAAACGCGCGATCAACCCATTCAGATGTGCCCGCCGCTGATCATCGACCTCAATCAGATCCAAGCTCGCGCAGGTCGCAGCCGCCATCGCCGGTGGCATCGCAGTGGTGTAAATGTACGTTCGCGCTTTTTGCACCAGATAATCCATCAACACCGCCGGCCCGGCCACGAAAGCGCCACTGGTACCCACCGCCTTGCCGAGAGTACCAATCAAAACCGGAACTTCATCTTCCGACAAACCCGACTCCAGCACACTTCCGCGGCCCTGCGGCCCCAGCACACCGATACCGTGAGCATCATCCACCACCAACAGGGCATCGTGCGCCTTACAAACCCGCGCCAACGCCTTCAGCGGCGCCACATCGCCGTCCATGCTGAACACCCCATCGGTCACCACCACCTTATGGCCCGAAGTGTCGGCCAACATCGCTTCCAGCGCTTCAACATCCCCGTGCGCATAACGCCGAACCCGAGCCCGACTAAGAATACAGCCATCGATGATCGAGGCGTGATTCAGCCGATCCGAAAACACCGTATCGCCCCGCCCCACCAACGCCGAAATCACCCCCACATTTGCCATATAACCCGTGGAAAAGAACAAGGCACTGCTGCGCCGGGTAAAATCCGCCAACCGCTCTTCCAAGCGGTGATGAGCGTCATGATGACCACACACAAGATGAGACGCAGCCCCACCCAGCCCTGTCTCCGGCAAGGCGTTCTTGAGCGATTCAATATTGTTGGGGTGATTGGCGAGGCCCAGATAATCGTTGCTGCAGAACGACAGCAACGCCCGACCATCTGCGGTTAACTCCGGCTGTTGCGGGCCAGAAACCAAACGTCGGGTCCGGTACAGACCCGCGCGTTTCCGTTGTTCAATCTCGTGGGCAAAATCGCGCATAAAGACGACACACCAAAAGGTCAGGGCAATGAAAATCCGGGTAAAAAGGAGTCAGAATTGGCAACTGACTCCCCGATCAGATTTGGAGTGAAGGTCTGGCGCTGCTTTTCGGGACTGTTGAAGGCCAAGGACGGCCTGAAACAAGCGCACATGGATGTGCTCGTAGCGTGTCCCGAAAAGCAGCGCCAGACCTTCACACGCCACCAAAGCCTGAAATCAGGCAGATTCCCGAGAAGCGTCATAAAACATGTGCCGCGTAGCCTCATACTCAACCGCTTCGGCCAACTCCTCTTCCTGCTGTTCCTCGGTTGCACACTGCTCCCGCTGCTCAGGACGAATACCCAGCTTACGGAACAACTGCATATCCGCATCCGCCTCCGGGTTAGACGTCGTCAGCAACTTCTCGCCGTAGAAAATCGAATTCGCACCCGCCAGGAAACACAACGACTGCATCTGCTCATTCATCTGCTCACGACCGGCCGAAAGCCGAACATGAGAGGCTGGCATCATGATCCGCGCCACCGCAATCATCCGGATAAAATCAAACGGCTCGAGATCTTCCACATCTTCCAGCGGTGTACCCTTTACCTTCACCAGCATATTCACCGGCACACTCTCAGGATGCTGCGGCAGATTCGCCAACTGAACCAACAGCCCAACACGGTCATCCTCGTCTTCACCCATGCCCAAAATACCGCCACAGCAGACCTTCATGCCGGCCTTGCGCACGTTATCCAGCGTATCCAGGCGATCCTGATAGGTACGGGTGGTAATGATGTGGTTGTAGTATTTCTCGGAGGTATCCAGGTTATGGTTGTAATAATCCAGACCGGCTTCCGCCAACTCCTTGGCCTCTTCCTCTTTCAGCATGCCCAGCGTCATGCAGGTTTCCAGGCCCAGCGACTTCACCTGCTGAACCATATCCAATACATACGGCATATCTTTCTTTGACGGGCTGCGCCAAGCAGCACCCATGCAGAACCGCGACGCGCCTTTCTGCTTGGCCGCTCGTGCTTCTGCGACCACCTTCTCGATTTCCAACAGCTTTTCTTTCTCGAGGCCGGTATTGTAATGTCCGCTCTGAGGGCAGTATTTGCAATCTTCCGGGCAAGCACCGGTCTTGATCGAAAGCAGCGTGCTGACCTGCACTTCATTCGGGTCAAAGTGTTCCCGATGCACCGACTGGGCGCGGAACAAGAGATCGTTAAACGGGAGATTAAAAAGCTCTTGAGCCTCCTGAAGGCTCCAGTCGTGGCGCAGGGCGGTAGCAGTCATGTTCGAGTCCTGTTAACCTTCACAAGGTCTTTGGTTTACGGATAAACCACGATGATAAACAGACTGAAACCGCTGTCAACCTTGTTCGACCATTTGGTTAACAGAGAAACCACAGCTGGCCGCTGCGTAACTTGCCTGAATCCATCGGCGTACAATGGCCTGTGCGCGCCCTGCCGAGCCGACCTTCCCGACAACCGGCTGCACTGTGAAGTATGCGCCCTGCCCTTGGCGTTTTCAGGCCCCGCCAGGCGCTGTGGAGAATGCCTTACCCAACCTCCCCCCTTCACACGCTCATTGATTCCCTGGCGTTACCAGTTCCCGGTGGACAGAATGATCGGCCGTTACAAATATCACGGCCAACGCAAGTTCGCACGACCGCTGCTGGCTGATTTCAGCGACTATCTGGAACGCGCCCTCCCTATTCCCGAACGGCCGGAACTGCTGATTCCCGTCCCGATGCACTGGCGGCGTCGATGGCAGCGCGGATTCAATCAGTCCCAGGATATTGCCGAATACCTGGGCGGGCATCTCAAAATCCCGGTCGGAAGCCAGACCGTTCGCCGTGGGCGACAGGTGCGCGCTCAAAGGGGTCTCAACAGAGCCACGCGCCTGACCAACTTGAACGAGGTATTCGAAGTTTGCCGACCTATTCCGGCGCGCATCGCCATCGTAGACGATGTGGTGACAACCGGGGCAACCACCCGCGCCCTTGCTGGCGCACTAACCGACGCAGGGGCCCGCGACATTCAGATCTGGGCGCTGGCTCGTACACCCGGTTAACCTAGCTGCTGCTTGACGTAGTCAGCGATCGCCAGACAGGAAGTCAACCCTGGCGATTCGATGCCGAAGAGATGAACCAGTCCTGACAGCCCATGCGCCCCGGGGCCGTCGATACGGAAGTCAGCAGAGCCACCATCCGGCCCCGAAAGCTTAGGCCGGATACCGGCATAGGCGGGCTGGAGCCGGTTAGCATCGAGCGACGGCCACCACTGGCGAATGCCCTCAACAAAAGCCCGAACCCGATGGGGATCCACGCTGTAATCCTCCGCATCAACCCACTCAACGTCTGGCCCAAAACGGGCTTGCCCGGCCAAATCCAATGTCAGGTGCACGCCAAGTCCACCCGGCTCGGGCAAGGGATAAATCAACTGCTTGAACCGGTGTTGACCGCTGTAACTGAAATACACGCCTCGGGCAAACCATTGCTCTGGCTTGGCAGAATCGGGAAGACCCCGCCAGTCTCGTGCAAGCCCCGGCGCGCCCAGTCCCGCTGCGTTAACTACCTCATCGGCCATCACGGTAACCGGGGCGCCTCCACCTATCTTTAGATGATGGCCGTTGCCTGAACTTTCAGCAGACAACACCGGGCTGTTCAACACCAACTGCCCGCCAGCGTCTTGCAACTCGCCCAGCAGCGACAGCATCAAACCGTGGGTATCAATGATACCGGTCTGCGCTGACCACAAGCCGCCAACGACCCGCACGTCCGGGCACTGCGCATTTACAACATCGCCTTCGACCTGCTGCAGATGCACACCATTCGCTTCTGCCTGCCGGGAAATGGCATCAAGCCTCGCGACTTGGCGATCGTCGGTCGCCACAATCCATTTCCCGCACTTACGGTGCCCGATCTTGTGGCTGGCGCAATAGTCGTAGAGCAACTCCCGACCTCGCACGCAAAACGCCGCTTTCAAGGAATCGGTCGGATAGTAGATACCGGCATGGATCACTTCGCTGTTACGGGAAGAAATACCCTCGCCAAACCGGGGCCCTGCTTCGAGCACTAATACCTCGCGCCCCGAGCGGGCCAGCTCACGGGCGATGGCCAATCCCACCACACCTGCTCCAATGACCACCGTTTGCACTTTATAACTGTCGCAACCCACGTTTCCGTCCTGCTTTTCAATCCACTGGCTGAAATTATCCCGGATAGCCCCGCGTTACATTACCTGAGCTTTCAGAACCGTTATACTTTACCTCAAGCGCAACGGATGCTCGGAGCATGGGAAATGTCCGATAAGAAGCAGTTTCTTACGGTAATGATCGTCGCCGCACTCTTTGTGGGCTGGATTGCCTGGCGTGGCTTGGAGGTGACGAGCCTGAACGACCAACTGAAAGCCGACAAACTGGTGTCCAGCTATCCCTATCAACACCGGGTTTTGAGGGTAGAAGGTGACACAGCCACCATCAGCTCGCTACGGTCCCATACCCTTTCAACGCAACAGGCGTTATCGGTGGTGTTCCCGGGGATGACGCATCTGGCCGACACCCATCGCGACTGGCAAAAAGCGGAACGGGAGCTGGCGCAGGTGCAAGCGCGAGCTGGCGACATTGTTCTGGCGTCTCCGAGCATTAACCGCGTGCGCTGGGAACTGGATGAAAACTGGTATCACCTGCAACTCATGAAATCTCAAAAAAAATCGGCCTTCTGATCACTATGCAACACGAGCCTTCTGACATCATCGCTTCCCCCCATCCGTACGACACCCTGACGCCGGAAACCATTCTGGACGCCATGGAGGACGCCGGATTCGCGGTCAGCGGGCGCCTCTTTGCGCTGAACAGTTATGAAAACCGGGTGTATCAGGTTGGCCTGGACGAAGGCGCGCCCGTCATCGCCAAATTTTACCGCCCCGACCGCTGGTCTGATGCCGGTATCCGTGAAGAGCACGAATTCACCCTGGACCTGCAAGCGGCAGGCATTCCTGTGGTCGCACCATTGGCCCTGAACAACGGCAACACCCTGGGCCACCATGGCGAGTTCCGGTTTGCCGTCTTTCCTCAACAAGGCGGCCAGGCGCCCGACACCAGCGTAACCGATACGCTTTACCGTCTCGGTCAGTGGTTAGGCCAGATTCACAATCTGGGCGCCACTAAAGCCTTCCAGCACCGTCCGGGGTTTGATCTGATTCAGGGGCTGGAAGAGCACAACGCATTGCTCGTTAACGGTGGCTGGATACCCGATGACCTTCGACCCGCCTGGGATAGCCTGATTCCGGATTTGATCGAGGGCTGCAAGCAACGAATGGAAGATGCCGGAGACGTAAACACCCTCCGGATCCACGGCGATTGTCACGCGGGCAACATTCTTTGCCGCGACGAAGCCATGCTGTTTGTCGATCTTGACGATTGCCGCACCGGCCCCGCCGTGCAAGATATGTGGCTGTTGTTGAACGGCGAAACTAATGAGCGCGGCAGCCAGCTGGGCGAGCTACTCGAAGGCTACGAAACCTTTCGGGACTTTGACCGTCGCGAGCGGCACCTGATCGAGCCGCTGCGCTGCTATCGCCAGATTGCACACTGCGCCTGGCTGGCACGACGCTGGCAAGATCCAGCCTTCCCGCGGTTTTTCCCGTGGTTTGCTCAGCCGCGCTACTGGTCTGACCAAATTCTTTCCCTGCGCGAACAACTTTCTGCCCTGCAAGAGCCAGCTCTTACACTCCCGGGCCAATTCTGAACCCTGACATGAGGTAACCATGAGCGAAAGTGAAAACCGCTATTCGGCACGCGCCCTTATTGTGACCGCGGTAATTGCCGTCATCGGCACCGTGGCGGCCCTGGAAGCCGGCGGTCGCATCAAGCACTCAGACAACAAAGATCATGTGCCGGTCGGCGACTTTCAAGCAATCCATTTGGCACCTGGCGAAGAGTTCCGCATGTCCCGCAAGCCCTCAGGGCTGCACGCAGTCTGTGAGAACGGTTACCTCGCCATTGCCGCCGATGTAGATCCGACCTTCCGGGGCATTCTGGTGGACTACAAGAATCGTGGCGTACGATGCACCCGCCCGTCACCAACCGACCGGGATCCGGCAAAACCGAAAGTCGGAGACAGTAATGAGCAGTAAAAAACCGAGCCCCGCACCGCAGATGACCGACCGGTTGTTCGCCACTGAGCGCAACCCTGAAGATTTTCGCTTTGATGCCTCAGTGGCCCGTGTCTTCCCGGACATGATTCGCCGCTCGGTACCCGGTTACACCACGATCATTCCGATGATTGAAGTGATTACCGAACAATACGTTCAGCCCGGCTCTCACTGCTACGACCTGGGCTGTTCACTGGGCGCTTCTACCCTGGCGATGCGGCACGGGATCCCCCACACCGACTGCACATTGGTGGGGGTGGACAACTCCAGTGCCATGATCGAACGCTGCGAACACTATGTCGCGCTCGACGACCATGAGCTGCCGGTCACCCTCCGCTGCGAAGACATCCTGACCACAGAACTGAGCCGGGCATCGGTAACCACGCTGAATTTCACGCTTCAGTTCGTCCCGCCAGAAAAGCGCAAAGACCTGCTGGCTCGAATTGCCGATGCCACGCTCCCCGGCGGCGTACTGATTCTATCCGAAAAGATCCGTTTCGAATCCGATTCGGAACAGAACACCCAGACCCAGCTACATCATGAGTTTAAACGCGCCAACGGCTACTCCGACCTGGAGATCAGCCAAAAACGCGCTGCCATAGAAAACATCATGATTCCGGAAACCCTGAATACCCACAAGCAACGGCTTCTGGATACCGGGTTTGACGAAGTGCTGGTGTGGTATCAGTGCTTCAATTTTGTTTCCATGCTGGCCATCAAGAACCCTTAATCACCGGATACCACGAATCCTATGTCTGCTTTCGACTGGCGCGAACATTTCTCGCCTTTTATCGACTCTCTCAACAACAGTGATCAGGCAGCCTGGGCCGAGGTTCTGAAGGCCCAGTTGATTCGCCGTTTCGAAGACAATCCACACGGCGATATGGCGCGCTGGCACGCTGCTCTACAATCTCTGCCGTCAGATATCCCGGCTAAAGTGGACCTGAATTCGTCAGCCGTGAGCGTAACCTCAGAGCAACCATTAAGCGAACAGGATGCACAAAATCTCGAGCTGGGTTTACGCGGCTTAATGCCCTGGCGGAAAGGTCCTTTCAATTTTTTCGGCACCCACGTGGACACCGAATGGCGTTCAGACTGGAAATGGGAGCGGGTTTCACCCCACCTTGCGGATTTGCAAGGACGCACCATTCTCGATGTGGGTTGTGGCTCCGGTTATCACTGTTGGCGCATGGCCGGCGCCGGAGCACGGCAAGTCGTGGGCATCGACCCCGGGCTGCTGTTCATGTTCCAGTTTCTGGCGGTCAAAGGCTACCTCGGGGACGTTCCCGTAGACCTCCTGCCAATTCGCATGGAAGATCTGCCGGCCAACCTCGAGCACTTCGACACCACCTTCTCCATGGGTGTGCTCTACCACCGGCGCTCCCCCATTGACCATCTACTGGATCTGAAAGGCACCTTGCGCCGTGGCGGCGAGCTGGTTCTGGAAACGCTGGTTGTGGATGGCCCGGAAGGTTTCAGCCTGATGCCGGAGGATCGTTACGGGCAGATGCGTAACGTCTGGTTCCTGCCCAGTTGCCCGACCTTGATTCGGTGGCTTGAACGCGCAGGCTTCCGCAATGCCCGCGTGGTGGATGTCAGCGACACCACCACCGAAGAGCAACGACAAACCGACTGGATGCGGTTTAACTCACTGGCGGACTTCCTCGACCCGAACGATCCCACGAAAACCATCGAAGGCTACCCGGGCCCGAAACGGGCAACGCTCATTGCCGAGAAACCCTGATCGAGCATTCGAGGCATAAAAAAACCGCCTGAAGCTCACGCTAAAGGCGGTTTTTTTGACTCTGAAACTTACTCCCCGAACGGGTGCCTCAGAGTGATCGTTTCTACGCGGTCCGGGCCGGTAGAGATGATGTCGATCGGCGCTTCGATCTGCTCTTCCAGGAAACGGATATAGGCTTTCGCGTTCTCCGGCAGCTCCTCGACGCTGGTCAGGCCAAAGGTGCTTTCGCTCCAGCCCGGCAGCTCTTCGAAGATCGGCTCAATGTCCTTGAAGGTGTCACAGCCAATCGGCGGACGGGTAATTTCGCCGTCCGGGGTCTTGTAGCCGACACACACCTTTACGGTTTCCAATCCGTCCAGAACGTCCAGTTTGGTCAGGCAGATGCCCGATACACTGTTGATCTGAATGGCGTGACGCAAAGCCACGGCATCGAACCAGCCACAACGACGGGACCGGCCAGTCGTGGTGCCAACTTCGTTACCTTTGACCGCCAGATGTTCACCCATGTCGCAAAACAGTTCCGTCGGGAACGGGCCTGAACCGACACGGGTGGTGTACGCCTTGGTAATACCCAATACGTAGTCCAGGTAGAGAGGACCAAACCCGGAACCGGTCGCCGTGCCACCCGCGGTGGTGTTAGACGAGGTAACGTACGGGTATGTACCGAGATCGATATCCAGCAAAGAACCCTGAGCGCCTTCGAACAGAATGTGCTCGCCGCGCTTGCGGTGGTCGTGCAGGATGTCGGTTACGTCAGCCGCCATTGGCAGAATTTCTTCCGCCATCTGCTTGAGTTCAGCCAAAGCAGCATCGATGTCTTCGGCTTCTTCCTTGAAGTATTCGGTCAGCACAAAGTTGTGGTAAGACATGATCTCACGAAGCTTAACTTCGAAGTCTTCCATATTGTGCAGGTCACCCACACGAACGCCACGGCGGGAGACTTTATCTTCGTAGGCAGGCCCGATACCACGGCCAGTGGTACCGATTTTGTCTTCGCCCTTCGCCCGCTCACGCGCTTGGTCAATGCGAACGTGGGTACGCAAGATGATCGGACACGCCAGGCTGATCTTCAGGCGCTCACGAACTTCAACGCCGTTGGCTTCGAGTTCACGCACTTCTTTGAGCAGCGCTTCCGGTGACAGCACAACGCCGTTACCGATCAGGCAGTGGACATTCTTCCGCAGAATACCGGAAGGGATCAGGTGCAAGGCCGTCTTCTTGCCCTCGATGACCAGTGTGTGGCCGGCATTGTGACCGCCCTGAAAGCGCACCACTGCTGCCACTTTTTCTGTCAGAAGGTCGACGATCTTGCCTTTCCCTTCATCACCCCACTGGGTACCCAGCACAACAACATTTTTACCCATGATTCTCTCTCACATCAGGCGGCCCGAAGGAACGCGCCTTGCACATTTACTCAGGAATATTCGATAAATACCGGCGCTATAATCAGCCCAGCATCTCCACAACCCATTGCCCGTCTTTCTTCACCAGCTGACGATCACAACCTTGCAGTTCGGGATCGGCAGGTTCGTCACCCGGCAATTGCCTGATCACTGTCTCGGTCATTCGCAGGCCAGAAATCACACCTTCAAGCGCGGAATCTTCAACAGCCGGCGCCCAGATAGCACCCGAGCGATGATGCACACGCTCACCCAGAGCCACCAACGCACGAATATCCAGACTAAACCCGGTAGCAGGCCGGGCACGGCCGAAATCGCTGCCAATGGCATCGTAACGGCCACCTTTGGCAACCGAATCGCCGTGACCGGGAACATAGGCGGCAAACACCAGACCGGTGTGGTAGTTGTAACCACGCAGTTCACAAAAATCGAAGCCCAGGCTGACTTCCGGGAAATCACGGCTCAGCATTTCCACCACACGAGTCAGCTTGTTCAAAGCCGCATCAAGTGCCTCGGACGCGCCGCCCAAAATCGAGCGGGCCTGATCCAGCGCTTCCACGCCACCGCTTACCCGGGCAAGCTCGCGCAATCGCGCGCCCGCCGAGCCGGGTTCACAGTCACCCAGCAAGCGGTCGAGTTCCGGCACGGATTTTCGGGCCATTGCATCAAAAACCGCAGCCTCGGTGTCTTTATCAAACCCGGAACTGGCAATCAGACTTTCATAGATCGAAACGTGAGCCAGATCCAGATGTACCCGCGGCAAACCGGCTACCCGGAGGGTTTCCAGCATCAGGGTGATAATTTCCAGATCCGCCGCTTCCGAGGTACTGCCAAACAACTCACAGCCTGCCTGAATCGGCGTTCGCCCGGTCAGCATGTGGCGCGGGCGGGTATGCAGTACATGACCGGCGTAGCAAAGGCGGGTAATACCTTCCTGGCCTAGCGTATGGGCATCAATCCGGGCGGCTTGCGGCGTCATATCTGCGCGCACACCCATCATACGGCCGGTGAGTTGATCGGTCAGCTTGAACGTCTGCAACTCGAGGTCGTGCCCGGTTCCTGTAAACAGGGACTCCAGGTACTCGATCAGGGGAGGGATAACCAATTGGTAACCCCAGCGTTGGCAGGTGTCCATTACATCCCGGCGCAGGGACTCGATCCGTCCGGCCAGCGGAGGAAGAATGTCTTCAACTCCATCTGGCAGTAACCAGCGATCAGATACTGTCATGAGATTCTGTTGTCCGTTTTTCCGTCACCGGCTCAGGTGCCGGGGGAATGACTCAGGGTTCAGGATGCCCGGGCGAAGAAATGCCCAAACAAAACCGGAAGGATTCTACACCCTTGGCAGACACAAAAAAACCGGAATACCTACGTATTCCGGTTTTCCTTTTGCGCCAACGGTTTTAGTTGGCGCCGGCCGGGTCTTTCAGGAACTTCATGAAAGCACTGTCGGAGTCGATGACCATGATGTCATCCTTGCCGGCAAAAGTTTTCTCGTAAGCCTGCAAGCTACGGTAAAAGCTGTAAAACTCTTCATTGCTGCCATAAGCTTCGGCATAAATCCGAGCGGCTTCACCGTCGCCTTCACCTCGAGTTGTTTCCGCTTCAGCGAAGGCATTCGCCAGAGTTACCGTCTGCTGACGATCCGCATCCGCGCGGATACCTTCCGCCAATTCCAACCCGCGGGAACGGAATTCCTGAGCCAGCTTGTGACGCTCGGTCGCCATCCGGCGATAAACGTTTTCGCTGACCGCACCCGGGAATTCGATGGCTTTAACCCGGATATCGAGAATTTCGATACCGAATTCTTTCACCGCGGTTTCGTTAGCACGATCCCGCAATGCATGCATCAGCTCATCACGTTGACCAGACACCACTTCGTGCATGGTGCGCACACCGAATTCGTCACGCAAACCGTTATCAACACGAGACAGAATCAGTGTTTCCGCCCGGCGTTCATCGCCACCGGTCGCCCGGTAGAACTGGTCTACGTCACGGATCTTCCACGCCACGTAGGAGTCTACATCCAGCGGTTTTTTCTCGATGGTGAGGTACTGACGTGACGGCAGGTCCATGGTCAGAACCCGGATATCAAACTCCCGGATCTGATCAATCACCGGCACTTTGAAATGAATACCCGCCTGGATATCCGTTTGCACCAACTCACCAAAACGGAGTTTCACACCACGATGTGTCTCAGGAATGATGAATACGCTAGACAGCACGAGCAGGACGACGATAAGAGTGCCTGCAAGGCCCAATACACCTTTAGGTCCCATAACTTATCTACTCCTCCGGGTGTTTACGTCCTGACGGGCGCGCAACTCTTGCAGAACCTGATCGGTCAGCGCCTGTACGTCGACTTGCTGATTACCTGAGCGCGAAGAACGCGATCCTGAGCCCGACATCTGACCCTGAGTCAGCTTGTCCAAAGGCAGGTACATCATGTTGCCGCTGCTTTCGGTATCAACAAAGATCTTGCTGCTGTTGCCCAGAACCTGCTCCAGGGTTTGAATATACATACGCTCACGGGTGACCACCGGAGCCTGCTCGTAAACCGCCAGCAGCTGATTGAAACGTGCGGTTTCACCGCGAGCCCGCTCAATCACTTCCGCTTTGTAAGCATTGGCTTCTTCAATCATACGCTGAGCCTGACCCCGAGCTTCCGGAACGATCTTGTTACGGTAGGTTTCGGCTTCTTCTTTCGCGCGCTGCTCGTCTTCACGAGCCCGCTGAACCTCGCGGAAAGCATCTTGCACGGCCGCAGGGGGCTGTGTGCTTTCAACGTTCACCCGAACGATTTCCAGACCGGTGCCGTATTCCTTCAGGAAGCTTTGCAGGCGCTGTTCAACGCGAACAGCCAATTCCGCACGCCCTTCAGTCAATACGTCGTCGAGTGACGAACTGCCCACTTCATGGCGCAGGGCGCTGTCGGTCGCAAAAGCCAGTGCCTGGTTCGAATCACGGACATTCAGAACGTATGCCTTGGCATCTCCCACCCGGTACTGAACCTGCAGGTCCACGGTTACCAGGTTTTCGTCCTGAGTCAGCATCTGACCACTGGAACGAGCGGAGCGAACGTTGGTGACACGGACTTTGGTTGCCGAATCAATCAACGGCACCTTGAAACGCAGGCCGGGGTTTTCGGTCCGACTGTACTCACCGAAACGCAGCACAACCGCTCGTTCCTGTTCGTCTACCGTGTAGAACGACTGATACAGGACATAACCGAACGCCAGTATAGCGGCAATCGCCAAAATGGCCCCAAAACCACTGCTGTTGCTACCAGAGCCCGAGCTGCCGTTATTGCCTGAGCCGCCTTTGCCTCCCAGCATACGATTCAGTTTATCGAGACCTTTCTTCAGAGCCTCGTCCAGATCTGGTGGCCCCTGATCATTGCCGCGACGACCACCGGTTCCCCAGGGATCGTTGTCGTTACGGTTACCACCCGGTTCATTCCAGGCCATAATACTCTCCGTTCGTGTTTATTCGAATGGCTGCAAATACTAGGGATTTATCAAGCCCCCGGCAATAGGCGGCCCGATTCACAGTGCTCTATCTTCCAGCCGAACCTCGTCCTGGCTCACACCTGCCCGACTGAGCAGCTGCATCCAATCGCGGTTCTGCAACCGCACTTCTACTACGGTATCACCACTTTCCCGGTGCTCTTCACTCAGCACAGAACCGGCCTCATGCAACAACGCACGAAGCTTACCATCCGTCGGCCCCAATAAAACAAAGTGATGCACCACATCTTCTGCAAGACGCTCGACAACGGCATCAAAGAGCAAGTCCATGCCTGCACCGGTCATCGCAGACACCCACACTCTCACGGGAATGCCGTCCTCGTTTCGATCGATTCGCGGAGCAAACTCATCCAGCAGGTCTATCTTGTTGAAAACCTGCAACTGTGGCACTTCATCGGCACCGATTTCCAGCAGCACGTTTTCAACTTGCTCGATGTTTTCATCACGGCGCTCATCATGACAATCAATGATGTGCAGCAGCAGCGACGCCTGCCGGGTTTCTTCCAGAGTCGCACGAAAGGCTTCCACCAGTTTGTGCGGCAGATGCCGAATGAACCCTACGGTATCCGCCACTACGACCGAGCCGATGTCCGGAAGTTCCAGCTTGCGCAACGTCGGGTCGAGGGTCGCGAACAATTGATCCGCCGCGTAAACCGTCGAGGTTGTGACCTGATTGAACAAAGTCGATTTACCGGCGTTGGTGTAGCCTACCAGTGACAGGGTTGGCACATCGGCACGCTTACGGGCACGGCGGCCCTGATCCCGTTGTTTGCGGACCTTTTCCAGCCGTTTGTGAATCGACTTGATACGCTCGCGCAGCAAGCGCCGGTCCGTTTCCAGCTGGGTCTCCCCCGGCCCACGCAACCCGATCCCCCCTTTTTGCCGTTCAAGGTGGGTCCAGCCACGAATCAAGCGAGTGGACATATGCTCAAGCTGCGCCAGCTCAACCTGCAACTTACCCTCATGGGTTCGAGCGCGCTGGGCAAAGATATCGAGAATGACGCCCGTCCGGTCTAATACGCGACACTTGAGTTCACGTTCGATGTTGCGTTCCTGGCTCGGGCTCAACGCGTGATTAAACAACACCACATCGGCTTCATTGGCGGCGATCGCATCGCGGATCTCTTCAAGCTTGCCTTCGCCGACAAACAGTCTGGGACTGGGCTGTTTACGGGTTCCGGTCACCATATCGACCGGTTCAACACCCGCCGAGGTTACCAGCTCGTGGAACTCACCCGGATCTTCAGAACCGTCATGGGCAGTGAATTCGATGTGTACGAGAACCGCCCGTTCTCCAACGTCAGGACGTTCAAACAAAATATAATCAACTCCATAAAAACAAACACCCGCGGCCAGCTCAGCTCAAAGGCTGCCCTGCACCGCGGGTGTCAGAACCGGAAACACCGGAATTTAACCTTCAGCTTCTTCCTCTCCGGGATTCGCCTGCGGCAAACGAACATTGCGAGCAGGGACAACCGTGGAAATAGCATGCTTGTACACCATCTGGCTGACAGTGTTCTTCAACAAGATTACGAACTGATCGAAAGACTCGATCTGGCCCTGAAGCTTGATGCCGTTAACCAAAAAGATAGAAACGGGAATGCGTTCCTTGCGCAATGCATTGAGGTAAGGGTCTTGTAAGGAATGCCCTTTTGACATGAGTATTCTCCTGTTAGAGGTAGGTGCAGATCGTCAATTTGCAGAGTTAAATGTGGTGTGTAGACCTGATTTTTTCAAGGTTTCCAGCACCATTTGTAAGTTATTACTGTCCAGCCACTGTACATCGGGCCATTTTCGTAACCAGGTAAGCTGGCGTTTCGCCAATTGGCGAGTTGCCGCCATGCCCTTGTTCAAATAGGTTTCATGGTCGCATTCACCAGACAGGTATTCCCAGGCCTGGCGGTACCCCACACAACGCATGGAAGGCAGATCAGGGTTGAGGTCATCCCGACTCATCAACTGCCGGACTTCGTCCAGAAACCCTGCGTCTTGCATTGCCAGAAAACGTGCGCGTATCCTCTCATGAAGGATCTTGCGGTCTGCCGGAGCCAGCGCAAACTGGAAAACAGTATACGGCAGGTCGGCACTCTCGTCTGCCTGCCACTTGGTGAAATAGGTGTAATCCTTAATATCCGGCGACTTTTGCGCTTCCGAGGTGTCCGATGTGGCCTGCCAATACGCTGAAATCGGCTTGCCGGTTAACCGAATAACTTCGATCGCCCGCATCAGGCGCTGACGATTATTGGGGTGAATAATCTCGGCGGCCACCGGATCTTTGGCTAACAGCTCGTCGTACAGGGCCGGCCAGCCCTGCGCCTCGGCGTCTTTTTCAATCTGGGCCCTCAGCTCCGGATCTGCGGATGGCAGGTTCGACATGCCGTTTAACAGCGCTTTGAAATACATCATGGTGCCACCGACCAGCAGCGGAATCCGCCCGCGCTCGGTAATCTCAGTCATTTCCGCCAAAGCGTCTCGCACAAAGTCTGCGGCTGAATAGCTGTCCGCCGGATCGCAAATGTCGATCAGCCGGTGCGGTGCCTTCGCCAATTCGTCAGGGGTTGGCTTGGCTGTGCCGATGTCCATGCCGCGGTAGATCATGGCGGAATCAACGCTGATGATCTCGCACGGTAAATGCTCACACAGCGCCATGGCCATATCGGTTTTACCCGATGCCGTCGGCCCCATCAGAAAGATAGCGGGCGGAAACACTGGCTGTTGCTCGCTTGCCATGATGCTTAGCGCCCCCTCAGGAACAATTTGTCCAGCTCGGACAAGGTCATCAGCGTCCAGGTCGGGCGCCCGTGGTTACACTGACCGCTGCGTTCGGTAGCTTCCATATCCCTCAACAGCGAATTCATTTCCGGGATGGTCAACTGCCGATTGGCGCGCACCGAACCGTGACAGGCCATGGTGCCAAGCAGCTCATGGGTCACCGCTTCCACCCGGTCGCTTTGGCCGTTCTGGATCAAATCAGCCAGAACATCCCGTACCAGCTGTTCCGTGTCCGCCCCCCGTAACAACGCTGGGATCTGACGAACCGCCAGGGTCTCTGGACCAATCCGCTCGATTTGCAGGCCAAGCTGCTGCAACTCGTCGCCGTGACTTTCCGCGAGCGCGGCTTCTTTCTGGCTGACCGACAAGGATACCGGCACCAACAACGGCTGACTCTTCAGATCCTGTTCGACCAACGCCCGCTTCATGCGCTCGTAGGTAATGCGCTCGTGTGCCGCGTGCATATCCACCACAATCATGCCGGTACGGCTCTGAGCCAGAATGTAAATGCCATGCAATTGGGCAATAGCATAACCCAGCGGCGGCTCGTCTTCGCCATCCTGAGGCGGGGTAGGCACCGGCTGCGACTCAAACGGGTCGGGGCGAGTCTCGTTGGTGACGCCACCACCGGCGTTGAGCGAGTTATAGAAAGCCATTTGATCGCTGGCCTTCCAGTCCTGCTGTGGCTGGGTGGGCTGCGCATTGCTGTAACCCGCGTTGTACGAAGGTACCTGCGAAGGCGTGGCCCCCTGAGAGAGGGGAAAAGCTTCCGGGCTGGCACCTGATTGCGGAGCCTCGGGTTCACGGCTCAACGCCTGCGCTTCGGCACCTCTGAAATGGTCCGCCGGGCGCACGTCAGCCAGCGCTCGGTGTAAGGTGCGGAAAATGAAATCGTGCACCAGTCGGCCATCACGGAAACGCACTTCGTGCTTGGTTGGGTGAACGTTTACATCCACGGTGGCGGGATCCACCTCGAGATACAGCACAAACGCCGGATGGCGGTTGTTGTAGAGCACGTCGCGATAGGCCTGACGCACCGCATGCGCCACCAATTTGTCCCGAATCACCCGGCCATTGACGAAGAAATACTGCAGGTCCGCCTGGCTGCGAGAAAAGGTCGGCAGCGCCACCCAGCCCCACAACCGAAGGCCACTGGCTTCTGCTTCGATAACCACTGCGTTATCAATGAATTGCTGGCCACAGAGCGAGCTGATCCGGCGTTCTTTATCAATGTCCGATTCAGCCGGTCGCAAGCTTTGAATCACACGTTGGTTGTGGCGCAGAGTAAATCCCGCATCAAAACGGCTGAGCGCTTGCCTGCGAATGGATTCATCAACATGATTGAATTCGGTTTTTTCGGTACGCAGAAATTTACGGCGCGCGGGGGTGTTGAAGAACAGATCACGCACTTCAACGGTGGTGCCAACAGGGTGCGCGGCCGGCGAAATTTTCGCGTCCATGTCGCGCCCTTCCACTTCCACCCGGGCAGCCGCTTCCTGATCCGCCGTGCGGGAAGTCAACGAGAGACGAGATACCGAGCTGATACTGGCCAGTGCTTCGCCACGGAAGCCGAGCGTGCCAACGGCCTCGAGATCATCCAAAGTCAGGATTTTGCTGGTGGCATGCCGGCTCAGAGCCAGCGGCAGATCCGATTCTGCGATTCCGAAACCGTCATCCCGAACCCGGATCAGCTTTACACCACCTTGCTCCAGCTCAATATCCACCCGGCTGGCGCCGGCATCCAGGGCGTTTTCGACCAGTTCTTTTACAACAGACGCGGGACGCTCCACCACTTCACCGGCGGCTATCTGGTTGGCAAGCCGGGGCGAGAGCAATTGAATGTGGGGCATAGCCGGGAACTACCTCTTGATCAGGATGAGGGGATACGTATGGTTTGCCCTACCATAACACGATCGTCGTTCATCCCGTTAAAGCGCATCAGCTCACTGACAGTGGTCTGATTCTCACGCGCCACCCCAGATAGCGTATCGCCTCGCTGAATTCGGTATTGCCCAACCCGGCCGTTGCCTTTGCGGTTCTCTTTTTGCCACGCCAGCAAGGTTCCCGGGGGCGGGCTGCGACGGAAGTAATCGTGGATCCCCTCCATCATTGCTTTCGCCAGCTTTTCCCGGTACCACTGCGCGGACAGGTTTTTCTCTTCTTTCGGGTTGGAAATGAACCCCGCCTCCACCAGAATCGAGGGAATGTCGGGCGATTTAAGCACCGCGAACGCCGCCTGTTCTACGCCGGGTTTGTGCAGCTTGGCGACCGTACCCAGCTGACCCAAGACCGAACTGCCCACGCCCAGACTGGCATTGATACTCGCCGTCATCGACAAATCGAGCAACACACCGGCCAACATTTCATCTCTGCCGTCCAACGACAGTGCGCCAGCGCCACCGATCAAATCCGAACGATTTTCGCTCTGGGCCAGCCAGCGGGCCGTTTCACTGGTTGCTCCGCGCTGTGACAAAGCAAAGACTGAAGCGCCACTCGGTTGCGGTGTGCGGAAGGCATCGGCATGGACCGAGACAAACAAATCGGCGTTGTGTTTTCGCGCCAAAATAGTTCGGTTTCTCAAACCGATGTAGTAATCCCCGGTGCGAGTGAGCTTTGCCTTGAAGCCGGGCTGCTTGTTGACCAGCTCCGCCAGGGTTTTCGCCATTTTCAGCACCACGTCTTTTTCACGGGTTCCGCGCGGCCCGATGGCGCCGGGGTCTTCGCCGCCGTGGCCGGCATCAATCACTACGATAATGTCGCGCTTTCCGGCGGAACTCTGCGTCACGGTTGGGCTGGCCGCCTTATCCAATCGCGTTCCCGATTCATCAATCAAGTCCACCACCAAACGATGGCCGTATTGCTGATTTGGCTCTAGCACAAAACTGCGAGGCTTGATGTCGGTTTTCAGATCCAGAACAACGCGAAGGTCCGTGCCGTTACGGGGCGCGCTGCGGATTCGCTTGATGGGGCTGCCGGACAGATCTACCTTGCTGAAATCGGCAAGCTTGGTGGTGTTTTTCAGATCAATCACCAGTCGGGACGGTCCGGAGAGGGAAAACATGTTGTGTTCCACTTTCCCGGCGGTATCCAGCACCAAACGGGTATGGTCCGGCGCAGGCCATATGCGCACGCCCTCAACCTTGGTGGCGGCGTGAACAGCGCTTGCCGCGAGCGCCAGCAGTATGCACAGTGCGAATTTCATGAATCCGGCCCTATCAATTCGATTTGATTCAACAACGAGGCGCCAAATTCGGAACGGGCCCTCAGAATCGCGGTGCGCCCGTCGCCTTGGCGTTCCAGCTGAATTTCGACATCCGGCTCGGGCAATACACCCTCGCCCCGCTCAGGCCATTCGATCAGGCACAAATTATTGGCGGCGAAATAATCGCGGATCCCCATATATTCAAGCTCTTCCGGGTCACCCAGCCGGTACAGATCAAAGTGGTATACCGGCGGTGTTAAGTGTTCGTAGGGCTCTACCAGCGTATAGGTCGGGCTTTTCACCGCGCCCTCATGGCCTAATCCACGCATAACGCCGCGACTGAGAGTGGTTTTCCCCATCCCCAAATCGCCTTCCAGAAACACCGTAAGACTCCGTTCCGAACGTTTTGCCAGCCGCGCCAACTCACCGCCCAGATGCTCGGTTTCCACTTCGCCTTGCAGAAACAACCGGCGTTCATTACCTATAATGCTCATTTGTCCTCCCGGTGGTCTCTGACGCCAATCACGTCGGTCTGTTTCAATACAAATGGTAAATCTTGGATGATGTCGGTGGGCAGCAACCCCATGTAACCCAAGCGCTCGGCCGCCCTGTCCCCTGCGGCCAAATGCGCCGAAGCCGCCGCTATGCTGGCAAACTCAATGTCGTCTAATAACTGGCCGATAAAAGCGCCCAGCATGCCCGACAGAACATCACCCATGCCCCCGGTGGCCATCCCCGGATTACCGCCGGCAATCACAACGGGCCTATTGGCGTTCGTGGCGATAACGGTGCCTGCACCCTTGAGCAATACCACACCACCCCAAATCTTCTGAATCTTTTGCGCCGCCGCCAACCGGTCCGCCTCAATCTCTGCCACACTGCAACCGAGCATACGAGCAGCTTCTCCCGGATGCGGTGTCAAAACGTGCTGATTGCTGGGAATCGCTGCCCGGGTCGCCATTAAATTAAGTGCATCGGCATCCAGCACCCGGG
This sequence comes from Marinobacter sp. MDS2, assembly GCF_030718085.1. Classification (NCBI taxonomy): domain Bacteria; kingdom Pseudomonadati; phylum Pseudomonadota; class Gammaproteobacteria; order Pseudomonadales; family Marinobacteraceae; genus Marinobacter; species Marinobacter sp. MDS2. Next base: position 923,260 of record NZ_JAVAJF010000001.1, read on the forward strand.
GTTTGCCGCTATCCAGCACCTGCTGCAACATTTGCTGGCCCCACGCCGACTTCCCAATACCCGGCCCGCACACAACCACATCGGCCTTTTCAATCAAGGCCACCAGCTCTGAGCCGTGCACAACACCGCGCACCATCACGCTCGGACAACGCACCAGCGCAGCGGTCACATGCTCCGGCCGGGTGGCCAGAGAAACCAGCCCCGCACCTGCACGCGAAGCGGCCTCTGCCGCCATGATGCCGGCACCCCCGAAGCCTGACTCACCTGCAACGATCAGCACATGGCCGAAATGCCCTTTGTGAGCATTGAGCGGCCGCTGTGGAAAACCGGCCTGGCAGTCCCGCCATCGAGCAAGACGCGCAACCGGCTGTTCTGAGCAACCACTTATTTGCTCTTGTGTCGCCAGAGGCTCAAACACCACCTGGCCACACACCGCAGGGCCAGCTCCGGTATACAACCCGATTTTGACTCCGATGAAGGTAACGGTCAGCTCCGCCTGCAGCACCTCACCCTCAGCGGCACCGGTTGTGGCATCAAGCCCGGACGGCAGATCGACGGCCAGCACAGGCCGTTTTGCCTGATTGACCGCGCGAATCACCTCAGAAAACGGCGCTCTGGGTGCGCCTGTTACGCCGGTTCCGAGCAGGGCATCGACAACCACGTCCGCGGCTGCCAGCTTCTCTTGAAACACGCCTTCCGGCATATCGGAAATTTCCGTAATCGGCACACTGTCCCTGCTCGCAACCTCAAACGCTTTCAGGGCATCCCCTGATAACTTGGCGCTCGGTGCCACGGCAACACACTCTACGAAAATGCCATGACGTTGGGCATTGGCCGCGATCAGATAGCCATCGCCACCGTTGTTCCCGGCGCCGCATAATACAAGTAACGAACCGGGCGAAGGCCAGCGTTTTCTGAGCTGGCGAAACCCGGCTCTGGCAGCTGCCTGCATCAAGTCGAAGCCATCAATTCCCTGCTCTTCAATAAGATAGCGATCCATCGCTCGCACGGAGTCGGCGGAATACAAGGCTTCTGGTAGACTGTCCGCGTAACGCATGGGGCATCCCGCTAAAGAAAACGGTTTAAGTAAATTGGCCAGATACCTGTAAAGCATAGCAAAACAGGAAAAAAGGTCATAACTTAATCAAATTAAATCTCCGCAGGCTTTCACCGCCGAAGGCTCCGTCATGGCCACCAGTACAGACAACACGCCCTCGAACACCGCTCTTGACGCCCTGCCAGAAAGAATCCGCCAATGGGCCAAAGAGCTGGGATTCGCAGACGCGGGCATCACCTACGCCGACACAGGCCCCCATGCGGAGCGCCTGAAACAATGGCTCGCTGCCGGCTACCACGGCGACATGGCGTATATGGCCGATCACGGCGACAAGCGTTACACCCCGGATTCGCTGGTGCCGGACACCCAGCGGATTATTTCTGTACGCATGGACTACCTGCCCTCTCCGGACAACCCGAAACAAGCGCTTACTAACCGGGAAACCGCTTACATTACCCGCTACGCGCTCGGGCGGGATTACCATAAGCTCATGCGAAAACGGCTGGCGACGCTCGCCAAATGGATTGACGAAGCAGTCGGCGGTTACGACTACCGTGCCTTTGTTGACAGCGCACCGGTGCTGGAGCGTGGTTTGGCGCAGCGGGCCGGGCTTGGCTGGATCGGCAAAAATAACATGGTGATTCACCCGAAGGCGGGTTCGTTCTTTTTCCTGGGTGAAATTTTTACCAGCGCGCCGTTACCGGTGGACGAACCTTTCGACAAGCAGCATTGCGGCTCGTGCTCCGCTTGTTTGGAAATCTGCCCCACGGATGCTTTTGTTGGCGCTCACTTACTGGATGCCCGAAAGTGCATCAGCTATCTCACCATCGAGCTGAAAGGGCCTATTCCGGAGGAATTGCGTTCGAAAATGGGCAATCGGGTGTTTGGCTGCGATGACTGCCAGATTGTGTGCCCTTGGAATAAGTTCAGTAAACCCACCGCCGAGAACGATTTTCAGCCACGGCATGGCTTGGACAATACCGAGCTTGCCGAGCTGTTTATGTGGACGGAACAGGAGTTTCTGAAACGTACCGAAGGGTCGGCCATTCGACGCACGGGTTACGAGAACTGGCTGCGCAACATTGCGGTTGGGCTGGGCAATGCCCCGTCAACCATTCCGGTCATCGAGGCGCTGAAACAGCGGGCGGAGCACCCATCCGAGGTGGTGCGGGAGCACGTTACCTGGGCACTCCGCCAGCACGGCTTATAGCTTAAAGAAGTGTTCGCGGTAGTGACGCAACTCGTTGATGGAATCGCGAATGTCGTCCAGCGCCAGATGGCTGCCTTTCTTTTTCACGCCGTCCAAGACATCCGGGCGCCAGCGGCGGGCCAGTTCTTTGATGGTGGATACGTCCAGATTGCGGTAATGGAAGAAGCCTTCCAGCTCTGGCATGTATTTCACCAAAAACCGGCGGTCCTGGCCTATGCTATTGCCGCACAAGGGCGATGCACCCGCTGACATGTGCTTCTTCAGGAATTCCAGAGTCTGCTGCTCAGCTTCCGCTTCGCTGATTTGACTGTCCTTCACTCGCTGGGTCAGGCCACTTTCGCCATGGGTTTTGGTGCACCATTCGTCCATGGCATCCAGCAAGCTGTCCGGTTGTTTGATGGCAATCACCGGGCCTTCAGCGACCAGGTTCAGTTCCGAATCGGTAATAATCGTGGCCATTTCGATGATCCGCTCTTTCTCCGGATCCAAACCGGTCATTTCCAAGTCTATCCAGACCAAGTGGTTTCCGTTGCTCATTTTTTCTTGCACCTACGCTGTTAAATTTGGGTGTTAGTGCGTATGTGGATTGGCCTTCCGAAAACCGCTACGAGCACATCCATGTGCGCTTCTCTCCGGCCATCCATGGCCTACGACATTTTCGGAAGGCCAATCCACACACGCACTTCTGACTGCAACATTTGCCGCCGAACTACAAGAATCCCACGCAGACGTTCTGGGTGCTGGCCGGGTAAAGCTTTCCGGGAGTATCTGAAGCCATGGATGGCTTCAGCTAAGCGTACAGGGATGTGCTCGTAGCGTCTCCCGGAAAGCTTTACCCGGCCGGCACTTGCACCCAAGTATGGAAATTAATGGATCGGCTGGCACACATGAGAAACTCTGCCTATTGTCCATGATTCACGTATCATGTGGTACACCACTTCCCGGGAATACTAGAGAGCAGATGGCGAAACGCAAACTGAACAAACGCCAACAGTGGCGAATCGAGAAAATCCAGAAAGAGCGCACCACCCGAATGGCCCGCAAGGAAAAGGCCGTTGAGGCACAAGCGGAAGCCGGCGAACTGGGGCCAGAACAAGAAGGCCTGATCATTGCACACTACGGCCAGCAACTCGACGTTGAAGCGCTGCAAGGTGATGACGCGGGGCAAGTATTTCGATGCTTTGTTCGAGCTAACATCAGCAGTCTGGTCACCGGCGACAAAGTCGTTTGGCGACCCGGCAAGAGTGAAACCGGGGTGATTGTCGCCCGCTGTGATCGGGAAAACCTGCTGCAGCGGCCGGATAACTTTGGCGCGCTGAAGCCGGTCGCGGCCAACATTGACCACATAATTCTGGTCATTGCGCCGGAACCGGAGCCTCACGACAGCTTGATTGACCGATATCTTGTGGCCTCCGAAAGCTCGGATATACCCGCTGTACTGCTGCTCAACAAAACCGATTTGATTAACGACCAGAACCGGCCGCAGATTGAAGCGCTGCTGGCTCGCTATGAAGCACTCGGCTATCAGGTTGAACAGACATCGGCTGCCGCCTGCGAAGGCGAACCTGCGCCGGAGGTGGAAGCACTGGTTCGCAACCAGACCAGCGTGTTCGTGGGTCAGTCGGGCGTGGGCAAGTCGTCGATCATTCAAACACTGCTGCCGGATGAGCAGCTTCGGGTAGGTGCGGTGTCGGAGAGTACCGGCAAAGGCGTGCACACCACCACCACCGCCAAGCTGTTCCATCTCGCCAGCGGCGGCGATTTGATAGACTCGCCGGGCATCCGGGAGTTTGGTTTGTGGCACATGACTCCGCAGGAGGTCGAATATGGCTTTCGGGAGATTCGGCCCTTAATGGGGTTGTGCAAGTTCCGTAATTGCCGACACATGGGCGACCCGGGGTGCGCATTGGATGCAGCGGCCGAAAGCGGTGAGATTTCGCGGGAGAGGCTCAAAAGCTTCCATCGAATTTTACAGGATATGGCCGAGCAGCAGTCGCGCGGGCTAAAGCTCACCTGAGTTGGTGGCAGCCCGCCGCGAACACGCTACCAGTTGAGCTCACCCGGAGCGGGATCCGGGCGCTCTTCGCGCCAGCTGCCGTCTTCCAGCTTGTTCAAAGCCTCCAGCTCTTGCGCTTCGCTGGGACGAGTCAAATCGATCACCGGCTGAGCGGTTGAGGCAGCCCCGGCGCCAACGTCTTCGACACTTTTGTTTTTCAGAACAATGATGGAGATTCGGCGGTTGATCGGCGCCGTCGGGTTTTCGGTATCGAACAGAACCGAATCACTCAATCCCACTACTCGGGCAATTTGCTCAAGCCTGACCCCACCTGCAACCAACGCCCGGCGCGCCGTATTGGCGCGGTCAGCGGACAACTCCCAGTTGGTGTACCCCGGCCGACCATTGAATGGCGTCGCATCGGTGTGCCCGGTCAGGCTCAGTTTGTTGTTAACAGAGCCGAGCGTTTTCGCAAGTTCAAACAGCAGTTCCTGCGTGTAGTACTTGAGTTCCGCCCGCCCCGAATCGAACATCGGGCGCCCCGACCGGTCAACAATCTGGATGCGCAAGCCTTCATCGGTAATATCAATCAGCAACTGATCCTTGAACTCTTGCAGGGTTTCGTTCTGCTCAATCCGCTCTTTCAACTCCTGAAACAGCTGTTCCATCCTCCGCTGTTCCAGCGTGTCCGCCAGCTCATCCACAACTTCATCTTCAATTTGAATGGTACTGGACTCGATATCCAGTGAGCTTGCATCCACAACCGACGCACTGCCACCCAGATCAATCGGATTCGGCGAGCCACCTTCGGTAAAACCAACCGGATCTTTGAAATAGCCTTCTACGGCTCGTTTTTGCTCCGGCGAGGCCGTAGCGGTCAGCCAGAGCACCAGAAAGAACGCCATCATCGCAGTGGCAAAATCGGCAAACGCGACTTTCCAAGAGCCGCCGTGGTGGCCCGCGACAACTTTCTTCTTGCGTTTGATGATGATCGGCTGTTGTTCCACGCTTAACTCCGGCTATGGATGGTCGGCATCACTTGGAGCGAACGTGATCGTTCAATTCCTGAAAGCCCGGCCGTTTCTCGGTTGGCAAGGCTTTTCGGCCAAACTCAATGGCCATTTGGGGGGCCTGCCCTGCTACCGTCGCAACGATGGCCGATTTCACGCATTCGTAGGCTTTCAGCTCATATTTGGCAGTGTGTTCAAGGGCAATGGACGCTGGGCCGACAAAACCGTAACCCATCCAGATGCCCAGAAACGTGCCGACCAAAGCCGCCGCCACGCTCAACCCGATTTTCTCTGGCCCTTCGGTCAGGAAATTCATGGTAATCACGATGCCCAAAACCGCCGCCACGATCCCCAACCCCGGCAAGGCATCGGCAATTTTGTTGACGGCATGGGCGGGTTCTTCCAGTTCGTGCTGGCGATTCTCGATTTCGTTTTCCATCATCCCTTCCAGCTCATGGGGCGCCATGTTGCCGGAGCTGATGATGCGGAGATAGTCAGTAATAAAGTCCAGCAAATGCGTGGACTTCATGATGGCCGGATAACGGGTAAAGATCGGGCTCTCTTCGGGGTTGTCGATATCTTCTTCGATGGCCATTACACCTTGCTTTCGGGATTTATCGAAAACTTCGTAGAGCAGGCTGAGCAGATCTGTGTAATAGGCTTTGTTGAACGGTGAACCGGTCAATAAGCGCAACAGTCCGCTGAACACCTCTTTCACGGTGTGCATCGGGTTGGCAATCACAAACGAGCCCACGGCGGCCCCGCCGATGATCAGCACTTCTGTCGGCTGCCAAAGCACCGCCAAGTTCCCGCCGTGCAGTGTATAGCCGCCAAGAACACTCGCAATAACAATAACTGCACCAATAATCAGCAGCATGAAAAGTCGTCGCCCGTTTGAAACCTATGGAAAATCAGCGTTCGATCATAGCAAGCTCACGGCAGAACAGCGAAGGGGAGAAACAATTTCTATACACTATGCCCAGTTTGTTAAACTGCCCCGCTTTACAGAACCGAGAGATGTCTCAAATGCTTGATAAACTGTTCGTCCTGAGTCAATACGTCACGCCGCAGCTGACGCTATCCCGCTTGGCCGGCCGCCTCGCGGACTATGACAGGAGTCCAGCTCTGAAAAACCGCGTCATCCACTGGTTTATCGACCGCTATGGCGTGAACATGAGTGAGGCCGCTGAATCTGACCCCACCGCGTACGACAGTTTTAACGCATTTTTCACGCGCGCACTCAAACCCGGCGCACGCACAGTCGACCAAACGCCTGACGTCTTCGTCAGCCCCGTTGACGGGGCCATCAGCCAGATTGGCCAGGTTACGGCAGACGATCGGGTATTTCAGGCCAAGGGCCAATCTTTCAGCTTGACCGAACTGCTCGGTGGTGATGAAAAGCGCGCTGAAGCCTTTCGCGAAGGCGAATTTTCCACCATTTATCTTTCACCAAAAGACTACCACCGCATTCACATGCCAGTGGCCGGCACTCTGAAAGAAATGGTGTATGTGCCCGGTAAGCTGTTTTCAGTTAACCCGGTAACGGCAGAGAACGTACCGAATCTGTTCGCCCGTAACGAACGGGTTGCGTGCATTTTTGAAACCGACGCAGGCCCGATGGCACTGGTTCTGGTGGGCGCGATGATCGTGGGAAGCGTAGAAACCACCTGGGCAGGCGTTGTTGCGCCAAAGCCGAGCAAGGTGACCGAGTGGCAGTACTCCGGTGATCAGGCGGTACGCTTCGAGAAAGGCGATGAGATGGGCCGGTTCCGCTTGGGTTCCACCGTTGTTCTGGTGATGCCGAAAGGCGCCGTGAACTGGAACGCCGATCAGGTCGCCGGCAAAGCCGTACAAATGGGCGAGGCCTTTGGTCAGCTGAAGCCAACGAAAGCCTGACGAGGTCAGGCTCTTTCGATCGGGAAGGCCAGAACCTCTTCAATTGTTCTCGCACCCACCTTCAGCATCAGCAGCCGGTCTAAGCCCAAGGCAACGCCCGAACAATCGGGCAGACCGGCTTCCAACGCCGCCATAAACGCGCTGTCCAAAGCCATTTCTGGCTTGCCGGCCATGCGGCGTTGCTGGTTATCAGCCTCGAAACGCTCGCGCTGCTCCTCGGGGTCCGTCAGCTCCCAATATCCGTTGCAGAGCTCCAGCCCGTTTATATAAAGCTCGAACCGATGGGCGACCGAGTGCCCTTGGTCGTGCGACACCCTTGCCAGTGCGGCTTGCGCGGCTGGATAGCGGGTAATAAACACCGGCCGGTCAAAGCCCAACTTTGGCTCAACCGCAAAACTCATTACCAAATCCAGACAGTCGTTGCGACTCAGATCGGTAAGTTGCTCCGGCTCCAGCCATTGCTCACAAAAGCGTTTCAAGTCGCCGTCGGAAATTTCCATCGGGTCAAAACCCGCGTTTTCGAACACCGCCTGCCGATAATCCCGTTGAACCGGCCGCTCACAACCGAGCCAGCCGCACACCAGATCCGCCACCTCAGCCATGAGCGCCTGGTCATCCATGCCGACCCGATACCACTCCAGCATCGAAAATTCCGGATTGTGACGACGCCCCCGCTCACCGTTGCGGAATACGCGGGCAACCTGGTAGATACAACCCGCCCCCGCAGCCAACAGCCGTTTCATCGGGTATTCAGGCGAGGTCTGAAGCCAGCCCCCTTGCACACCACCGGCCCGCACGCCTGCCGATATACCGTCGAGATTCAAATCGGTAACGCCGTGGCGGCCAAGGACTGGCGTTTCCACTTCCAGCACATCCCGCTCACAAAAAAAGCCGCGCACGTAAGCAAGTTGCTGTGCACGGCTTTCCAAGGCGTCCCGCGAGGCAGTCGGCTGCCAGACAGGAGATTCACTCATCGTGAATTAACTGCTTTTGACGCGGTTTACATACTCGCCGGTGCGAGTATCTACTTTCAGCACTTCGCCAATGACGATGAACAAGGGCACGTTTACGACCGCACCGGTGGACAAAGTCGCAGGTTTGGAGCCGCCTTGAGCAGTATCACCCTTCATGCCCGGATCCGTATCGACAACCTCGAGCTCCACAAAGTTAGGCGGTGTAACCGACAAAGGCGCACCGTTGTACAACGTCACGGTGTACACGTCTTGCTCTTTCAGCCACTTGACGGTATCCCCTACGGCTTTAGCGTCCGCGGCATACTGTTCGAATGAACCGTCTGTCAGCATGAAATGCCAGAACTCACCATCGGAGTACAGGTATTCCATGTCCTGTTCCATTACGTCCGCCGCCTCGAGACTCTCGCCCGACTTGAAAGTACGCTCCCAAACCCGGTTGGTCATCAGGTTGCGAAGCTTTACACGGTTAAAAGCTTGCCCTTTACCGGGCTTAACGAATTCGTTCTCCAGCATGATACAAGGATCGCCATCCAGCAAAACCTTGAGCCCGCCACGAAATTCGTTGGTAGAATATGAAGCCATGAAATGTCCACCTGACATACTGTCGTTAAAAATTCAAAGGCCGCTATGATACAGCGAACTCCGGTCCGTATAGAAGCCCGTGACACCAGTCATCTTTCAGACCACGGCACTTGCACGTCCGAAAACCAAAGCTGGCAAACGATTCTGAGCCGCTCGATCAGCAATCCGGAGCACTTACTGGAGCGCCTGAACCTGCCAGCAGAACGCTGGCTGGATGGCGCCCGAAACGGCCACGAGTTGTTCCCCATTCGCGTGCCCGAACCCTTCGTTCAGCGCATGGAACCCGGGAACCCGAACGATCCACTGTTGCGTCAGGTACTGCCGGTTGCCGACGAATCGGTTGAACGCTCAGGGTTTGTCCGAGATCCGCTGGAGGAGAATACCGCCATCCAGACAACGGGTCTGATCCGAAAGTACCACAGCCGGGCCCTGTTAATGGTGACCGGCCAATGCGCGATCAACTGTCGCTACTGTTTCCGGCGCCATTTCCCCTACAACGACCACAAGCTGAGTCGGGAAGACCGGCATCAGGTGATTACGACACTGAGCGCCAGCCCCGAGATCAACGAAGTCATCCTCAGTGGCGGTGATCCGCTCGCCGTGAATGACCGACTGCTGGCGCAGTGGGTCGAGTTACTTGAGGCCGTGCCGCACCTGAAGCGACTGCGGATACATTCGCGGCTGCCAGTCGTTATCCCTCAGCGGGTGTGTGACGATATGCTGGCTTGGCTCAACCGTACCCGACTGCAGAAAGTGCTGGTGGTTCACGTAAACCATCCGGCCGAAATTGATCAGGCCACTCGCGATGCTTTCGAACGACTAAAACAAGCCGGCGTTACCCTGTTAAATCAGAGTGTTATTCTGAAAGGCGTGAACGATAATGCGGCCACGCTGTCCGAGTTGAGCGAAACGCTGTTTGATGCCGGTGTATTGCCGTACTATCTGCACGCCTTCGATCCGGTCGCGGGTGCGCATCATTTTGATGTCAGTGATACCGACGCTGCCTCGTTGGTGCGCCAGTTGCTGAAAAGGCTCCCCGGATTCCTGGTTCCGAAACTCGTGCGAGAAGTCCCGGGGGAAGCCAGCAAAACCCCAGTACCGGCATTTTAGTGAGGCATGTCGCAAAAACAAACAGTTGTAGACTTGTCAAAGATTGTTAACTCATGACTTTCTCGCTTTTTGTCGTCGCTTTGCTACTTTAAAGTTTAGGATCAGGAAACAATAACGATCTGTATTCTCGGTATTTTCATTCAATCACTCACCGTAATTTAGCCACTGGCGCGAGATCATTGTAGGCATGACTCTGAAACCCGACCTCAAGGTACCTGAGCAAAAAACAGCCAGCCTGTCTTTTTGCGACACCTCGCCCAAAGCGTTTCGTGCCTGGACTCGTCAGCTGCCTATGGCCAATATCGGTGAGACATCGCGCCAGCTTTACCACGCGATCATTGAAGTGAATCAATTGTTTCTGCCGCCACAGCAGCGCATGCAATTTCTTGAACTGGCGCGAGACAAAATTCATTTTGTCTGCAACGAACTGTCCCGGCATTTCCTAGGTCTGGCAATTGCCTTGCCTGAGAAACAACGCAAAATCGCGAACCTCACTCAAGCCCTGCAGCTCCATCTGGCAAGCGGCTACAAGCTCTGCGTTCTAGAATTGATCGACAACGGCGGGCTGGACAAAAACAAGCGGCAGATCAGCATAGCCACACATCGGGCTATCTCCGAGCTTGGCGCCACCATCCTCCGGGCACATCAATTGTATTGTCCCAGCCCGGCAAACAGCTGGCTGGAATGCCACCGCCTGTTCAGGTTCGCCAAGCACCATAAGCTGGACGCACATGATGTGGACGACCAACTGCTCAAACATCGCCGCTCCAGCACCGTGGCAGACAGTTACAAGCGTGTTTTGCTGCTAGGTTGTGCACGGCCCAACCAATTGCGCCAAACTGAACTCACCCTGATCTACGATCTGTTTGAAACCTGGACGGGCTATTGCGAGTGCGGCCCGGAGCTGGGCGACGACAGTCTGTTCGTTGTTAACCTGGAAAAAGACTCATCACCGGTCTATCGAAGCCTGCTCGAGCAGGCTTCCGGCGAAAACAATGTCGGGTTTGACACTCGAGAACTGTCCACCCACCTGGCACAAGCCGTGCAGGTTCGCAACGAGAAATCCTCGAACGCGACAACGCTGAAGATTCCCGCGACCATCAGCGATACCTTGCTGACTCACCTGAGTCAGGCACTGGGTATTCTGGCCAAACGCAACTTCAACAGAATTGCCAGCCAGGGAACGCTGGAAATTTGTGTCGGGCTAACCGCCGCCCATTATTTTATTGCAGGTGAGAAAACGTTCCCGGAGTTCATTGACAGCAACGACAATGAACACCATGAAGAAGAAAACTTCTTTATTCGTAACACCCCGCAAAAACCTGATGCCTGGTCAGGGGCACACGATGCCGCGATGCAGGAACGAAACCGGCCGCCCTCTGATGCTCCGATTAATTTCCGCAACCGCTCAGGAGCCAAGTCTGGCATAACCAAACCGGTTTCCCATAAAGCATCACTGATCAACACCAGCCCTGGTGGATACTGCGTAGGCTGGGAAGCCAATATTCCTGCCTCTCTGCAAGCCGGAGAGGTTCTGGGCGTCAGAGAGCAAAGTTCGCACCCTTGGAGCCTGGCGGTTGTCCGGTGGCTGCGACAAGTTCGAAATCAGGGCACACAAGTGGGCATTGAGTTACTTGCCCCCAGTGCGTCGCCGTGCGCCGTGCGCCTTATTCAAAAAGTGGGCAACAGCAGCGAATACCTACGCGGGCTCATGCTGCCGGAGATCAGCGTGGTCAACCAACCTGCAACATTGATCACCCCTCGCCTGCCCTTTCAGAGTGGCAGCCGGATATCGCTGTTGCACGATGGCTGCGAAGACCAAGGCCAATTGCTAAAGAAAATTTCCGCAACGGGCAGCGTTAGCCAGTTCGAACTCAAGTTGCACACAGCGGCTACGTCGTCACGATCGAAGGGAACTCAGGGCTCTGGCACTACAGAAGACGAATTCGACTCTTTGTGGCCGTCGCTTTAAAAACGACCTGTTAACAGTCCATTGACTTCAGGGTTGTTATTAATCAACAACCCCTTCATCATTCTGTTCCAATGATAAGCCGGTTATCTGTCGAAAGTCGGAAAGTCCTGAATTTTCCGTTTTACTGAAGGCGAAGCACTCCGGCACCATCAAACGGCATGATGAGACATCGTACGAATGCAGAAAAAAAACTCCACGGTACAGCTGCTGATCCTTGACCCATCCCAAAACGATGCCGAGTCCATGGTCAGCTTGCTCCGCAACGCCGGCAAAGCAACCCGAGCCCATCGCATTACCTCGGAAGAAGATCTCGAAGAAGCCCTGAAGGCCTCGCACTGGGATTTGCTGCTCGCTCGGGATCTGGAGGAACTGGAGTTCGGACCAGACGCTGCGCTTGCGATGATCAAACGGATGGATAAAGACATTCCGTTTATTCTGCTCACCAACGAGCCAAACCGGGAGCGGGATCTTGCGATCATGCGCCTGGGTGCCCAAGATGCTGTGCCATTCGAATACACTGAAATGCTGGTACTGGCGATCAAGCGTGAACTTGCCGCGCTGACCGAACGTCGTACACGCCGCCTTCTGGAATCTCACCTGCGTGAAGCCGAACAGCGCTGCCAGCTTCTGCTTGAAAGCTCTAAAGATGCCATCGCCTACATTAATGATGGCATGCATATCTATGCCAACCAGTCGTACATGGAATTCCTCGGCTACGAGGATATTGACGATCTGATCTGCGTTCCGGTGCTGGACACCTTGACTCCGGAAAGCCAGGAACAGTACAAAGAGTTCATGAAAGCGTTTGAGGAAGCCGGCACGAACGGCATGACGTTCAACTGCACCGCTCGTCGCAGCGACGACCATGAACTCAACGTTACCATGTCAGTATCAGCCGCCACCTACGATGGCGAAGCTTGCACCCAAGTGGTTCTGCAGCCGGAACACAGTGACGCCGAGCTGGAAGAAAAGCTTAAACAAATCAGTAGCCAGGATCTTCTAACCGGGCTATCTAACCGTCAACACCTGATGGAACAGCTGACCCAGACTCTCGCCACAGCGGCCAAAACCAACGAAACCGGAGCACTCGCCTACATTGGCATCGACAACTTCCTTGGCATGAAAAGCGAAGTTGGCATTTCCGGGGCCGATTTGTTGCTGGGTGACCTGGCGTCACTGCTGAAAGAGCACACCCCCGAGGACATGACGCTGGCACGACTCAGTGATGATGCGTTCTGCGTTATGTGCCTACCGTGTAACGATAAGGGGCTGGCTGACCTCTGCGAAACCATTCGCAAGGCGGTGGATGACCACCTGTTCGAAATCAACGGTCGCACCGTCTCCCTGACCGTCTCTATCGGTGTTTCTGCCATTACCGAGAACTCCCCAAAAGCCGAAGAGCTCCTCAGCCGGGTTCATTTGGCTTCTGCGGAGGTCAGAAAACAGCCGGAGCACGAGAACGGCAATGGTGTTGTGATCTACAACCCTGTTGATTTCGAAGTACCGGATGAGTCAAATGCGCTTGAAATGATCAGCAAGGCCATGGACGAAGACCGTCTGCACCTGCTGTTCCAGCCGATTATCAACTTGCGCGGCGAAGGCGAAGAGCACTATGAAGCACTGGCCCGCATGATCAACAGCGACAACGAAGAGGTCACGCCTTACGACCTGTTACCAGCCATCTGTCCTCCGGAAACGGCCATCAAGATCGATCGCTGGGTCATTCTGCAATCCATCAAACAACTTTCCAGCCATCGCTCGCGCGGCCATGACACCAAGCTATTCGTGAACCTTAGTGCAGAAACCCTGCAGGATGTCACCTTCCACCCTTGGCTAAGCGTTGCGCTCAAAGCCGCACGATTGCCGGGCGATGCGTTGATTTTCCAGTTCAGCGAGAACGATGCCAACAACTTCACGAAACAGGCGAAAGACTTCACCAAGACTGTGCACGAACTCAACTGCAAAGTCTCTATCAAGCACTTTGGCCGCACCATTAATCCGTTTAATGCGCTTAAACACATCGACACCGATTACGTGAAATTTGACGGTTCCTTCACTGAAAGCCTCCAGAAAGATGACAAAATCAAAGAGCAGGTAAAAGAAATGGCCAGCTCGCTTCAGAAGTCCGGCAAGCTCACCGTCGTACCCAAGGTCGAGAGCGCAAGTATTCTGGCGACGCTCTGGCAGGCTGGCGTGAATTACATTCAGGGGTATTACCTGCAAGCTCCGGCACGTGAGATGAGCTACGATTTCGGCGACCACTGATCTTCGCTGATACCAGCGACGCAAAAAAGGGGTGGAGAAACCAATCTCCACCCCTTTTTCAATCACTGCAGGCACCCTTACAGCATCTGGTTAGTCTCGCTCTCACGGAACCCGATCAGATACAAAATGGCGTCTAACCCCAGCGTGGAGATCGAGTGCTTGGCCGATTCTTTCACCAAGGGTTTCGCCCGGAATGCCACGCCCAGACCCGCCTGGCTCAGCATCGGCAAATCATTTGCACCATCCCCCACGGCAATCACCTGCTCTCTGGCGATGTGTTCCTTCTCGGCGATCTCGAGCAGCAGCTGCGCTTTGCGCTGACCATCGACAATTTGTCCCTTTACCTCACCGGTCACTTTGCCATCGACGATTTCCAATTCGTTGGCGTAAACGTAATCGATGCCGAGCTTGTTCTGCAAATGGCGAGCAAAGTAGGTGAAACCACCCGACAGAATGGCTGTGCGGTAGCCTAGCGCCTTCAAACTGCGAATCAGGTGCTCTGCCCCTTCCGTCATCCGAAGGCGGTTAGCGACGCCCTCAAGCACCGACTCGTCCAAGCCCTTCAGCAGCGACAAGCGTTCGGCAAAACTTTGACTGAAGTCCAGCTCGCCCTGCATGGCCCTTTCAGTGATCTCGGCAACACGGTCACCGACACCCGCTTCCAGAGCCAGTTCATCGATCACTTCCGCTTCAATCAGGGTCGAGTCCATGTCGAACACCACTAACCGACGGTTACGACGGAAAATCGAATCGGCCTGAAACGCGATGTCTACGTTCATCTCGCCGGCAATGTGCAAAAAGTCAGCGCGCAATTGCTCCAGATCCAGCGGCGTTCCGCGCACTGAAAATTCGACACAAGCGATCCGGTTTTCCGATGCCTTCAAAGACGGGCGCGCCGACAAGCGGGTGATGTTGTCGATATTCAGACCGTGGCGAGCGGTAATCTCGGACACTCTGGCAATTTGTTCTGCCTTGATGTCCCGAGACAACAGCGTAACGATGTAACAGGCACGGTTTCTGCCTTCAGCCCAGGATTCGTATTCCTCAACGGTGATCGGCGCAAAGCGCACCTGCAAATCCAGCGCATGCAACCGAAACAAAATATCGCGGATAACCGGAGAAGACTTAGACGCGTCCGGAATCTCGATCAAGATGCCCCAGGTCAAATAATCGTGAATGACGGCCTGACCGATATCGAGAATGCGCACATCGTATTGCCCCATGATCCCCGTTATTTCCGAGGTCAGCCCGGGCTTATCTCGCCCGGATACGTTCACCAATACCAGCTCACTCACTGTCTACACTCTCCTCTTCCTCGGCCCTGGCGGCGGAGGGAATGACATCAATACCGTCCACGCGCTGCAGCCCGCGGGGCAATTTATGGCCTCGGCGACCACGCTCACCGAGATAATGCTCCAGGTCACTAAACTTCAAACCCAGTTTGCGCTTTCCGGCCCGGATTTCCAGCTGGTCCTCTTCACCAAACACCGCGACAGCGACCACAAATTCCTCCCGGTTCTGTACTCGCGCGGAGGGAATGCTGATGATCTTGTTGCCCTTTCCTTTCGCCAGTTCCGGCAGCTCGTTGAGCGGAAACACCAGCATTCGGCCTTCGTTGGAAATAGCCGCAAGATACAAGGTTGAGGCGGTCTCCGGCACCGTCACCGGCGGCATGATTTTAGCGCCCTTCGGCACCGTCACCACGGCTTTACCCGCCCTGTTTTTACTGATCATGTCTCCGAGTGAGGTCACAAAACCATAGCCGGCGTCAGTCACCAGCAGCGCTTTACGCTCGGGATTGCCCATCAGCAAGCCAGAGAAGGTAGCCCCCGATGGCGGGTTAATTCGACCGGTTAACGGATCCCCCTGGCCTCGTGCCGAGGGCAACGAATGGGCCATCAAGGCGTACGCCCGCCCGGTGGAATCCAGGAAGATGGCTTGTTGATTATTGCGGCCTTTGGCGGCCAGCGAAAAACGGTCGCCGGACTTGTAGCTCAAACCGGACGGGTCGATATCGTGCCCTTTTGCGGCTCTCACCCAGCCTTTCTCGGACAGCACCACCGTCACCGGATCGTTGGACACCAGGTCGGTTTCACTGAAAGCTTTGGCTTCTTCACGCTCGACAATAGGGGAGCGGCGGTCGTCGCCGTAGGTTTCCGCATCTTGTTGAAGCTCGGTTTTGATCAACTCCCGCATCCGCTCTTCAGAGCCGAGAATCGCCTGAAGCTCATCACGCTCCAGAGCCAGTTCATCCTGCTCGCCGCGGATTTTCATTTCTTCCAGCTTGGCCAGGTGGCGTAATTTCAGCTCCAGAATCGCTTCCGCCTGCTCCGGTGACAAACCAAAGCGGGCCATCAGCTCCACTTTCGGCTTATCTTCCGTGCGGATAATCTCGATCACCTCATCAATGTTGAGATAGGCAATCAACAAGCCTTCCAGCAGATGCAGGCGCGCGAGAACTTTGTCCAAACGATGCTGCAAACGGCGTGTCACCGTGGTTTTCCGGAACGCCAACCATTCCGTCAACATCTGGTGCAGCCCTTTTACTCCGGGGCGGCCATCATTGCCGATCACATTGATGTTTACCCGGTAGGTTTTCTCAAGGTCGGTACTGGCAAACAGATGCGCCATCAGACCTTCCAGATCGACGCGATTCGATCTCGGCACAATCACCAACCGAGTCGGGTTTTCGTGGTCCGACTCATCACGCAGATCCGCCACCATCGGCAGCTTTTTGGTTTGCATCTGCTGGGCAATCTGCTCGAGAACCCGGTTGCCGGATACCTGATGCGGCAAGTCGGTCACCACGATCTCGCCGCTTTCTTTGACCCAGCGAGCCCTCATTCTCAGTGAGCCCCGCCCTGTTTCATACATTTTGCGAAGATCGTTGCGAGGGGTAATGATCTCGGCGCGGGTCGGGAAGTCCGGGCCTTTGACATGCTCGCACAGCTGATCGACGGTGGCCTCGGGCTCATCCAGCAAACGGATACAGGCGGCAGTGATCTCCCGCACGTTGTGGGGAGGAATGTCGGTGGCCATACCCACCGCAATACCGGTTGTGCCGTTCAGCAACACGTGCGGTAATCGTGCCGGTAAAACAGAAGGTTCCTCCATGGTGCCGTCAAAGTTCGGCACCCAATCTACGGTGCCCTGCCCCAGTTCGCTCAACAGCACATCGGAAAAACGAGCAAGGCGAGATTCGGTGTAACGCATGGCAGCAAACGATTTGGGGTCATCCGGCGACCCCCAGTTACCTTGCCCGTCTACCAACGGATAGCGGTAAGAAAACGGCTGGGCCATCAGCACCATAGCTTCATAACACGCGCTGTCGCCATGCGGGTGGAACTTACCCAGAACGTCACCCACGGTTCGAGCCGACTTCTTGTACTTGGAGGTGGATTTCAGACCCAGCTCGGACATGGCGTACACAATCCGCCGCTGAACCGGCTTGAGCCCATCGCCTACGTTGGGCAAGGCTCTGTCGAGGATTACGTACATGGAATAGTCGAGGTAGGCTTTCTCGGTATAATCGCGTAGCGCTACCCGCTCGAAACCTTCATCGGTCGTCTGAAACTCTGGCATGAACGCCCCTTTGCCTTAACTGCCTGATTTGAAATGTCGATTCGTTACCCGAAGGAGACACCGGGAAATGTGGCCCACATTATATGGACGCCAGCCGCGATACACCAATTTCCAATAGCGGAATTCCCGCATGGAGAGTCTGTAAGGTGCGCCGTATTCTCGCTGCTCTAGTTAGATTGCCGTCTTATCTCTGAGCAAGCGGAAACCTATGATTCCCAATCTTAAAGCCTGCGGGCACGCCATGATAACGGCTCTGGTGAATGCGACTCTTGCGGTTGTTCTGATGCTGTTGGTGGAGTTTGCCATCAGTGGCACGTTTCAACTTCCAGCCCCCTATCTCTGGGCTGGGCTGATCATCTGGGTTGTTATTTTTGTGGCTCAGTTTCTTCGTCAGCGCCATCTTTGCAAAGCAAACGAGCGACCAGAGAACCACTAACTCCCCACACCAAAAGGAACAATGGCGATGGAATCGCCGAAGGGAAATTAGCCTGAGGGTCCGACAGCTCGGAACCTCAGACTAACGACTGCAGAACTTACTGACGAATACCTTCTACTGAAATTTCGATCTCAACGGTTTCAGAGGCCTTGCCGAGATCCATCGGAATGCCGAAATCCTTCAGTTTGATTTCGGTTTCGGCTTCAAAGCCCATCCGGTAGCCACCCCAGGGGTCCTTACCGTGCCCCAACATCTCGGCCTCAAGGGTCACTTCACGAGTTACGCCCCGAAGAGTCAGATCACCGATGATATCGGCTTCGCCATCGTCATCCATCACGACACGCTTGCTTTTGAACGTCGCTTCACCGAACTCGTTTACGGCCAGGAAATCATCGCTACGCAAGTGCTTGTCACGTTCTGCGTGATTACTGTCGACGCTCGCGGTGTCGATGGTCACTGATACTGAACTGTTTTCGGGGTTTTCGGCATCGTAAACAAACTGACCATCAAAATCGTTAAAACGCCCATACAGCCAGCTGTAACCCAGGTGAGAGATTTTGAAGGTGATAAACTGATGCGCACCTTTCGTGTCAAACGCGTAGGTGCCGCTGTGGTCATCAGCGTGGGCTGACGTCATTACAGCCATCGAGACGGCAGAAGCAAGTATCAGTTTTTTCATAAAGCTCTCCTTATTTCGCTTTGATATTACACGTTGCTTAAATTTGACGACTCACGATTTACCGAGCATTCGTCGTAAGGTTGCATCCTTATCAATGAAGTGGTGCTTGAGCCCTCCCAGGGCATGAACGGCGGCCAACACAACCAGGGCCCAGGTGCTCCAGTAATGCACCAAGCCGGCGGTGTCTTCCATCCCCTTCACGCGCCCCGTTATCGAGGGCACCTGAAACCACCCGAAGACATCAATGGCCGAACCATCGGCAGTCGAGATCAAATAGCCGCTGACCATCGCAACAAAGATCAGGACATAAAGCAAAGCATGCGCCATATGGGCCGACGCCACTTCCCAGCGCCTGTGCTCCGGCAAAGGCTTGGGCGACGGCGTAGCGAGGCGCCAAAGTACCCGAATCAGCATGGCACCAAACAGCAAAATACCCACCGACCGATGAATATCGGGACCTCGTCGGTACCATTCGTCGTAGTACGACAGGTCAACCATCCAGAAGCCCAGTCCAAACAGCCCGATGACTGCAGCCGCAACCAGCCAATGCAGCAAAATGGATAACCAACCATACCGATCGTCAGAATTTCGCACCGCCATGCTCACTCCCATTGAATGTTTCGTCCTGCGAGGCCAACACGTTTCATGATGTGTACCCCGGCAGTCTATAGCTCTGTTGAATCCAATAAAATCGAAACATTTTGCTCTTATTGGTCAGTTTGTTTGAACAAGATATACCACCCTAAGGGTATCGCCCCGGCCACTTTGGTCGTATAGGGATTTTACGGATTGTCGAAATTTATCGCTGAGATAGACTTTAACCAAACTTATGAACTGCCCCGAATCGGGGTGTTAATGACAGAGGAAAGCGATATGGAACTCGATTTCGACGAAAGCGTAGTCATCCCCAGCAACAACTAATCATTCAAGAATCCCGGCCACGCCGGGATTCTTCGTTCTACCCACCGCACGCTTACCGCAAAACACAAACTGTTTCCGTCCGGACACATTAACCGGTGGTAATCCGCTCCGATTTTTGGCACCCTTCCAAAACTAACGTATTGAAATAAAATGGATCGTGCCAAGGATATAGGCACTCTGGCGATTATTCAGCTAAAGCCCTCATGCGCTCGATAGCTGTGTGTATCTTTTAAACGACCCAGACACACCTATGTCCTATAGCCTTAACGAAATGCTTGCGGCTCCTGAAGCAGATCTGCTATCGCCATTGCTTAGTCAGCAAAACGATACCTGGACCGCGACTTTCCGTGGGCTGACGCTGCATACCGCCCTTCAACCAATCTACAGCATCGCTCACAAACGTACGGTAGGCTATGAAGCTCTGATTCGGGCGTTCGACAACGACAATGCCGCCGTTCTGCCGCCGCATTTGTTTGACCTTCCCTCTTCCCACGCGGAAAACCTGCTGCTCGACCGACTCTGTCGGTATCTGCATGTTCGCAACTACAGCGGCATTAAAGACCAGCTGAACTGGCTGTTCCTGAACGTTTCGCCGCGAGTCGTCACCCATGGCAACCAGTCAGATTCGTTTTTTGGCCAAATTCTTGAAAAAACCGGACTCCCCGCTCATCGAATCGTCATGGAGATTGTCGAACAGCCCACCGACGACGCCGAAAAGCTCAAAGAAACCGTCGCCTATTACCGGAAACTGGGCTGCCTCACAGCGATCGACGATTTTGGCGCGGGCCACTCCAACTTTGAACGTATCTGGAATCTGTCGCCGGATATCGTCAAATTAGACCGGTCTTTGTTAATGCGAGCGGTCGACGACCACCGTGCCCGACAAATCCTTAACGGCATCGTATCGCTCCTGCGTCAATCCGGCTGTCTGGTGCTGTTGGAAGGGGTTGAAACACGCGATCAGGTCATGATCGCTATTGATGCGGGGGTCGATTTCGTTCAAGGCTTCTACTTTCAGCGCCCGAGCACCGATTTGGAAGCCATGTCACAAGCCCCTACAGATCTGGACAACCTGCTTTCGGAATACAAACAAAGAAAACAGGTCAAACAAGACCCGACACGGCAGCTGGTCAACTACTTCACCACACCTTTCAGGCAGGCCACCGAGCAGCTCCAGCAGGGCGCCCGCATTGGCCAGGCCTGTGCTGATCTGACTTCTCACCCAGTGGTGTCTCGTTGCTATCTGGTCGATGCCGACGGGGTTCAGATAACCGAAACGGTCCTGCCCCATGGCAGCCCTCGCAACCAGGATCCTCGTTTCAAACCGCTCGAAGACACCGCCAGTGCAGACTGGTGCCGGCAACAATACCTGAACAAAGCACTTGAACAGCCAGGAAGCCTACACGTGACAGCGCCCTACCTGTGCGTTACCGGCGCCAACATGTGCGTCACGCTGTCTCTTGCCTATGAGGCCGAAGGCAGCCTGCACGTTCTCTGTTGCGACATCATGAGCAACGAGAATCAGAAATTATAAATCAGCGCAATCACGCTCACCGCGACCATGCCAATGAAAACGTTCATCGGTAGCCCAACCCGCAGAAAGTCGACAAAACGATAGCCACCGGGCCCGAATACCATCATGTTTGTCTGATAGCCAAGAGGGGTTGCAAAGCTGGCTGACGCAGCCATCATCACAGCGATGATAAAAGGCTCTTCTGCCACTCCCATAGCCTGCGTAAGCGACAATACAACCGGCACAATCAACACCGCCGCCGCATTATTGGTAATGACTTCAGTCAGCACCGACACCACCAGATACACCAAAATCAGCACCACCAGCGGATTGCCCTGACTCAACCCGAGCACCGAATCGGCCAAATACTGCGCCGCGCCCGTTTGCTCAAGCGCCCCTCCCAGTGCAAAGGAGGAAGCAATGGTCAGTACAACCGGCACATCGACCGCCTTTTGTGCCTGCCCCACCGAACAACAACCCGCTGCAATCATCAAGAACGCCCCCACCAGGGCGGCGTTCAACATGGTCATTACACCACAGGCCGCCAGCCCGACGAGCACGAGCAGAATCGACCAGGACAGCCAGGCTCGATCATGCCGCGGCGCCTCGGTTTCCAGATCATTGATCAGAAGAAAATCTTTGTTGTAACGCTGACGACTCACAAACGCCGGGCGAGCCTCAAGCAACAACACATCACCCGGACGCAGGCGTATATTCCCAAGATTTCCGGGCACCCTTTCACCACCCCGGGCGACCGCGAGCACCACGGCCCCGTAACGATCCCTGACCCGTGCATCACGAATCGTCTGCCCCAGCACATCACACTGCGGCGAAAGTACCGCCTCAACCAACCGCCGTTCCGCTCGATCCTTGCTGAGCGCAGGCTCATCATCATGAACCGATGGCACAATGCCATTGATCCGGAGCAAATCCGATATTGCCTGAGTATCACCGGCAAACACCAACCGGTCGCCGCCCCGCAACCGTTCTTCCGAAGGCACAGCCGTAACGACGCTGCCGTCCCGTTCGATTTCGACCAGATAAAGCCGCTCCAGCTCCCTCAGGCCGGCCTCACCGACGGATTTGCCGACCAAAGGCCCGTTCGCAGCAACCGCCACCTCAAGGGTAAATTCTTTGACCGAACCAAACTTTTGCAGATCCTTTTTTTCAGGCAAAAATCGCGGCAGAAACAACAGCATCGTCAACACTCCGATAGCCGCCACCGGCAAGCCGACTTGGGTAATTGCGAAAATAGAGAACCCTTCGCTGCCCGTTAACTGTTGGTACTGACCATTCACCACAAGGTTGGTACTGGTGCCAATCATGGTCAGGGTGCCGCCGAAAATGGCCGCATAGCTCAGGGGGATCATCAATTTGGAAGGCGCAACACCAATCTTGCGCGACCAGGCATGGACAGCCGGAATCATGGTCGCAACCACCGGAGTGTTATTCAAAAAGCCACTGAGCAGAGTAACCGGCAAGGCAATACGGGCCTGAGCTGCCCGCACAGTTTTAGGCTTGCCAAGGATATAGCGCACCAGAAGATCGACGCCTCCAGAGTGGTGCACACCCGAGGCAACAACAAACAAGGCAACAACTGTGATCAGACCCGGGTTACTAAATCCGATCAGCGCTTGTTCATGGCTGACAATGCCCGTCGCGCTGAGCAACACCAGCACTGCCAGCATCACCAGATGCGGCGCAAACCGACCCGATACCATCAAAGCCAGCGCCGCGCCTGCCAAAAATAGAGAAAACCAGCCTTCCCACTCCATAAGCCTGTCTGTTCCACCCGGAAAACAGACAGGATAACGAGCCTATCAAAAACTTAAAAAGAATAAGGAGGCCTTTTAATAGCTCCGAAAGAAATATCAGCCTGCAACATCGGCCATATTGCCGTAGGCTTCGAGCCAGGCCTTGCGGTCAGAGGCACGTTTCTTACCCAGCAGCATATCCATCGCTTCGTCGGTATCGTCGCCCTCTTCCAGAGTAAGCATTACCAGGCGCCGCGTATCCGGAGCCATGGTGGTTTCCCGTAGCTGCAGCGGATTCATTTCGCCCAACCCCTTGAAGCGGGTAACCTGAACCTTGCCCCGGCGGTTTTCTGCCGCCAGGCGGTCGATAATGCCTTGCTTTTCGTGCTCGTCCAGCGCGTAGAACGTTTCCTTGCCCAGATCCACCCGGTACAGCGGTGGCATAGCAACAAAGACATGACCGGCACTGACCAGCGGCCGGAAGTGCTTCACGAACAAGGCGCACAACAGGGTGGCGATGTGCAGACCGTCGGAGTCTGCATCGGCGAGGATGCACACCTTGTTGTAACGCAGGCCGGCCAAATCGTCGGAACCAGGATCCACACCGATCGCCACCGCAATATCATGGACTTCCTGAGAGGCCAGAATCTCGCTGGAATCCACCTCCCAGGTGTTCAGTATCTTGCCTCGAAGCGGCATTACCGCCTGAAATTCCCGATCACGGGCTTGCTTGGCAGAGCCGCCGGCCGAGTCACCCTCGACCAGGAACAGTTCGGAACGGTTGGAATCGGTACCCGAACAGTCTGCCAGCTTACCCGGCAACGCAGGGCCAGACGTAACCTTTTTACGGGCGACCTTCTTGCTGGCTCGCAGTCGGCGTTGGGCATTGCTGATGAAGAGCTCGGCCAACACCTCGGCCACATCGGTATGCTGGTTCAGCCACAAACTGAACGCGTCTTTCACGACACCGGAGACAAACGCTGCAGCTTCACGGGAAGACAAGCGTTCTTTGGTCTGACCGGAGAATTGCGGCTCCTGCATTTTGAACGACAGTACGTAAGCAACCCGCTCCCAGATATCTTCCGGAGACAATTTAACACCGCGAGGCAGCAGATTACGGTACTCACAAAACTCCCGCATGGCTTCCAGCATACCGGTCCGGAGCCCGTTCACGTGGGTGCCGCCCTGCGCGGTCGGAATCAGGTTAACGTAACTCTCCTGAACGGCATCGCCGCCTTCAGGCAACCACTGAATGGCCCAATCCACCGCTTCCTGGTTTCCGGAAAAACTGCCGGTAAACGGGTCCAGAGGCACCGCTTCGATATCCGCCAATGCGGTGCGCAGGTAATCCCGCAGCCCGTCTTCGTACAGCCATTCGTCTTTCTCACCGGTTTTTTCCTGTACGAATACTACCGTCAGGCCCGGGCAAAGCACCGCTTTGGCGCGCAAATTATGGCGCAAGCGGCTCACCGAGAAATTGGGACTGTCGAAATACTTAGGGTCCGGTGAAAACCGGAGCCGCGTACCCGTGTTGCGTTTGCCCACGGTGTCGATCACTTCCAGCTCGGTGGCTTTCTCACCGTTTTCGAAGGTCATACGATGGACTTGGCTGTCTCGGCGTATGGTGACTTCAAGCAGCGTCGACAGCGCGTTCACCACCGACACACCCACACCGTGCAGGCCGCCAGAGAAGTTATAATTGCCTTCCGAGAACTTACCACCCGCGTGCAAGCGCGAAAGAATAAGCTCAACACCCGGCACACCTTCCTCTTTATGGATGTCTACCGGCATGCCCCGGCCATCGTCTTCCACGCTCAACGAATTATCGCTGTGCAGGATCACCTCAATTTTGCGGGCATGCCCAGCCAAGGCCTCATCGACACTGTTGTCGATTACCTCTTGCGCCAGATGGTTTGGCCTTGATGTATCGGTATACATTCCCGGGCGCTTTCGCACCGGGTCAAGGCCGCTAAGGACTTCAATGGCATCGGCGTTGTATTGTTGCTGGCTCATAGAAAGGGCATAACTCCGAAAATGATCGTTGCGCCATAGCTTATTGATTGGCGCTGAAAGATCAACGATTGATTTATAGGGCAGGCAACAGAGCTCAACGCTTTACGCGCTCTACCATTGGCTGGTCAGTAACGCCGGTCACCTCAAGCCGGTCCCAGTCGCCACTGGCAGCCGCCAACACAACACAGGGCGAGGTGATCACCTGCGCCACCATCGTGCCCGGCTCCGGAGCTTTCAAGTCCATATGCAGTTTCAGCGTGCTCTTTTCCTGACTGACACCGGCCAGCCCGAGGCTATAGCCGGCTGTCGGTTTCTGGCCCAGCGTTACGAAGATGAGTTGCTCTTGCGACAAATCGACCTGCCGGATCACACCCGTCGACATATTCTGGCCCCGCACCTCCAGAAATGACTCCAACCCCTCCTGCGAATCCACATAGGCCACACCCGGACCGGTCAAACCACAATGGGCAGACTGAGTTACCTGTCGCACATGCGGATCCTGCTGAGGCGCGGTATTTCCCGAGGCAGCGCAACCGGCTAAAGCCAACGCCATTGCGGGTACGGTTAGTACTTTGATCGGAAACACAGTCATTGCAATGCCTTTATCTGTGAGTTAGTTACAGCAGCCCTGTCGGTGCTGTTGATTAGCCGGTAGCCCTGAAACCCGGGCCTTGGCAGAACGCCTGGGCTGGCTGCAGAAATAGTTGGGCGGCTAAACCCGGTGGTCATTCGCAGATCGCTGATGGATTGCCCTGACCGTACAGTAACCACCTCTCGCAAACCGGCAACCGGGTATTCCGCACAAGCCTCTCCGGCCTGACAGATAAACCCGTCACCATCAATGTCGGTTCCAGCCACCAGATAATAATCGCCTGGCGTCACCTCGTTGAGTGATCGAGGCTCCTCACCATCATCGGCTTCAAAATGAAACAAGTACTCCCCATCCTGCACCGTCGCAGTCACCTGTGCCTCAGCCAGATACACGCCCTGCTGGTTCGGCTCGGTATCCACCAATAATATGAAATGCTTGCCGGCATTCCGGGCTTTTTCATCAGTAATGAGCTGACCGATGACCGGTATACGGAGTTTCTTGTTCACGTTGTAGCCCACCACGATATCACCTCTGGCGGGAACATCGGGGGTCAGTTTATCTCGCAATAAAACCACATCGAGCACAATAGGCTCCGCGGCAAAGTCAGATTCCACACTCAACCAGGCGGGATGAGATTCGACCGAGGCACCTGTCACCGGTGCGGAACCGTAAACATTAAGCTCAACCACCTGAGTTTCGACACCTTCATTACTCAAGGACACCACAGCCGGTGACGCCGACAAAACCGGCCCGGCGAACCCTTGGCTGGCCGCCGATACGGCTTTGGCTGCATCGAGCACGCCATACCCCAGCTGATCCGAACGGCTGCCGGAATACTCGGTCAACTCGCCACTCTCGAGCAGCGCCCTCACATTGCCGTAGTCGAGATCGGGCTTTTGAGCTTTCATCATAGCCAACACTCCGGAAACATGGGGCGCGGCCATGGACGTGCCCTGAAGGCCCCGATAATCCGGTTGATACCGGCCAGACTTCAGCGCTGCACTGGTACTCCAGACAAGGTCTGCTTCGCCATCGTTATTGGCATCGCGCCCCGCGTCGCCACCCGGTGCAGCCAAATCAATCCAACTGCCGTAGTTCGAGTAGGAAGCCAGGTTCCGGGCACCGTCCACCGCGCTCACTGCAAGCACGTTGCTCGAGGCCGCCGGATAGGATTTTACCGTGGTCGCCCCGTTACCTGCGGCCGCCACAAACAACATGCCTTTGTTCACACCCGCGGCAATGGCCGATTCCAACTGAGGAATCTCTGGCAAACCACCCAGGCTCATATTAACAACCTGCGCCCTTGGCGGCTGTCCGCCACTGCCGTTGACCAACCAAACGATGGCTTCAATCAAATCAGCAGACGACCCTGTACCTCCCTCGCCCAGAACGCGCACCGGAAGCAAACTGGCACCGAACGCTACGCCGCCGCTGCCCTTGTTATCGATCACAGAGGCAATGGTGCCCGCCACGTGAGTACCATGATAGACGTTGCCACCGACGCTGCTGCCGGGATCTCGGGGATCGAAATCGTTGTCGACATAGTCACGACCAGACACCACATTACGATTCAGATCCGGATGCCAGCCCGAGACGTCCGACTCTCTGAACAAGCCAGTATCGAGCACTGCAACATCCACGCCGCTGCCCCCGCTGGGCTCTATTTGCCACGCTACCGGGCCGTTGATTACGTCGTAATGCCACTGTTTAGCGTACAGAGGCTCACCCACTGGCGACTGGCTCTGCATCCGGTAATTGGGTGCAGCGGATTCAACTTCCGGTTGCTGTCTGAGCGAGCGAATCCAATCCAACGTATCCGGGGCTGGACGACCTCGATCCTGCGCACGAGCCGTGACGGACATCGTGCGCAACCAGGTACGCGAGCCTAGTTTACGAGCGGTGCCTGGCGCTTGGGCGCTCAGTGACGACGGTTGCCCGAGCTCGGACTCCTTCAATGTGACAATTGCTTCGCCTTCCACAAACCGGTGGTCCGGCCATTGGTAGGCGGCATTTTGCTGGCTGGTTCCGGCAGTCTTCAAAAGCATATAGCGTGCCGGCAGGTTACCAACGTTCCGAACCACCACCTCATAGTCGTCTGCCGGCCCGGAGTTCAGCCGAAACTGCGCGGTTTCATCCCCGCCAGCAGTCCTGACCGGCGGATAACCTTCAACCTGAAGCTCCAGAGCCACTTCTGTGCCGCAGGTACCGAAACTCTTGAGCACGATTGTTTCACCGGCGGCCATAGGCACCGAAAACGTATCGATAAGGTCAGTTTCATAGTTTTGCGGCTGGCATGCGCTGGCCAACGCCGGATACGTGCCTGAGTTGCGGCTTACATACCCGGCAAGGACGAAACTTGCCGGTAACTTTTGTTCAGCATTGGCAGGTGCTGCACCTTCCCGGCCCAATTGATCCATGGTGTCCTGATCAATCCGGGTGTTCGCTTCTATCGCGATGCTGCCGGACAAAGGGCTGGACAGACGTTCGGATGCCTCGCCATCCGAACGACCTGAATCGCTGCAGCCGGTCAGCACCACCATCCATGGTGATAATACGAAAAACGCAATTAAAGCTCTCACTGGCGCTCCATTCGTCGAGAGATTGCCGGACCCTAAAACAAAAAACCCGCGGAGCAGGACTCTCGCGGGTTTTTGAATCCGATGCTTTTATAAAGCGTAAAACAGCATCGGAACAAAGGCCACCAATAACAGGGTCGGCAACATGACCGCCAGTGGTAAAAGCAGTCGCTCATACCGGTGCCAGAATGACCCGGTCCGCTCTGCGGCCAACACTTCCGACTCACCAACCACTTGCCGGGTAAGCAGGTGGTTGAGCGCAACCGGCGGGCTCAGGTAACCTAGCTCGAAGGCCACCAGACACACAATCCAGAAGTGCAATGGATCAATACCAATCTGAATCGCCGGCTGGGCAATGGTTGCAGACACCAGAATGACCGCACCAAACGGATCCATAACCATACCGATAAAGGTCAGCATGACCACGATCACCAACATGGCCACCCAGGGGCTGGTGAGGCTTTCCGGGAACAGGAAGTGCACGATATCCGAGCGCTCCAGAATCCCGCCTAAACAGATCGAGAAGCCAATCAGTGCCAACAGGGCGCCAATGTGAACCGCCGAATCACTAGCGGCAGAGCTGCTCCGCGCAAAGAACTCCTGAACCCGGGACGGAGCCGGAGCGTCGTCTTGGGTCTTGCTGGAATCCAGCATCACGATGGCGAGCATCACCAACGGCAAAATCAAAGGTGCGCTGTATTCGTTAAACTTGAGCCCTAAAACAGCCCAAATCCCAAGAATGACGGCGGCTGCCACGGCAATATAAGGAAACAGCGGTTTGGTAGCCCGCAAGGATTCCCGCAAGGCACCCGGTGCAGGCCGCGGCTTCCAGTTACCCTCGGTTTTACAGACGATAAAGGAGAACAAGCTGGCCGACATAATGAACACCCAGAAGCCCCAGCCATACATTTCAGACGTGGTCACTTCTTTGTTCAGTGCGGCAACCACCACAATCAACAGGCAGGGGTTCAGAACCACACCCAAACTGCCCGACATAGCGGTCGTTGCAAGAGACAACTGACGCCCCGCACCGGCCCGGCGCAATTCGTCATACACAACACCACCAACGGCAAGGATAAAGATGCCCGAGGCACCCGTGAATGCGGTCGGGAACGCGGTGGCAAAGATAATCACCGATGCCAACAACGGAGCCGGCAAGTTGAATGGCTTTATCAGCCCCAACAGCAGTTCCGGCACTCGCGTTTGCTTCAGCATCATACCGACCAACACATACAAGCCGATGTTGATGAACATCGAGGACAGGTTAGACATCATGCCAAAGTAGATCGCCAAGCCCGACGCGTAGCCATCGACAAAGAAGAAATAACTCATGGCAATCAAACCCATGGTGCAATACAGCGGCACCACAAGGCCGGAGGCCAGATCCATGCTTCCCGACTTGATCCGTTTAGGAATCGAAACAAATCGCACCGCATTAATAACCATGAACAAGCCGAACACCAACACCCAGGCATATTGCAGCGTCATGGCGCCGGCAGAATCCGGGGTTCGTTCCAGATTGCCAAGATAGGAATTAAGAGACAGCAGCATCAGCCCGTTTACAACAAACTGTGCACCTTGACTCAAACGCCACTCTGCACGATTGCGAGGCAGCCTCAGAGCAATATGGTCGGCATCCAACGCCGACACGGCCGCTGCCAACGCAAACATACCGATGAACAAAAACTTGGTCAGATCGATATTACTGAGCAGAAAACCCGCCAACCCTTGCTCGATGTCCTTAAAGACACCCAGCGCCCAGGTTGCATGCTTTTGATTCTCGGCAAACTGCACATGACGCTGTTCACAAAGCGCCAGATTGCTTTCGAGCGATTGGCGGATAGCCTGAGCATTGGGCGGAGAACTAAAGAGATCGTCGGGATCAGGCTTGTAGGCCTGAATCCGACGTTCTACTTCCCGATCGACATCCATGGTCAGATTACAACTGGGCTCAACCGCATCCGGGTTCAGCAGATAGTAATTCGGCCATACTTGCTCGCCTACCCAAAGCAGCCGGGAGTGAAGCGAATTACCCATCCCGAGCAACAAAGTCGCCAGGAGCAACAGCAGGAGAATCACCCCGTGCAGTCTGTGCACTGGATACAGTGTCCTTACGCCTGTCGCAGTCATTGCACGCCAGTTCATGATCGGGATCCCCGTTTATTCGCGATTATCGGCGGTGCACTCTGAAGCGCCCGGATTGCTGGAACACCGAATCTTGCTCATCAGGCTGAGCATTTTCGGGCTGTAGACAACCGGAGCGCCGTTAACACCATCGCGCATTTCCAGACGGTTTTCCCGGAACATTTCCTGGTACCCAACGATGTCCTTCTCAGGGATACGGATCCACTTGTCGTCAGGAATGGCTTCTTCAAGCCCGGAAATCATATTCATGGCTTGCGGAAACATGCCCCAGGCCACTTCACGCGCCTTCTGCGCTGTGGCGTCGTCCAGCACTTCGTCCCGGGCCACAATCTGGATGGTCAGCTGGGCCAACGGGTAATCAACAATGCCGCCTTTATCGCCAATGCCCTTGTAGAGTTCCAGTGCCTCATAGGCGAATGCCGGCGCGTAAGCGGTATCAACCGAACCGTTGTTGAATTTGCCGGCAAAGTTGGTGATGTCGGAAGGAACAACCGTTGCCTTCACGTAGTTAACCATGTGAATGGCGTCATTCTGGTAGTCAAGCGTGGCCACACGCTTACCGGCCAGCTCCGCTGCGGTATCGATGCTTCGATCGTTTACGAACAAATAACCTGCACCACCCGGCACGATGCCGAGAACTTCGTATCCGTTTTCTTTCATCAACGGAGCCGCTTTCGGTTGCGCCAGCGTTGCCAGCAGCGTTTCCAGATCCTTATAGGTCGGAAGCGCGCCTACCGCACTGATGCTTCCAGTGAAGCGGTTAAACGGGCGTGTCCGGATATCCATCGCCGCCACTGCGTCACACTGGCCAGCGTTAAAATCACCGATTGCAACGCCTTCATCGGTATAGGGTTTCAGGTTGAAATCAACACCGTGCGTTTTCATCTCAAGGGCGAAATCTTTCACCATGTTATAAACATCACCGTTGGCGCCGATAACGTCAAATACGCACATGGTCGCAGTCTGTGCTGACGCCAAGGGCGCAACGGCTGCAATGGAAAGGGCTGCAAGTGTTTTACGGATCACAATAACCTCCGGGTCATCATTGTTATGGTTGTAAACGCAAGTAAAGCGGGGCGATGAAGCTGCTGGTTACAGCAGCCCATCCAAACTCATGGTTTCAATATTGCTGGTGTCACGCTTCGGGCTCATCTTGCCGAAAAAGCGGGTCGGCGTGCGGTGGCCGTAATTCTTGGTCCAATGTTTGTCTGAAGAGAAGGTGACAACCGTGCGAGCAACCTCATCGAGAAGCACATAATCCTCGAGAACCTCAAACCCTTCCTCAGCGGCAGCAAAGTCTGCAATCGCATCAGCAAGAACATCTGGGCGACCGAATGTTTCTGCAGCGACAATTTGCAGCGCGTGGGATGTTCTAAAGCCGGCTTTCACACCCAAGTCAGCACTATTCTCGAGCACTACCCATGGGTCTGGAGACAGGGCCGGGCGGGTATCCGGAAGCAGCAACCACACCAAAGCCCGCACTGCATTCGGCAAGCCGCCCCATTTTTCGTTATCAACACACTGTGCTGCACGCTCAGCTTGTGGTGCGATATTGCGAGGAACACCCGCCATAGCGCCTGAGTTGGCATCATTCACGATAGCCTGCATACCGGTAAGCAACCCGGCAAGGAAGGTGATCTCATCCTGGTCCGTAAACAGGAACGGGCACTCCATCGGCTCTGCCGCGGGGTCAAAGTCATAAGCAGCCATGGCGCGTCGGAAAGATTCGTATCGGCGGGCCGCTGTTTGCGCGTATAAACGCTTTGAAACTTCACGGGCGTCTTTAGCAGCAGGCACGTTGCCACTGTAATCGTGCCTTAGGTAATCCAACTCTGCATCCCAGGCTCTGTATTCCATGCAGTTGCCAGCGAGCAGCATCAGCAATGAACCAGTGGTATCAGGCGCGTCCACAACTCGAGAGAAAGAGTACAGCAACGGGTCAATCCCTTCGCCTAATGCACACGCCATCTTCGTGTCGGTCATCTGCATAACGTAAGGGGTAGCCTCGGATTCTGAGTAACTGGAAAGCACGACACCCGTCGTATGATAAATGGGGTTAACCGTACAACCGGAAAGAACCAGAACCAAGCCTGCGGCAATCAGTTTGGGCATACGAGCCGAGAAACGGTACGCCCGGGAGAGCTTAGAGGAGATCATAATGCGACCTGTCTTTACTTTGTATGTTTGTTTTTTTAGACGTGATCATTAATGCACGGATTAGCATGCAATTTATCAACGTTCCGTGAACCAGATCACCGAAATCCCGGAGACTTTCATTCACAGGACGAAGGATGCGGGGAAAGAGCTCAAACGGAAATGGCTTGTTTGCCGAAATATTATGCCGATCAGGCCAATTACGTATAGAAACTTAAAAATTGGACTTTTCTACTATGGAAAACGCAGAAGAAAACTGACTCCTTTCCAGGCCAGCGCAGCTATGCCGAAACATCTCCCGTCACACCCAAGCCCAGCATCGCCATAACCTGATCTGTCAGGCCATCCAGGGTCAAGCCACCACGCTCAGGTTTGTACCAGGTCACGGTCCAGCTTAAAGCACCCGTCAACATCCGGCGAGTAATAAAGACATCCGCCGTCAACTGCCCCTCGCCTTTAAGTTGCTGCAACACCTTCAACCACAGATCTTCATATACATCCCTGAGTGCCAGCACTTCAGTCTGAGAGGCCTCAGACAAACTCCGCCATTCATAGACAAGAACGGCCATGGCTTCACCGGTCTTGCCATTGATCGATTCAAGCTCGGCTCGAATCAGTGCTCGCAACTTGGCTTTGGCCGAAACTTCTTGTTCAACCGCAGCCTGCATCACAGCTGTATTCAGCCGAATGGTTTCCACCATAACCGCCTTCAGAATTTCTTCTTTGGTCCGAAAATGATGAAACAGACTCCCGGACTGAATACCCACTGCCGCAGCCAGATCCCTCACAGTAGTGCGTTCATACCCTTTATCCCGAAACAAGGTTGCGGCTTCAGCCAGCAACCGCCCACGCGCACTCGTGGGATCGGAAACCAACTGATCTTGAATAAGTGCCTGAAAAATATCGCTGTGCTTCACAAGAATATCCAACTGCGAGAAAGGTTGACCTATTTTACCTGACTCCCGCCTATTTACAAACCAAGCGCTTGCTTGGTAATGTCGAAGTTAATCGATCAAGATCCATCATCCGACGCCAATGAAAACGGGGCAAACAACATGTCAGAAGCCAATAAAACCATCCGAATCGGCTGTTCTTCGGCATTCTGGGGTGATACCGAAACCGCCGCCGCCCAGCTGGTGCACCAGGGCAACATCGATTACCTGGTCGCCGACTACCTTGCCGAAGTAACCATGTCGATCATGGCCGGCCAAAAGATGAAAGACCCGTCTCAAGGATACGCCCGGGATTTCGTACAAACGGTCATGGGGCCTCTGCTTGCCGACATCAAAGCAAAAGGGATACGGGTTCTGGCCAACGCCGGCGGCGTTAACCCTCTGGCCTGTCGGGATGCGCTGCAGGCGTTGTGTGAAAAAGCCGGCGTGGATCTGAAAATCGCCCTGGTACTGGGTGACGACCTGATCACCAAAAAGAAGAAACTGGCGGATGATGGCATTACCGAAATGACCACCGGTCAGCCCTTCCCGGCCATGATGGTGAGCCTGAACGCTTATCTTGGTGCACCGGGCCTGGCCGCTGCCTTGGACCAAGGCGCCGACATTGTTCTGACCGGGCGCGTGGCCGACAGCGCATTGGTTTTGGCGCCGCTGGTGCATGAATTTGGCTGGCAATGGAATGACTACGACAAGCTGGCCCAAGGCAGTCTTGCCGGGCACCTGCTGGAATGCGGCGCTCAATCGACGGGTGGCAACTTCACCGACTGGGAAGCCGTAGCAGACGGGTTTACCAATATGGGCTTCCCGATTGCCGAAGTCAGCGCTTCCGGCGACTTTGTGATGACCAAACCCGACAACACTGGCGGTTTGGTGAGCCGGGGTACGGTTGGCGAACAGCTGGTGTATGAAATCGGCGATCCAAGAGCGTACCTCCTGCCCGATGTTACCTGTGATTTCACCCAGGTCAGGCTTGATGAAATTGCACCGAACCGGGTTCACGTTTCGGGCGCGACCGGCCACGCCCCCACTGACAGCTATAAGGTCTCCGGCACCTGGCCTGACGGTTTCAAATGTACTGTTTCATTCATGCTTGGCGGCATAGACTCACCCGCCAAAGCTCAAAAAGTGGCGGAAGCTATTCTGGCCAAAACATCGGCCATGTTCAGCGACAAAGGTTTACCAGACTATTCGGAAACCAGCATCGAGCTTTTGGGCACCGAGGCGACTTACGGCCCCCACGGCCGCCGCAGCGACACTCGTGAAGTGATTGTCAAAATTGCTACCGCCCACCCCAAAAAGGAAGCCTTGGTGCTGTTTTCAAGAGAAATTGCACAAGCCGCGACCGGCATGGTTCCGGGCCTGACCGGCATTGTCGGCGGCCGGCCCTCGGTTTTCCCGAAAATTCGCCTGTACTCATGTTTGGTGCCGAAATCCGAGGTGGCTGTGTCGGTGGATATCGGTGGTGAGACGATGCCGATCGATATTGCCTGCGAGGGCGGTTTTGACCCGACACAGTTAAAAAACCTGTCAGAAGCCAGCGCCGAGGTTGCCACGGATACGACGGTACCGCTGGTTCGGTTGGCTTGGGCTCGTTCGGGCGACAAGGGCGATCACAGCAATATTGGTGTGATCGCACGAGAGGCCGAATTTGTTCCGTACATTCAGGCCGCGCTAACCGAGAACGCAGTCGCCGAGTGGATGGCACATACGCTGAATCCGGAGTCGGGCAAGGTGACTCGTTGGGCGCTGCCGGGGCTGAATGCGTTTAACTTCCTGCTGGAGCACAGTTTGGGTGGTGGTGGTATCGCCAGCTTGCGGATTGACCCGCAAGGCAAGGCGTTTGCGCAGCAGCTTCTGGAGTTTCCAGTGCCGGTGCCATCGCAACTTTTTGAGTCTTAGTTCGGTGCAAGCACCCCGCCGGAGGAGGACTGTTCAAAAAACGCTCCTTCGGCACATCCATGTGGCGCTTGGGCTCCGCCATCCATGGCTCCGCACATTTTTGCACAGTCCTCCTCCGGCGAGGCGCCCAAACGTTGTACTTGGATTCATCAGGTTGAAACAGGAAATTGCATATGAGTTACCAATCCGTTTTACGGCCAGGGTTGTTTGAAGGACAAGTGTTCATCGTCACCGGTGGTGGCTCTGGTATTGGCCGCTGTACCGCTCACGAACTGGCGGCGCTCGGCGCCCGGGTCGCGCTCGTCGGCCGCAAGCAGGAAAAGGTCGATGCTGTTAAAGCGGAAATCGAAGAAGACGGCGGCGTTGCCAGCGCTCATTCCTGCGACATTCGCGAGGAAGAGTCTGTACAAGCCACGGTTAAGACCATCATTGCCGAGCACGGCCGGTTAGACGGGCTGGTGAACAACGCTGGTGGGCAGTTTGCCTCGCCACTGACCGGTATTAATCAAAAGGGCTGGGAAACGGTGGTGCGGACGAATCTGACCGGCGGTTTTTTGATGGCGCGCGAAGCCTACACCCAGGCCCTCAGCAAAACCGGCGGTTCTATTGTCAACATTGTCGCGGATATGTGGGGCGGTATGCCGGGCATGGGGCATTCCGGCGCAGCACGGGCCGGCATGGTGAATTTCACCCAAACTGCGGCTGTGGAATGGGCCCCGTCTGGCGTTCGGGTGAATGCGGTTGCTCCCGGCTGGATTGCGTCGAGCGGCATGGATAACTACCCCGCGCACATGAAGTCATGGATTCGCAGCCTGGCCGATGCAGTCCCCATTAAGCGGATGGGAACAGAGTCGGAGGTCAGCTCGGTCATTTGTTTCTTGCTTTGTGAAGGTGCGGCGTTTATCAGCGGCGACTGCTGGCGCATCGACGGTGGCGGCTCCCAAGGTGGCCGGATTTGGCCAATGCCTAAGGCCAAGAACAACGAGGCATACAACGGCTTTCACCGCGCAGTCACACCCAAGGTTTTGTCGGAAGACTGAGGACGGATACATGCAAACGCTAGAGTCAATGATTACCCCCCAGTCCAGCGAGTTCCAGGCTAACGCTCAGGCCATGGAAGCCCATATCAAAACCTTCCGCGATGTCGAGCAAAAGGTCTTGGATCTGGCGGAAGCCGCTCGGGAAAAGTTCACCAAGCGCGGCAAGCTGCTTCCTCGCGACCGCATCAACCGTCTACTGGATCGCGGCAGTGAATTTTTGGAGCTCTGTTCACTGGCGGGCTATCAGATGCACGATGACAAAGATGGCTCCATGGCCGGCGGCGGTATCATTGCCGGCATTGGTCGGGTGGCGGGTATTCGATGTCTGGTGGTCGCGAGCAACAGCGCGATCAAGGGCGGCACCATCACGCCTGCGGGGCTGGATAAGACTTTACGCCTGCACCAGATCGCCAAGGAAAACAAACTCCCCATCGTGTCCCTGTCCGAATCCGGCGGCGCCAACCTGAACTACGCAACGGACATTTTCGTGCCGGGTGCCCGGGGCTTTGCCAACCAGGCCCGGCTGTCCGCGGCGGGCATTCCGCAAGTCACCGTTGTGCACGGTAACGCCACGGCAGGTGGTGCGTACCAGCCCGGCTTATCGGATTACGTCATTACGGTTCGCGACAAAACCAAGATGTTTCTTGCCGGCCCTCCCCTGCTGAAAGCGGCGACTGGCGAAATCGCAAACGACGAGGAACTCGGCGGCGCGGAAATGCACGCCACCGTTGCAGGTACTGCAGAGTATCTTGCGGAGGACGACGCCGATGGCATTCGCCAGGCTCGGGAAATTCTGGGTGCACTGCCCTGGAATGAGCAACTCCCGGTGCAGCGAGAGGTGGCCTGGGACGAGCCGTTATACCCAGCCGACGAGCTTGTCGGCGTTATTCCGGCAGATGCCAAAAAGCCGTATGACGTGCGCGAGATCATCGCACGCATTGCTGACGGCTCCCGTTTTCTGGACTTCAAGAACGAGTACGACAACCAGACCGTCTGCGGCACCATCCGCATCGAAGGCCACAGCGTAGGCGTGATCGGCAATAACGGCCCCATCACCACAGCGGGTGCCACTAAGGCGGCACAATTTATTCAATTGTGCGACCAGGCCGGCACGCCCATCGTATTTCTGCATAACACCACCGGCTTCATGGTAGGCACTCATTCCGAGCAGAACGGCATCATCAAGCACGGCTCCAAAATGCTTCAGGCCGTCGCCAATTGCCGCGTAGCCAAGATTGCCGTTGTCGTAGGTGGCTCTTACGGCGCCGGCAACTATGCCATGTGCGGCCGTGGCCTGGACCCAAGATTCATCTTCGCCTGGCCCAACAGCCGTACCGCTGTAATGGGCCCGGCACAAGCGGGCAAGGTGCTGCGCATTGTGGCGGAAGAAAAGCAACGCAAGAGCGGCAAAGAACCAGACGAAAAGACCCTCGATTTTCTGGAACAGGCTACTGCTAAAAAGCTGGAAGATGGCTCAACCGCTTTGTTTGGTACTGCGCGATTGTGGGATGACGGTCTGATCGACCCCCGAGACACCCGCCGGGTGCTGGCAACCGCTTTGTCGGTATGCCGCGAAGCCGAGCAGCGTCCGCTGCGACCGAATGCCTATGGCGTGGCGCGTTTTTAGTTCGAACAAAACAAACAGAACAACCGTGAATTAGAGCAGGAGAGTACCCATGAATTTCACATCAGAGCACGATGCTCTTAGAAAAACCGTCAGAGATTTCGTCGAAAAAGAAATCAACCCATACGTTGATGAGTGGGAAGAAGCCGGTGAATACCCGATTCGCGATGTGTTCAAAAAACTCGGCAATCTGGGGCTGCTCGGCATTCAAAAGCCCGAAGAATACGGCGGCATGGGTCTCGACTACAGCTACAATCTGGTCGCGGCAGAAGAACTGGGCATGGCCAAGTGTGGCGGTGTTCCCTTGTCTATCGGTGTGCAAACCGATATGTGCACGCCAGCGATTGCTCGTTTTGGTTCCGACGAACTTAAGCGCAATTTTTTGACGCCGGCCATTACCGGCGAGTTGATTGGCTCTATCGGTGTCAGTGAAGTGGGCGCAGGCTCCGATGTTGCAGGGCTAAAAACTACGGCCAAGAAAGACGGTGATGACTACATCATTAATGGCTCCAAAATGTGGATCACCAACTCTCCGAAAGCGGACTTCATCTGCCTGCTGGCCAACACCAGCGACGACAAACCCCACAAAAACAAAACTCTGATCGTGGTGCCCATGAACTCACCGGGTATCACTCTGAGCCCGCATCTGAACAAACTGGGCATGCGCTCCTCTGAAACCGCTCAGGTGTTCTTCGATGATGTGCGCGTACCGCAGCGCAACCGAATTGGCGCAGAAGGCACAGGCTTCATGTGCCAGATGATCCAGTTCCAGGAAGAGCGCATGTGGGGTGCGGCAAACGTTATCAAAGCACTGGAAAGCTGCATCGAGCAGACCATCGAGTACTGTCAGGAGCGCAAAACCTTCGGTCAGCCGCTGATCAACAATCAGTACATTCATTTCCGTTTGGCAGAGCTTCAAACCGAAGTCGAGGCGTTGCGCGCCCTCACCTACAAAGCCTGTGAGCTGCACGTTGCCGGCAAAGATGTCACCCAACTTGCATCCATGGCCAAGCTCAAAGCCGGCCGCCTGGGCCGTGAAGTGACAGACACCTGCCTGCAATACTGGGGCGGTAATGGCTACATGTGGGAAAACCCGCTCGCCCGCGCTTACCGGGACGTACGTCTGGTGTCCATCGGCGGCGGCGCTGACGAAATCATGCTGGGCATTATCTGCAAGACCATGAACATCTT
Organism: Marinobacter sp. MDS2; assembly: GCF_030718085.1. NCBI lineage: Bacteria > Pseudomonadati > Pseudomonadota > Gammaproteobacteria > Pseudomonadales > Marinobacteraceae > Marinobacter > Marinobacter sp. MDS2. The sequence continues at coordinate 962,404 of NZ_JAVAJF010000001.1, forward strand.
TCCGGGCAAGCAAAAGGGCTAGGCCCTCTAACAGGAGGAAGGCCAGCCACGGGGCGGTGCTTTCCGGGACACGCTACAAGTACGTCCCTGTAGGCTCGTTTCGGGCCGTCCTTGGCCCTCAACGGTCCCGGAAAGCACCACCCCGCGGCTGCCCCCAGACAAAATGCGTGGAGTCTTTATGGAACAGTTATTACCAACATGCGAAACACTTGCCCTCGAGCAAAGCGGCTCGGCGTTAATGGTCACCATCAACCGGCCTGAAGTCCGGAACGCCATGAGCCTGAAAATGGTCGAAGAACTCTCGGCCCTTTTCACCCAAATTGAAAACAACGACACCATCAGAGCGGTCGTCATCCGCGGTGCCGGTGGCCACTTCTGCGCCGGCGGCGACATCAAAGACATGGCCGGCGTTAAAAATCAGGAAGGCGAAGGCCGCGACAACCCGTTCTACAAACTGAACCGAGCCTTCGGCGAAATGATTCAACAGGTCAACGAATCCTCCAAAATCGTCATCGCCATCACCGAAGGCGCGGTCATGGGCGGCGGCTTCGGCTTGGCCTGTGTTTCCGACCTCGCCATTGCCGGTCCCACCGCCAAGTTCGGCATGCCCGAAACCACACTGGGCATCATCCCCGCTCAGATCGCACCCTTCGTGGTTGCCCGAACCGGCCTGACCCAGGCCCGCCGACTGGCCCTGCTCGGCCTGCGCGTAGACGCTCAAGAAGCACAGCGCTTGGGCATCGTGCACGAGGTTGCCGAGAACGAAGAGCAAATCGAGACACTGTTGGCCGCTGCACTTGAGCGAGCCCGCCTCTGCGCCCCGAAGGCAACCGCTCAAACCAAAGCCCTCCTGCACAGATTCGGCCACGGAAACATGAGCGACTTGCTGGACGATGCCGCCGAGATGTTTTCATCCGCCGTGCGCGGTCCGGAAGGTGCCGAAGGCACCATGGCATTTGTGCAGAAACGCGAGCCCAAGTGGGCCAGTAACTAGAAACGATAGCATCGCTGCTGGGGCTGCCCGGCGGCGGTGAGAACGGTTTAACAGAGTCAGCGGGAGCGTAGGTGTAGGTGGTTCTCCAGAAAATGTGCGTAGCCAGGGATGGCGGAGCAGAAGCGCCACATGGATGTGCCGTAGGAGCGGTTTTCTGGAGAACCACCTACACCTACGCGGACGAGCTCCAAGGTAAGAGATCATGCAAATGCTAAAAAAACTACTCATCGCAAACCGTGGCGAAATCGCCTGCAGAGTGATTCAAACCGCCAAAGCACTCGGATACCGGACCGTCGCTGTCTACTCCGAAGCCGACGCCAACGCCCTGCACGTAGAGCAAGCCGATGAAGCCGTCTGCATCGGCCCGGCACAAGTTTCCGCATCTTACCTGAACGCAGATGCCATTCTCGCTGCCGCCAAGAAAACCGGCGCCGACTGCATCCACCCCGGCTACGGCTTCCTATCCGAAAACGCAGGCTTCGCCAAAGCCATCAAACAAGCCGGCCTGACCTTCGTAGGCCCACCCGAAAACGCCATCGAACTGATGGGCAGCAAACGCCGCTCCAAAATTGCCATGCAAAAAGCAGGCGTTCCCGTCGTCCCTGGCTTCGAAGGCAACAACGCCAGCGATGACGAGCTTATCTCCGCCGCCAAAGACATCGGCGCACCACTCATGCTCAAAGCCTCAGCCGGCGGTGGCGGTCGCGGTATGCGATTGGTTGAAGACCAGGACCAGCTCGCCGACAGCATCAAACGCGCGCGCTCCGAGGCCAAGCAAGCCTTCGGTGACGATGAAATGATCATTGAAAAAGCCGTGCTCGAACCGCGCCACGTCGAAATTCAAGTGTTCGCGGATCGCCACGGCAACGCGGTCTACCTCGGTGAACGAGACTGCTCCGTTCAGCGTCGGCACCAGAAAGTCGTTGAAGAAGCGCCCTCACCTTTCGTCCCCCCAGAACTCCGCCAAGCCATGGGCGAAGCCGCCGTGAAAGCAGCTTTGGCCTGCGGCTACGAAGGCGCAGGCACCGTTGAATTTCTGGTAGATAAAGATCGCAACTTCTACTTTCTGGAAATGAACACCCGCCTACAGGTAGAGCACCCGGTCACCGAACTGATCACCGGCCAGGATCTCGTCGCCTGGCAGCTCATGGTCGCCGAAGGTCAGCCCCTGCCACTGACACAGGCGGAAATCCAACTAAACGGCCATGCCATCGAAGTTCGCCTGTACGCCGAAGACCCCGCTACCGACTTCACACCGCAAACCGGCACTCTGCATCAGTTCTCTCCGGCCACGGGTGAAGGCCTGCGTTTTGACACCGGCGTGCGCTCAGGGGATGTGGTCAGCCCGCACTACGACCCCATGCTGGCCAAAGTCATCGCCTGGGGCCAAAACCGCGACGAAGCCCGTCGCCGGCTGATTCGTGCACTGGAAGACACCACCGTGTTCGGCGTCACCACCAACCGCCACTTCCTGAGCCGTATCATCGCAGACGAAACCTTCGGCGCCGGAGAAGCCACAACGGCCTTCCTCCAGCAGTCCTTCAAAGACGACCCATCGTTGGCCCCGCAAGCTCCTAGCATTCGAGAGATGGCTCTTAGCGCCTGCGCACTCAGCCTTGGCAGTTCGGGCCAAGATGGCTGGAGTAACGCGCCGGCAACGGTGATGCCGATGAGCCTTGAAGTGCAGGAGCAAGCCGTCGAGCTGCTCGTCCGGAGATCAGGCCAGACGCTTACTGTCTCCCAGGGCGAAGCGCACTACGAGCTACAAATTCAAAGCCATGAACCCGGCCAGCTGTGCATTATCGACAATGGCGTTCGTCACCGTTGCCAATATCACCGCAACGGTGATTCCCTATATTTACAAGCCTTCGGCCGCTCCTGGTCTATCGTAGATCGCACCCATCAACCGGCAGCCGGTGCCCAAGGCGCTGGCAGTGGTCGCATACAGGCCGCGATGGACGGCGCCATCATCGACGTACTTGTCGCTGAAGGGGATACCGTTGCGCAGGGCCAGACACTGGTCGTTCTGGAAGCGATGAAAATGGAGCACCCCGTCAAAGCAGACCGGGATGGTGTTGTAGCAGGGTTGCACACCAATACCGGAGATCAGGTAAAACGCAGTCAACTGCTGGTTGAGTTGGCTGCGGAAGACGCCTAACAATCACTATAACTCGTGAGCACAACCCAGGCTCTCGTGACGAAGGAAATGGAACAAAAATGAGTCAAGATACAATCTCCACCCGCGACTTCATGCGCAGTTTACCCCCCGTGCTCGGTCGTTTTCCTTCGATAGCACGAGGGCTCTACTATTACCTCGCCAAAGACAACGAGAAAGATCTCAACCTGAACAAATTGATTGCCCGCAATGCCCGGAAATATCCGAACCGGCCCGCCATCCTCTGTGAAGATCTCACGGTAACCTGGCAAGAATTCGATACCTGGAGCAACCGGATTGCGCACTACCTGAAGAACCAGGGCTTAGTGAAAGGCGACTCCATTGCCATTTTGCTGGAAAACCGCCCGGAATTGCTCGCAATCGTCGCTGGCGCAGCCAAAATCGGCGTTGCCTGCGCCATGCTCAACACCTCACAAAAAGGCAAGGTGCTGATCCACAGCATTAACCTGATCGAGCCGAAAATGCTCGTGGTGGGCGAAGAACTTCTCGAGCAAGCCGAAGGGGTTCGTCCCGAGATCAAGCTGGATCACGCCAACCCCATGCTGTATCTGGCCGACACCAACACCCAGAACATATTCGGCGAGGCACCGGAAGGTTATACAAACCTCGCGCTCGAGATCAGCAAGTTTCCAGCCACCCTGCCGGAACTGAACCAGCCCGTACTCATGGGCGACACCGCCGTATACCTGTACACCTCCGGCACAACCGGGTTGCCCAAAGCCGCCCCGGGCTCGCATCGCAAGTTCGTTCGCGCCTACGGTGGCTTCGGCATGTTGTCGCTGAACATGAAGCCGGAAGACGTACTCTACTGCACACTACCGCTCTACCACGGCACCGCTTTGCTGGTGTGCTGGGGTTCGGTGCTGGCCGGCGGTTCCGCCATCGCATTGCGCAGAAAATTCTCCGCCCGTGCGTTCTGGGATGATGTCCGCAAATACAAGGCCACCACTTTCGGTTACGTCGGCGAACTCTGCCGCTATCTTCTGAACCAGCCTGCAAGCCCGCAGGACCGCAACCATCCTCTAACCAAGATGATCGGCAACGGTTTGCGCCCTTCAATCTGGAAAGAGTTCAAAGAGCGCTTCGGCATTGAAACCGTGGCCGAACTTTATGCCTCTTCCGAAGGCAACATTGGCTTCTCGAACTTCTTCAACATGGACAACACCGTGGGCTTTTCGACGGCTCCTTACCGCCTGGTCAAGTTCCACGACGGCACCCGTGACCCGATCCGCAACGAGAAGGGCCAATTCGAGAAAGTCGAGAAAGGCGAGCCCGGCCTGCTTTTAGGCGAGATCACCAAGAAGTGGGCGTTTGAGGGCTACACTCAAAAAGAAGCCACCGAAAAATCGATTCTGCGGGACGGTTTCAAGAAAGGTGATTCCTGGTTCAATACCGGCGATGTCCTTCGCGAAATCGGCTTCCGCCACCTGCAGTTTGTTGACCGCATGGGCGACACCTTCCGCTGGAAAGGCGAGAACGTGTCTACCAACGAGGTAGAGAACATTATTGACGGCTCGGGCATGGTTGAAGAGGCCATCGTGTACGGTGTCGAAATCCCCCACACCAACGGCAAAGCGGGCATGGTGACCCTGGTTCCTCAAAAAACGAGTGACGGCTTTGACCCCGACAAGCTGCTGGCCTATTTGCAAGAAAATTTGCCGGCTTACGCGGTTCCCGTGTTCATTCGAGTGACTCAAGCCATCGAGAAAACAGGCACCTTCAAATACCGCAAAGTGGACATTCAGAAACTGGGCTACTCTCTGGAACGCGCGGATGACGTGGTTTACGTCTGGCTTCCGAAAGCGTCTGGCTATACCAAAGTAACACCAGAGCTGATTGCTGATATTGAGGCGGGTGACGTTCGGTTCTGACCTGCAGTGGGGTCGTTCTTCGGCCCCAGCCTGTTTGCCTAGGCGTTAGCCGGGTTGGCTTGGGCTTCCAAAAAACCGCTACGAGCACATCCATGTGCTCGTAGCGGTTTTTTGGAAGCCCAAGCCAACCCAGCTCTTCAAACTCCGCACAATCGCCACGTAACGCCATCGATTTCTCAGCTTGCCCGACACACTCGAATACAGCTCTGCAGATCCAAGAGTGTGTGGGTGGCCCCTCCCAAAAATCTCGGAGGCCATGGATGGCCGGAGCGAAGCGCACATGGATGTGCTCGTAGCGTTTTTTGGGAGGGGCCACCCACACACGCCTATCTCCCAACTTACAGGCTAGGTGCCCAAACCTAAATCAGGCACCCACGTTAAGAACAATCTTCCCGGTAGCCCGGCGCCCCGACAAGGCCCCCAATGCCTCAGCGTACTGTTCAAACTCGAACACCTCGCTGACTTTCGGGTCGATTTTGCCTTCGGCGTAGAGCTTCAGAAGCTCCATCATATTCTGGGCGCTGACCTCCGGCTCACGTTGCGTGAAGCTGCCCCAGAACACGCCCACTATCGAGCACCCCTTCAGCAACGCCAGGTTTGCCGGCACTTTCGGGATATCACCGGCCGCAAAACCGATGATCAGATGGCGGCCGTTCCAGGCCATTGAACGCAAAGCCTGTTCGGTGAAGTCGCCGCCTACCGGATCGTAGACCACATCGACACCTTTACCCTTGGTCAGCTTCTTGACTGCATCTTTCACCGACTCTTCGGAATAGTTGATCAGCTCATCTGCGCCTGCCTCTTTGGCTACGGCCAACTTCTCGGCGGTACTGGCTGCCGCAATCACTTTAGCCCCCATCGCCTTGCCAAGCTCAACCGCAGCCAGGCCTACACCACCACTGGCACCCAGCACCAACAACGTCTCACCCGGTTGGATATTGGCGCGCTGTTTTAACGCGTAATAAGAGGTGCCGTAGACCATCATGAAACCGGCCGCTTTTTCATAAGGCATGCCTTCAGGCAAAGGCAACAAGTTGGATTCCGGTGCCACGACCTCTTCAGCAAACGCGCCCCAACCGGTCAAAGCAGCCACGCGATCACCCGGTTTGAAACGGGTTACTTTATCGCCCACTTCAATAACCTCACCCGCAAGCTCTCCGCCAGGTGAAAACGGCATTGGTGGCTGCAACTGGTACTTGCCTTGAATAATCAGAGTATCCGGAAAATTCAAACCCGCAGCCTTTACCCGAACCTTAACTCCCCGGCCCTTCGCCTCGGGGCTAGGCACATCTTCGATAACCAGATTTTCAGCCGGGCCGTATTCTTTGCACAGAATTGCTTTCATGATCTCTCCAAGGCAGTCGGGCGTTCAGGACTCTGACTGTACACCCCATCGAACAGGTTGATGCTTATTATTGATCGATCTCAAGCTAAACAGAGTTGCTTCATGAAGCAAATCAAGTTCGCTTATCTAGCTTAATAAACCTTACTAATATTGCCATTCGCATGTGAGATCTTGTCAAAACACGCCATTTCGGATGAATTTCGGGGCGGTTTCGGCTATTCTTCGCCCTGATCGTTCCGAACACTTCGACCCCAGACCTTTTCTGCCCAGAGCTCACCATGTTTGACATCATCTACGCGCTTGAAATGATTGGGATCGTGGCGTTTGCCATTTCCGGGATGATCGTTGCACGCTCGAAAAACATGGATCCTGTCGGGGTGTTTGCCATCGGTTTCATCACCGCGCTTGGCGGCGGCACGCTGCGGGATTTGATGATGGATAACCATCCACTCTATTGGATCAAGCATCAGGAACAGCCCATTTTGATTTTGGGCATGGCCGTGATTTTCAGTTACTGGAGCCGCGCGCACAGCCTGAAAGAATCAAAGATCGTTTTCCCGGATGCCATCGGGCTGGGCATTTTCTCTATTCTGGGAGCTCAATTGGCGCTGGATCTGGGGCACTCCTGGTTTATCGCTTCTATGCTCGGGGTGATGACCGGAACCTTCGGTGGCGCTCTGCGCGATACACTGTGTAATGAAGTGCCGTATATCTTCCGGAAAGACCAGATTTACGCCTCTATCTCATTCGCAGGCTGCTGGCTGTATTTCGTTTGCCAATGGCTGCTTGAAAGCGAAACCACGGCGTTGACCATTGGCTTGTTGTTTATCGTTTTGGTGAGAATGCTGGCCGTGCGCTTTGATATCCGCCTACAGCGTGACCAGGCTCATAACTGAGCACGAAATCATCACTTGGCGCAGAGCCGTCTAGCCGGTAACATTGCCTTTTTTTCACACAGATCGCTTTTTTTTCCGCATTAAATCAGATTTTTTCACACCCTCAACCCCAGGCACCCCGAGAGGCAGACCCACGTCATGCTTGAACGACTGTTCCAACTCAAAGCCCACGGCACCAATGTTCGTAAAGAAGTCATCGCAGGGATCACCACCTTCCTGACCATGGCTTACATCATTGTGGTCAACCCCAGCATGCTGTCCGCAACCGGCATGGATTTCGGCGCCGTGTTTGTTGCAACCTGTCTTGCGGCAGTCATTGGCACCCTGATTATGGGCCTGTGGGCCAACTACCCCATTGCCCTGGCTCCCGGTATGGGCCTGAACGCCTTTTTCGCCTTTACCGTTGTGGGCAGCATGGGCTACAGCTGGCAGGTTGCACTGGGCGCGGTGTTTATCTCCGGTTTCCTGTTCTTCATGCTGAGCATTTTCAAGGTTCGCGAATGGATCATTAACAGCATTCCACTGTCCTTGCGCTTTGGCATCTCCGCCGGTATCGGCTTTTTCCTGGCTTTGATTGCTCTGAAGAACGCCGGCATTGTGGTGGATCATCCCGCCACACTGGTCAGCATGGGCGACGTCACCGCGCCGGAAAGCCTGCTGTTCTTTGGTGGTTTTATCCTGATTTGTGCACTGGCTTACCGTCAGGTGACCGGTGCCGTGATGATCGGCATCATCGCCGTAACGGCCGTTGCCATGATGCTTGGCATGGTTGAGTACAACGGCTTCATGTCTGCTCCCCCCAGCCTGGCTCCTACCTTTATGCAGCTGGATCTGGCGGGCGCCCTGAACATTGGCATGATCAGCGTAATTTTTGCTTTCCTGTTTGTGGATTTGTTCGACACCTCCGGCACCCTGGTTGGCGCGGCGCAACGTGGCGGCCTGCTGGACAAAGACGGCAAACTCCCTCGCTTGGGCCGTGCCCTGATGTCGGATTCCGTCGCCACCATGTCCGGTGCAGCCCTTGGCACCTCGACCACCACCAGTTATGTGGAATCAACCGCCGGTATCGCTGCCGGTGGCCGCACCGGTTTGACCGCCGTTGTTGTAGCGGGCTTATTCCTGGCCTGCCTGTTGTTTGCGCCCATCGCCAGTGTTATCCCTGCCTATGCCACAGCACCCGCTCTGGTATATGTCGCCTGCCTGATGGCCAGTGGTCTGAAACTCATCGATTGGGACGACATCACCGATACTGCACCGGCGATCGTAACGGCACTGATGATGCCGCTGACCTTCTCCATTGCTCACGGCATCGCACTGGGTTTCATAACCTACGTGGCGGTTAAGGCTCTGGCCGGTAAGTGGTCCGATCTAAACTGGAGCGTGACCGTTATTGCGCTTGTTTTCGTGCTGAAGTTTATTTTCCTGGATGTAGCGTAAGCCGCATCCCGAACAGGTGAGTTATGGATTATTTTTCCCAGAGCATTAAACAGGCCATTCGTACCGTGCCGAACTGGCCAAAAGAAGGCGTGTCGTTTCGTGACATCACCACGGTGCTGCAAGACAAAACCGCCTTCCGCAAGTTGATCGATGCCTTCGTGCATCGCTACCACGGCCAGCACATCGATGCCGTCGCTGCCGTGGACGCTCGCGGCTTTATCATCGGTTCCGCTTTGGCTTACGAACTGAACGCCTCGCTCGTGCTGGTGCGCAAGAAAGGCAAGCTGCCGTTCGATACCATGGTCGAAGACTACGAACTGGAATACGGCACCGCGTCTGTAGAACTGCACAAAGACGCTTTCCACGCCGGCGACAAAGTTGTGCTGGTTGACGATCTGATCGCCACCGGCGGCACCATGTTGGCCGCCAGCCGCCTGATCCGCCGCATTGGCGCGGAGATTGTGGAAGTGGCCGCAATGATCGACCTGCCGGATCTGGGCGGTTCCGCCAAGCTGCAGGAAGAAGGCTTGCCGGTTTATACTGTGTGTTCGTTCGAAGGAGAATAATCACACAGTCAGGAGGCGACCATGCCCGGTTATCAACACCTTTGGAAAGACGGCACACCTGTCCATTTACCCCTTGGTAAAATCGTGTGCATTGGTCGCAACTACGCCGAACACGCCCGGGAACTGAACAACCCGGTACCCAGCGAGCCGCTGCTGTTCATTAAACCGTCCACAGCAGCGACTCACATCACCCGGCCAATCGAACTGCCTCGCGATCAAGGTCAGGTGCACTTCGAAACCGAACTTGCGGTTCTCATTGGCCGACCTCTGACCAACGCCTCCGCCAGCGAAGCCGAACTGGCAATCCTCGGCTACGGCCTGGCGCTGGATCTAACCCTTCGCGATCTGCAAACCCAGCTCAAAGAGAAAGGTCACCCTTGGGAGCGCGCCAAAGCCTTCGACGGTGCCTGCCCGCTGTCTCCGTTTGTTCCAGCGGACAAATTGCCCAGAGGCAACATTCACTTCACTCTGGATGTTAACGGTCACAGGCAACAGACCGGCGATACCCGTGATATGCTCAATACCATCGTGCCACTCATTGCCCACATGAGTAGCCAGTTCTCGTTACTACCGGGCGATGTAGTACTAACCGGCACCCCGAAAGGCGTGGGCCCACTGGAAATCGGCCAAACCTTGTCTTTAGAGCTGGAGGATGTACTGTTTGTGGAAACCAAAGTCGTCTGAGCCGCAACTCCGAGGGCTTCGGTTAAACTTCTGAGTTAGGGAACTTGCACGTCACTATGGCTAAGAAACCCGTCACCTCACGTTCAGGTCGTTTCCTAAAATTGGCTGGCATGACCGCCTCGGTGGCCAGCGAATACGCCGGTCAGAAAGCCCGCGGCCTGTTTCGCACGGTGGACGATGAGGGCGCAAAAAGCGAAAGCTACACCCGCATGGCAAGCCAGATTGCCGATACACTCGGCGAGATGAAAGGCGCGGTCATGAAAGTCGGCCAGATTGCCTCCCAGACTCAGGATTTCCTGCCCAAAGAGTTTTCCGACGCCTTAGAAAAACTGCAAAAAGAAGCGCCTCCAATGCCATTCGAGGTCATTCTGAAGCAGGTGGAAAGCGAACTGGGCAAACCGGTCAGCGAACTCTTCGAATACCTGCAGGAAACCCCTTACGCCTCGGCCTCCATCGGCCAGGTACACCGTGCCCGCATGCACGATGGCACAGACGTGATCGTAAAAGTGCAGTACCCCGGCGTTGATGAATCCTGCGATTCTGACTTGAAGCAGCTGCGCATGGCGTTAAAACTCGGCGGCCTGTTGAAGATGCCGAAAGAAAGCGTGGATCTGCTGTTCGGAGAAATTCGGGAGCGCCTAAAAGAAGAGTTGGACTACGAGAACGAAGCTCAGAACCTCAAAATCTTCGGAGAATTCCACAAAGATCAACCTTGGGTGATCATCCCGAAAGTCATCGATAGCCACTCCACGCGACGAGTTTTAACGCTGGAATTGGTCGAAGGCGACCACATCAGCAAGGTCACACCTGAACGGTACGATCAGGAAACCTTGAACCTCATCGGCCACCGCATTTTCACCATCATGGCCGACCAGTTGTTCCGCTTCCAATGCATCCACGGCGACCCACACGCTGGCAACTTCGCGTACAGACCGGATGGCACCATCGTGATGTACGATTTTGGTTGCGTGAAAAAGTTGAAACCAGAGATCGTAGAGGCCTACCGGAAAGCGCTTATCTCGGCACTGGAAGAAGACTACAGCAGCCTCGATCAACACCTGATCGACTTAGGCGCTCGCGTAAGCAGCCAGCCGGCTATCGACGAAGCCTACTACGCCATGTGGCGGGACATTTTGATCGTGCCTTTCGTGGATGACGAGCCTTACGATTTTGCGGAAGCCGATATCCACAAGCAGGTAGCAGCAAAAACGAGTACGGTCTTTAAATACTTGGACTCTTTTAAGCCACCCGTGGAGAGTATTTTCATAGACAGGATGATTGCCGGGCACTACTGGATGCTGAAGCGCCTGGGTGTGCAGGCTGCATTCAAAAGTGAACTGGAGAAATATCTGCGGACTTGAGGTGCAAGCCCTGACGGTGAAGGCTTGCCAAAAACCGCTCCTTCGGCACGTCCATGTGACGCTTCTGCTCCGCCATCCATGGCTCCGCACATTTTTGGCAAGCCTTCACCGCCAGGGCTCCAAAGTTAGTACATCGGCTCTAACCCAGCATCTCCACCCATTCTGCGAGACCTTCACTGGCCCCTTTCCGAATGACCCGCGCCCGGGAAACCGAGGCCGGCTCACCAGGGTCGATGACCGTAATCGGCACATCAAAATCCACCTCATGAACCAAGCCGGCAGCCGGATAGACTTGCAGGGAAGTGCCTACAATCAACAACCGGTCAGCGGTTCGCACCAATTCAGCAGCGGCTTCAAGCATCGGTACTTCTTCACCGAACCAGACGATGTGCGGGCGCAGCTGGCCGCCTCGGTCGCAGGTATCGCCAGGCTGGATATCGCGGTACCCGATATCGTAGACCAGCTCAGGGTCAACGGTGCTTCTCGCTTTGGTCAGCTCGCCATGCAGATGCACCACATTGGTTGAACCGCCCCGCTCGTGGAGGTTATCAACGTTCTGGGTAACCACCGTAACCCGGTATTGGCTTTCCAGTTCCGCCAACAGGCGGTGGGCCCGGTTGGGCTCGACTTCCTGAAGCTGCCGCCGCCTCTCATTATAGAACCGGAGCACCAGGTCCCGGTTCCGCTGGAAGGCTTCCGGCGTGGCTACGTCGTACACACTGTGTTTTTCCCACAATCCATCGTTATCCCGAAAGGTGGAAAGACCGCTTTCGGCGCTGATACCCGCGCCGGTGAGTACAACGATATGCTCTTTCATCAGTCGAAAATCTTGCCTGGGTTCATGATGCCATTCGGGTCAAACGCCAATTTAATCCCCTTCAGGTAAGCAATTTCAGCTTCACTGCGGGTGTACTGCAGGTAGGGCTTCTTGGTCATGCCCACGCCGTGCTCAGCAGACACACTGCCCTGATAGCGTTCAACGATTTCAAACACCCACTTGTTTACCTGCTGGCACTTCTCGAAGAAGTCTTCTTTCGCCATGTCTTCCGGTTTGAGGATGTTCAGGTGCAGGTTGCCATCGCCGATGTGGCCGAACCAGATGATTTCAAAGTCCGGGTAATGCTCGGTCACCACGCTGTCGATTTCCTGCAGGAAGCCCGGCACTTTGGACACCACAACAGAAATGTCGTTCTTGTAGGGAATGCGCGGGGCGATGGACTCGGAAATGCGCTCCCGTAGCTGCCACAAACTGTTGGCCTGGGTTTCGCTCTGGCTGATCACGCCGTCCAGCACCCAGCCTTTTTCCACACATTCTTCAAACAGCGCCATGGCATCGTCCATCACCTGATCCGACACCGCCTCGAATTCCAGAAGCGCATAGTAAGGCGCTTCGGTTTCAAACGGCGCCTGCACCTGGCCGTGGGCGAGAACATGCTGCATGGCTTGATGGGAGAAGAATTCATAGGCGGTCAGGTCCAGTTTGCTCTGGAATGACTGCAGCACATCCATGGTATTGACCAGATCGTTCAGACCCAGCACGAGTACTGTCAGGTTATCTGGCTTACGGGTCAGTTTCATGGTGGCTTCGGTGATAAAGCCCAAAGTGCCTTCTGCCCCAATGAACAGGTGGCGAAGGTCGTAACCCGTGTTGTTCTTGGCCAGATCTTTGTTCAAATCCAGAATATCGCCCTTACCGGTGACCACCTTCAGGCCGGCCACCCAATCACGGCTCATGCCGTAGCGAATCACCTTGATGCCACCGGCGTTGGTGGACAAGTTTCCACCCAGCTGGCTGGATCCGGCCGAGGCGAAGTCCACGGGGTAGTACAGGCCATTTTCTTCCGCGAAGTTCTGCAGTTGTTCGGTAACCACCCCGGCCTGGCAGCGCACAGTACGGTCGCTGGCGTTAAAATCCAGCACCTGGTTCATGTTATCGAAAGCCACCACGATCTCACCGTTGGCCGCCACGGCACCGGCGCTCAAACCCGTACGCCCGCCCGACGGCACCAAACCGATTTGGTTTTCGTTGGCGAACTTAACCACCGCCTGCACCTGTTCGGTGGTCTTCGGCAGAACAATGGCCAGCGGCTTGGGCGGATAGATCTTGGTCCAGTCCTTACCGTAGGTGTCCAGATCGGAAGGGTCAGTCAATACTTTGCCCGGGTTCTCGGCGGTAGTTACCAGTTCTTCAAGGGCGGCAATGATCTGTTCGGAACTCATGAGCGTGTCGGTCTCGTCAGGTTTGGGCTCGGGTTTGATCAAAATCAACACAAATAGAGTTGATCCAGGCAAACCGGCGCACTGTGAAAATCGAACTTTATGGTATCATACCGCCCCTGTTCTGTGAGCTAGGCTGACGATCCCTGGCCGCAGGTCATTTCACGTGACGAAAGGTTCGGAAGCACGCCCATGTCAAATACGTCTCTCGAAAAGAGCAAAATCCGGATCCTGCTGCTGGAAGGCGTCCATCAATCTGCCATTGATACCCTGAACGCTGCGGGCTACACCAATATTGAGTACCTGACCCACTCACTCGCTGAAGAAGAGCTGATCGAGAAAATTGCCGATGCGCATTTTGTTGGCATCCGCTCTCGCACCCAGTTGACTGAGAAAGTATTTGAAGCCGCCAAAAAACTGGTTGCTGTGGGCTGTTTCTGCATCGGAACCAATCAGGTTGACCTGCAGGCCGCAACACGTCGCGGTATTGCCGTATTCAACGCGCCCTTCTCCAACACTCGCTCTGTTGCAGAACTGGTGCTGGCTCAGGCCATTCTGTTGTTGCGTGGCGTACCGGAAAAAAGCGCCAAAGCGCACCGCGGTGAATGGCTGAAGTCTGCAAAAGACAGCTACGAGATTCGTGGCAAAAAGCTCGGCATCATCGGTTACGGCAACATCGGCACTCAGTTCAGTGTTCTGGCCGAAGGCCTGGGCATGGACGTGTACTTCTACGACGTCGTTTCCAAGCTGCCGATCGGTAACGCCACTCAGGTCGGTTCTCTGAAAGAGCTGCTGAACATCGCCGACGTGGTGTCCCTGCACGTGCCGGAAACACCGTCCACCAAGTACATGTTCAAAGCAGAGCAACTGGCCCAGATGAAGCCCGGCTCCATCCTGATGAACGCTTCGCGCGGCACCGTGGTGGACATTGATGCTTTGGCCGACACGCTTCGCTCCGGCAAGCTGTTGGGCGCCGCCATTGACGTGTTCCCGGTTGAGCCCAAATCCAACGACGAAGAGTTCGTGTCTCCACTGCGCGAGTTCGACAACGTGATCCTGACCCCGCACGTGGGCGGCTCCACCATCGAAGCTCAGGAAAACATTGGTCGCGAAGTGGCTGAAAAGCTCGCGATGTACAGCGACAACGGCACCTCGGTTTCTTCCGTAAACTTCCCGGAAGTGGCACTGCCATCGCACCCGGATCAGCACCGTTTGTTGCACATCCACGAGAACGTGCCGGGCGTTATGTCCGAAATCAACCAGGTGTTCTCGGAAAACAACATCAACATCTGTGGTCAGTATCTACAAACCAAAGAAGACATTGGTTACGTGGTTGTTGATGTTGATAAAGCCTACGGCGAGCTGGCACTGCAAAAGCTGCGTCAGGTCAAGGGCACTATCCGTACCCGCGTACTGTTCTGATATAAGCCCTCCGGGGCATTCAGGCACAAAAAAACCGGAACACTGTTCCGGTTTTTTTGTGCCTGAGCAACCGTTACTGCGGGGCGCGCAGCAACAGGTTGGGTGATCCGGCCTTGATACCGTTCAGTACATTACCGGTACCCAGATTGATCACAGCATTTGTCACCTCTGCCGGTGTCAAACCTGGCTGTTCCGCCAGGATCAACGCCGAAACACCCGCTACGTGAGGTGAGGCCATCGAGGTGCCGCTGATGGTGTTGGTCTGGTTATCCGCTTCATGCCAGGCTGCCGTGATGTCAGAGCCCGGAGCGAAAATATCCAGACACTGTCCATGGTTTGAGAAGGAAGAGCGCTGGTCGTCACGGGTGGTGCTGCCCACTGTGATCGCAGGCTCAACCCGATTCGGCGAACCACCACACGCATCCGCATCGTCATTGCCCGCCGCCACAACGAAGGTCACACCTTCTTCGATGGCACCGCGAACCGCGTTATCCAGTGCATCGGAAGCACCACCCCCCAAAGACATGTTCGCAACCGCTGGCGCCTGGTGATTTGCTGCTACCCAGTCTACGCCTGCAATCACATCAGCGTTGCTACCCGCACCCGAGCAATCCAGAACACGCACAGCTGCCACGGAAGCCTGCTTGGCAACCCCGTAGGTTGAGCCAACGGAGGTACTGGCTACGTGGGTACCGTGGCCGTTACAGTCTGTGGTATCGGTCGCGTCGGTTGAGCCACCGAGGTTCAGAAACGGCCCAACCAAAGGTAACGCGCCCAGCCCCAACAGGCCGGCATCATTGACGGCAAAGTTACGACCTTCAATAACACGGCCAGCAAACTCTTGGTGAGTATCGCGAAGCCCGGTATCGATCACATAAACATTAACACCAGCACCGCCAGATGCGGGGTAACGGTACTGCTCATCGAGCGGCAATACCGCTTGGTCGATACGGTCCAGGCCCCAGGTTGCCCCGGGCTGGGTTGCCGAATTGGCAGCAACAATACGATCCTGCTCCACCTTCAGAACGCCCGGCAGCGAAGACAACAGGCCTGCCTGTTGCTCGGTGAGCGCCAGAGCCGCGCCCGTCATCGCAGTCTGGTAGACATGCAACACTTCACCGCCCCCTACAGCCATCAGCAGTGACTGAATACCGGCCGTCAGATCGCCTAGGCCCAACAGTTCCGGCAGAGCCGGATCCAGTGTCACGATATAACGCCCGGGAATCGCATCCCCTGCTTGCAGCGTAACGGACTGGTTTGCTTCAGCTGTTGAACCGGTCAAGCCAAGCGCCTCAAACAAACCCGCCTGAACCGGCGCTGCGGAAAGAAGGCAAGCGCTCAAACTGGCTGCTGTAATCAGTGCATGCTTTTTCATAAGGTACTGCTCTCTTGTTGTATTTAACTGAACGAGTGAACTTGACACATTGTGGGCTTATTCGCAGTGTCGGATCAGGCCAATTCAAAAGCTGCCCGCCATAACAAAAAAAGCTTCACAACCCGAAGGTGGTGAAGCTTTTTAACAACCCGGCGCCCCGGGTTTTGCGCAGAACGAATAGAGCTTACTGCATGGGCACGAGCGTTAGCTCAACACGACGATTCTGTTCACGGCCCGTCGCAGTTTCGTTAGATGCCACGGGCGCACGCTCTCCGTAACCGGTCGCACGGGTACGACGAGGCTCAATGCCTTGATTCATCAAGAAGTCACGGACAGATGAAGCACGACGCTCACTCAACAACTGATTGTAGCTGTCCCGCCCGGTGCTATCCGTGTGGCCATCAATCTGGATGATGGTTTTATCGAATTCCTTCAGAACAAGAGCAACCGACTCCAACGTGCCGGTAAATCCTGGGCGAATGCTGGACTGATCCGTGTTAAACGTAATATTGCCAGGCATCACCAATTCAATCTGGTCGCCATTACGCACCACACGCACCCCGGTGCCTTCCAGTCTCTGACGCAGCTGCGCTTCCTGGCGATCCATGTAATAACCGATACCACCACCAACAGCAGCACCACCAGCGGCACCAATCAATGCGCCTTTACCACGATCGCTTTTGCTAGACGTGGCCGCACCAATTGCTGCGCCACCCAAGGCGCCGATGATGCTGCCCTTGGTTGCGTTCGACGTTTTCTCTTCTCCGGTATAAGGGTCGTAAGTCATGCAGCCACTCAGGCCAACCGTCGCAACGGCAAAGGCAAGGATTGTCTTCTTCATCATAAACTCCTGATGCTATTAGTTTGGTATCCGGCCAGTCCTGACCGTATTACTGCGAGAATGTATCAATAATGGTATTGAATACCGTCGCCTGCAAATCTTTGGCCTCATTGACCAAGTGATGGCGCCCATCCGGGATCGTGCGTTCGTTGACGGCCGAAAACTTGTTTCGAATGATCCGCAGATTGTGCTGCCAGTCGACGGTCAGGTCTTTTTCACCCTGTACCACCGTTACCGGGAAGTCCACCGGCCGAGCCGACTCAATGTGTGGCACCCACTTCCGCAAAGCCGTGACCCAGTCCACATGCACAGCCCGAGCCTGCAAAGGATCATGCTCCCGAAGAAACTTCAGAAACCGGGTATTGCTGCTGTTCTGCCCAAAGGCCCTTCGCCAACGACTCAGGAACGGGCGCGCCACACTGTGCAACATCTTGGCGCCCAGCCAACCCATGGGCCGCACCAGTGGCGCCAACAGCACCACCTTACGGAACGCAGAGGTTTCCTGGTTGTGATGGTTAGACAACAGATAGTCGATCAAAATCGCCCCACCTGTGCTCTGGCCAACCGCGAACCACGGCCCCCGGATTTTATCCTCCACCTGCGCCATAACCGAGGACAAAACTGCCTGATACTCCAGGAAGCTGCCGATGGCTGCCGGCGTGCCACTGGATAAACCATGGCCTGGCTGGTCATAGGCCAGCACATCAAAACCAGCGCCAAGGCACCGGTCAATGAGCTGGGTATAAAGGCCAACGTGATCAAAGTAGCCGTGCAATATAAACACGGTCCCTTTAGATGCACCGGCATCCGGCAACCGAAAATAATGCACCATGACTTCATGGTGCTGAGCCTTGATGTAGCCTTGGTGATAGGTCACCTGTGGATGCTCCACCCACAAGTCCAAACCGTAAAACCGACAATAGGCTTCCATCTCAGAACTCAGGTCCCGAGGCTCCTGCGGATTGAACGGCTCCAGCCGCTCAAGCAATGAGTGCCTGTCCCAGTTCGGTATTTCTATGGTATCTGTTTTCCAGTACACGTAGAGTTAAACGCCTGTCATGTGTCAATAATTGACGATCATCCTAACGCATTCACCGGGGAGAGCACAGATGTTCCAACCGCTTCTTGAAGTCGGCCTGCGCCAGATAATGTACCGACTCGTGCGCCCTTTGCTGTCGAACGGTGTCTCGCTGCATCTGCAACGCAAGCTGATTCGCCAAGCCTACCGAACATCAGTCCCGCCCCGGAACGTCCGGTTCACCAGCGACACTCTGGGCCATGTACCGGTGTTGCGAGCACAGGCGAAAACCCACTCCGCCGGCACCCTCATATACCTGCACGGCGGCGGCTACATTCTGGGCTCTGCGGCTACGCACAAAGGCATCGCGGGTCATCTGGCAAAACTGACCGGCTGCGAAGTGATCATTCCCGATTACCGGTTGGCACCCGAGCACCCGTATCCAGCGGCACCAGACGATGCGGAAGCAGTGTTCCACGCCGTGATTCAGGAAGGGAAACCCGCAGACAAAGTGGCTATAGCGGGAGATTCCGCGGGCGGCGGGCTGGCATTAGTGTTAGCGATGCGCCTTCGGGAACACGGCCACGCCCTGCCTTCATCTATTACGTGTTTTTCACCTTGGACAGATTTGACCAGTCAGCAGCTCTACACCCCCGAATGCGAACCGGTACTTCACAGTAGCTGGGTTCTCAAGGCGGCGAAAATGTATGCAGGCGGGGAAACGTTGACTGAGCCTCGGATTTCTCCGGTATTCGGCGATCTGAAGGGGCTGCCGCCGACGCTGATTCAGGTGGGCAGTCAGGAAATCCTGCTCAATGACGCAACACGACTGGCCGAAGCGGCCAAAACGGCCAATGTCGATGCAACGCTCGAAATCTACAACGGCCTCTGGCACGTGTTTCAGACCCACAGTGCCCAATTAAAACGCGCCTCCGATGCCCTTGTCGTTGCAGCCAAACACATCAGGCGTTATCTGGCAGAGTAACCTCGCCTCTTAGCAGGGCTTCTTTCCGTGCCCTTGGCCAGCGTTTGATTTGCCACTCCAATTTGGACGCCCGGCTGCGGTCACCGGCTAACATCTGAAACTCCAGCGTCAGCGGGCCTTTCCCCCGCAAACTGCGGGCACCTTTCGGAGCACCGGCCTGGTGTTCAGAGAAGCGCCTAGGTACGTCTGTTGAAATACCGGTGTATAGACTGCCCGAGGCTGTTCGCACCAGATACAGGTGCCACTGTTCAGCCATGTTCCAACCCTTGGGTCCGGGCCTGAACTTTCTTTTGCTGGAGCCATAAACCGGCGATGATCAACACCAGCCCAATGTAAGTGGAAGGCAAAATTACTTCGCCCAAGATGAAATAGATAAAAACCAATGACAAAAACGGTGCGATAAAAATCAAATTACTGACTTTTGCGGTATTTTCGGCTTTTTTCATTGCCTGGGACCATAAGATAAACGCAATTCCCATTTCAAAGACACCAATATAAACCGCCGCAGAGAGCGATCCAATCCCCGAAACCCCGAACCCGACCGTGTACCAACACACCAAGGCAATCACCGGCAGGCCAAACGAAAAGTTCAGGAACAGACCGACAACAGGATCACGGGTATCTCGTGTCGCAATAATCCAGTACGAGGCCCAAACCAGCGTGCTGCCTAATGCCAGAGACACGCCCAGAGGGTCTGAAAAGTTCAGCGACGTAACGGCGCCCCGGGTCGCAATCACCACCACGCCGGCATAACAGACCAGACCGGCCAAAATGTCGATACGGCGTAATTTCTGGCCCAGGAAGGGCACCGACAGATAGGCAAGCACCAACGCCCAGGTGTAGTTCAACGGCTGCGCTTCCTGTGCGGGTAGTCGATCAAACGCGCCAAACAATAAAAAATAATACAGGCAAGGGTTAATCAGCCCCATTCCCATGGATTGCAGGTACTGCGTTTTGCTGAGCTGAAACACCTGCTGCCAACGGCCCATAATAACCAGAGCCACCGCCATCACGACAATAGAAGCAATGCAGGCCACCAGCAGCATCTGCACCGGCGCCAAGTCCGCCAGCGCCAGCTTGAATGCAGTTGCCACGGTAGACCACAGCAATACGGTGGCCAAGCCGAACACCATGGCCTGTTTCTGATTTTTCATTACTTCTGCTCCGAAGTGGATTCCAGCCAACGGTAGAGAGTTCGTCGGTTAATACCCAATATTTGCGCGGCACGGCGCTTGTTGCCTTCCACCGCGGTCATCACCTGGCGCACATAGTTTTGCTGCAAGGCGTCCAAGGTGGGCCATTCTGGGATATTTGTACCGTCCAGGTCTATCGCATTTAGTTGAAACGCGCCCTGGCGCTTGCGAATACGCTCGGGCAAATGCTCTGGCTGAATCGTGTCGCCTCCGCAAAAGGTGACTGCCCTTTCGATGGCACTGGAGAGTTCCCGAACGTTGCCCGGAAACGGATAGTCCTTGAGCACTCTCAAGGTTACTTCGCTCAACTTGATGAACCCGCGACTGTGTCTGAGGCAGGCTTCCTTGAGAAAATGCATGGCGAGCAGCTCCACGTCCTCTCCCCGCTCTCGCAACGGCGGCACACCAAGAGACAAGGTTTCAAGGCGGTAGTAGAGATCTTCGCGAAAGGCTCCGTCCTCAACTGCCTTTGAAAGGTTCACGTGAGTGGAGGCCAGTATGCGCACATCGACGGCCTCTTCGTGGTCTGAGCCAACCGGCTTGATCGCACCTTCCTGCAATACCCGCAGTAGTTTGGCCTGGAGCGGCATAGGCATCTCGCCGATTTCGTCCAGCAACAAGGTGCCGCCGCTGGCCTCGGCAAACAGGCCTTTACGGGCTTGGCGCGCGCCGGTAAACGCACCGGCTTCATGACCGAAAAATTCACTTTCCATAAGATCGGGCGGAATGCCCGCACAGTTCACCGCTAAAAAGGCATTCGCCGCCCGGTCACTCTGGTGATGGATAGCGTGTGCAACCAATTCTTTGCCGGTGCCACTTTCACCATGGATCAGAACGGCCGCCTGACTGCGGGCAACCTGCCGGATTTCGCCCCGCAACCGCTCCATCGCCGGGCTGTCGCCCACCAATCCCATATTCAATTCGCCGTATTGGCGGGACTGAATCTCGGCCAGTTGCCGGTTAATATCGGCCTGAGCCAGCAGTCTTTTTATTTTCAGGCGCAGGTGATCCGTGGACAACGGCTTGGTCAAAAAATCATCCGCTCCCGCCTGCAATGCGTCCACAGCTTGATCAACCGTGCCGAAGGCAGTGATAACAATGAAGGGAATGCCCGGGTGTTCTGCCTGCTGGAAAGCCAACACTTGCATGCCATCGCCGTCGGGCAACCGTAAATCCGACACAATCAACGACGGGCGCTGTTCTTTTAGAGCCTTGCGAGCTGCCTGGACCGTTGCCGCACCGACAACCGTATAACCATCCGCTTCCAGTTCCTCGGTCAGCAGTTGCCCCAAACTCGGGTCATCTTCTACCAACAATATCCTCGATGCGTTTGCCGGCATCATGTCGCCTCCTTCGGGAAATAAAGACTCATACGGCAGCCTCCCAAATCACTGCCAGCAACCTCTACCCGGCCACCGTGCTCTTTCAGAACGCTGTTCACCACGGCGAGGCCAAGGCCGGTGCCCTCGCCGGCAGCGCGGGTACTGTAGAATGGCTCGAACACCCGGGACCGGTGTTCTTCAGGGATGCCAGGGCCGTCGTCTTCAACCCGGACTTCCCAGCAATCGCCGGCATCGTGGGCCGATATTCTCAGCCGGCTTCGGGCAGACTGGCACCCATTTCGAATCACGTTCAGGCAGGCCAATCCCACGCGCAAGGGTTCTGCCCGGACAGCCATCGCTTGCTCAAGCCCCTCGGTTTCAAGCATCTGACAATCGCAGCGACGGTCTTCCGAGACCCACTTCATGACATCGGCAAGCACCGATGACAAATCAAGTGAACGGCGGGAATCCGGAACGTGGCGAAAACAGTCCAGTAGCTGCTGGATAATGGTGGTCATACGAGTGACCTGATGCTCAATATCCGAGAGGTGACGATGCTGCGCTTCCGGCAAGCCTGAACGCGCAAGAATACGGGCACGGCCCTGAATAACGTTCAGAGGCGCACCCAGTTCGTGGGCCACCCCACCAGCGACCCGACCAATCATTGCCACCTTTTCCTGATATTCCAGCTGCTCGGCCAATGCTCGCTCCCGGGCAATCCGGCCTTCAATTTCCGATTCTGCCGCGGCCATTCGTTGCCCCAGATTCAGAATGCCGTGATGAATCTGCCGGAGCTCCCGAGGCCCGGAGGGCGGAACGACCAACAACCATCGCCCGGGCGCCAGACCCGCCATATTCTCAAGTAAACGGCTGACATGGCGCCCCACTGTCCGGTAGTGCCCCAGCACGACCACCAGAATCATCATGAAAGAAAACGCCGACCAGATGGTGACTGCCCACCAGCGGGACGAAGCCACCAAATCGTGAAAATCGCTGCGCTTGCGGGTGACCTGAAGCAACCCCTGAATCCGGCCGTCTTCCGCCACCAAGGGCGTAAAATGGGAAAACACCGATTCGCCATCGACCCGACGAAAGGCGCCCCCAAGTTTCCCGCTGGCGATGACTTTTTCAGCGCTCGCGCTGTTGGATACATCCGTGTCAGCAACCCCCAGACTGGCGACCCTATCGCTGTTTTCATCAAACACCGATGCCCCGGAAATGCGGCCTATCTGGAAAATGGATTTTAACGATTCCCCCAGCACCAGTTCATCGCCTTGCGCCAAAGCGTTGGATATCGGCCCACTCACGGCTTGTGCGACCAACTCCAGATCTTCTCTTAAACGTTCGTTCAGGGCTTTTTCGACGGCCCCCAGCCCGATATAGAT
Source organism: Marinobacter sp. MDS2 (assembly GCF_030718085.1). Lineage (NCBI taxonomy): Bacteria > Pseudomonadati > Pseudomonadota > Gammaproteobacteria > Pseudomonadales > Marinobacteraceae > Marinobacter > Marinobacter sp. MDS2. Next base: position 985,492 of record NZ_JAVAJF010000001.1, read on the forward strand.
GGCGATACCGCTGAACAGGACCAGTGGCACCACAATGCTCAAGACCAGAGTCAGCTGCAACGACCGGAACATATTCCGAAAGCGCCGGCTAAAAGGAAACATAAACGGCTCCTGTACCAAGGTGTCACAGCATTTCTGACACATGGGGCATTTTGCCACAACCTTCATTACCAACCCTTAACGCCAGATAATCGTAACCCACTGATTTAAATGCTATTAAAAAGACGCTCAAGGTTGGCATGCGGTCTGCAATACCGAACGCGACATCCACAGAAGCCGGGCTTCGCGATGTTTCGACCCGGTAAGTTCAAGCGAAAGGAGTCTGATTTATGAATAAGCTACTTGTGTCCGTAACCGCATCTTTGGCGCTTCTGGCCGCGACGCCGACTATGGCACAGCAAGAGGGGCAGCAGAATCCGGCCAACCCTCAAACTCAAAGTCCCGGCTATTCGGACCCCGCTGCCGCAGGCACCCAAAGCACCAATTTCAGTGATGCTCAGCTGAAAGAGTTCATCAAAGCTCAGGACCGTGTCATGGAAGTCCGGGAAGAGTACATCGAGAAGATTGAAGCCGCGGATTCCCAGCAGAAGGCTCAGGAGCTTCAGATGAAGGCAAACGACAAAATGGTTTCTGCGATTCAGGACGCTGGCATTGAGATTTCCACCTACAATGCCATCGCGACCGCCTACAGCAGCGAGCCGAAAATCCGCAATCGGGTTGATGCATTGATGTAAGCCCCAGCTGTCAGTTGCCCCGCCTGCGCGGGGCTTTTTCAGTTCAGTGCAACAGCAATGGGCGCGAGATCATTCTCACCTCTTCGGCGGCACAGACTTCGCCGGCCCGGGCAGTCAGGTCAGCGATGAACCGGGTTTGATCCCCCGGTGTTAACGGATACGCCTTCAAACGATACTTCATACCGATATCCGTACCCGTAACCGCAACAACCACCGGCTGATAGGTTTTGGTCAGCGGGCAGGTATAAATCACATCACGAAACAGTTCGCGCATGCGGGCCACATCGTGGTTCGGCTCAAGATACAGCTCGGCCACACACATCAGATTGTCAGTGCCGTCGTTACTGTTTGCCAGCAGGTTGTTCCACAGCAGGCCATGGGGAATGACAATGACCGTATCATCCAGCGTGACGATTTCCGCTGCCCGCGTTCCTATGGCACGCACCTCCCCGTACTGACCGTTGATCTCGATCCAGTCGCCCGGCCGGTAAGGCATTTCATACAAAGTGACAATTCCGGCAATCAGGCTGTTGGCGTAGTCCTTGAACGCAAAACCCAGTGCTAACCCCAGCGCTCCAAAAATCGCCAGCATATTCTCAAACGACGGCTCCACCAGAATCGGCACCACCATCACGATGGTC